>DATINX010000185.1:0-35083 GCA_035473835.1 Candidatus Dormiibacterota bacterium | reverse complement strand
GCTCTCCCGAGCCGTGATGGATCTCACCGCACGGGTGGCAGCTCTCGACCTGAATGGTCGTGTGGCCGATCGCAAATCGCGAGCACAGCCTTTCCTCGAGGTCGCGCACCACGTGCTCGGCTTCGCCGAGGGGGCAATCCTCGAGCACGACGTGTGCGCTGAGCGCCATCTCCTCTGACGAAAGCGCCCAGACGTGCAGGTCGTGCATGGCGACGACGCGGTCGGTCTTAGTGATCTCGCTCGCCACGTCGCCGAGCACGATGTCGCTCGGCGTGCCCTCGAGCAGGAGGTTGACGGTCTCGCGGACGATCTGCCACGCGCCGAACGCGATCAGCGCCGCGATGCCCAGCGAGAGAATCGGGTCGATGTAGAGCCAGCCGGTCAGCAGGATGACCGCGCCTGCCACGACCACACCGACCGAGGCGCCGATGTCGCCGGTGACATGAAGCATCGCGGCACGCAGGTTCAGGCTCTTGCCATGCCCGCGGAGGCCGAACACGACATAGGCGTTGATGGCGATGGCCAGGAGAGCCGACCCGATCACGATCCAACCCTGCACCGGCTCCGGGTGGGCCAGCCTGCGCACCGCTTCGATGGCGATCGCGATCACGATCACGATCAGGGCCACCGAGTTCAAGAGCGCCGCCAGGATGCTCACCCGCTGATACCCGTAGCTGCGCTTGCGGTCGGCCGGACGTTTCGCCTGCTCGACAGCGAACCAGGCAAGACCCAGCGCGAAGACGTCGGTGAGGACGTGGCCGGCGTCGGAAAGCAGCGCCAGGGAGTGGGAGAACAGGCCGCCGGCGAACTCGATCACGAGTATGGCGCACGTCAGCGCCAGCGCCTTCTTGAGCGCTGCTCCGTGGTCGGTCACACTCGCCATGAATTCATCCTACCCGGGGCTCTTGGCGCTTAACGCTTCACCGCCACCAATCTTCGCCCCGTTCCAGATAGGCCAGGAGCATCCCGTGGCGGAGGCCCTCGTGGCTGACCTGGAGCACCGCCAGGCCATACCAGTCGAGCAGGAGAAGCAGCTCCTCGACGCCGGCCCGCATCGCCTTCACCCGGTTGGGCGGCAGGCCCACCTTCTTGGCCACCTCGGCGGCAGGCCGGGCGTCGAGGCGGCTCTCGCAGCCGAGCAGGTCCGCGGTCGTCAGCACGCTGGGCGGGTTGCGCCGGGAGAGCACGGACGGGAGGTTGGAGGCGGTCCCGCCCGTGGCGACCAGGCGTTCGACGTCGCCGTCGGGCGCCCTGGTGAGCTCGCGCAGAGCGGCCCTGCGCATCCGGGCCCGCTCCTCGGGCCGCGGCGGATCGGAGAGGTAGGTGCTGGAGAGGACGCCCGAACCGATCGCGAGCGTGGCGGAGCGGAGCAGGTCGTGGCCTCGGGCGATGACTGCCTCCGTCGAGGCGCCGCCCAGGTCGACCATCACCCACTCCCGGCGCGCGGCGTGGCGGCTGGCCACGCCGAGGAAGCTGAGCTCGGCTTCGCGCCGCCCGGAGATGATGCGCACCGGCGCGCCGATCGCCTCGCTCGCCTGCCGGACGAACGCCGCACCGTCCGACGCTTCGCGAACCGCCTCGGTCGCCGCGGCGATGAGGGTCTGGTAGCTGTGCTTCTGCGCTTTTGCGACGACGGATCGCAGCGCACGGATCGCGATGCGGGCCCGCCCGCCGATCGAGCCCGTGCGCGCGACGCGGGCGCCCAGCTCGGGCATCTCGACGTAGTGGGCGACGTCCTCAAGCTTGTTTCGCACCACGTCGGCGACAAGCACGTGAACTGTGTTGCTGCCGATGTCGACCGCGGCCAGCCTCATTGCGAAAAACTACGCTGCTTACAATCCCTGCGTGGCCGGCGACAAGAAGACACGAATGGAACGAGATTCAATGGGCGAGATGGAAGTCCCCGCTGACGCGTACTACGGAGCGTCCACGCAGCGCGCCGTGCTCAACTTTCCCATCTCGGGTCAGCCCTTCCCGCGGCGGTTCATCCGCGCGCTCGGCATGATCAAGAAGGCCGCCGCACAAACCAACAGCGAGCTCGGTCTGCTTTCGCAGCGGCGCGCGCGCGCCATCGCCAAGGCCGCTCAAGAGGTCATCGACGGCAAGCTCGACGACCAGTTTCCGATCGATGTGTACCAGACCGGCTCGGGCACGTCGACAAACACCAACGCCAACGAGGTGATCGCCAACCGCGCCACCGAGATCCTCGGCGGCAAGCCGGGCTCCAAGCTCGTGCACCCGAATGACCATGTCAACCTGGGCCAGTCCTCCAACGA
The DNA here is from genome assembly GCA_035473835.1 of Candidatus Dormiibacterota bacterium. Taxonomy (GTDB): domain Bacteria; phylum Chloroflexota; class Dormibacteria; order Dormibacterales; family Dormibacteraceae; genus UBA10449. The sequence goes on along the minus strand of DATINX010000185.1, from coordinate 32,807 downwards.
CGTGATCCCGACCGCGATCCAGATTTCCTGGGCGGTCGCCATCGCGGACGAGCTGATCCCCGCGCTCGATCAGCTGCAGAAATCCCTCGACGCCAAGAGCAGCGAGTTCTGGCCGGTGATCAAAACGGGCCGGACCCACCTTCAAGACGCGACGCCCATCCGGCTCGGGCAGGAGTTCAAGGGCTACGCGGGACAGATCGAGGAGTCGATCCGGCGCGCCAAGGCGGCGGTCGGCGAGCTGGCGAGCGTGCCGCTGGGCGGCACCGCGGTCGGCACCGGGCTCAACGCGCACCCACGCTATGCGCGCCTCGCCAGCGCGCGGCTGGCCGGCGCCACAGGCATCGCCATTCGGGAGACCCGCAACCACTTCCATGCGCAGGCGACGCTGGATGCCCTGATCGCGGCCCACGGCGCGCTGCGCAGCATCGCGGTGAGCCTCTCGAAGATCGCGACCGACATCCGGCTCATGGGCACCGGACCCATCGCGGGCCTTGGCGAGCTGCGGCTGCCCGAGACGCAGCCGGGCTCGAGCATCATGCCCGGCAAGGTGAACCCAGTCATCGTGGAGTCGTTGACGATGGTGGTTGCCCGCGTCCTCGGCAACGACCTCACGGTCACGATCAGCGGCCAGGCGGGCAGCCTGTTCGAGCTCAACGTGATGATGCCGGTGGCCGCGGTGGCCGGTCTCGAGTCCATCACCCTCCTCGCCGCGTCGGCGCGCAACTTCCGCGAGCGATTGGTGGAAGGGCTGCAGGCGACCGACCGCGGCCCCGAGCTCGTCGAGCGCAGCCCCATGCTGGCGACAGCCCTCAACCCGGTGATCGGCTACGACGAGGCGGCCAAGATCGCCAAGGAATCGATACGCACGGGGCAGTCGATCCGCGAGCTGGCGCGCGCCAAGGGCGTCTCCGAGGCGGATCTGAACAGGGTGCTCGACCTGGGCAAGATGACCAAACCGGGCCTCGAAGGCCCGGGCGGAGGCGGCTGACAGCCGGCCCATGAAGGGCCGGCAACCGCACCCGCTGCGGCGGTTCCGGCTCCCGGCGGCGCTGCTCGCGGTGGTGATCCTCTACGGGATCGCCGGCTACATGCTCATCGAGCGGTGGAACCTCCTCGACGCCTTCTACATGACGATCATCACGATCTCGACGGTGGGGTACACCGAGGTCCATCCGCTGTCGGTCACGGGCCGGCTCTTCACGTCGACGCTCATCGTCGTCGGCGTGGGTACGATGCTCTTCGGATTCGGCGTCATCGCGGAGACCCTCACGGACAACACGTTCGTCGCGTACAGGAGAGAGCGTCAGTTGGAACGCGCGCTGAACCGGCTGCGGGACCACTTCATCATCTGCGGCTATGGACGCATCGGCACGCAGATCGTGGCGGAGTTCGAGGAGCACAAGGTCCCATACGCCGTCATCGACAACACCGAGGAAGCCCTGGTTCGTCTGCGCAACGAGGATCGCCTCCATGTCGAGGGTGACGCCTCCAGCGAAGAGATCCTGCAGCTCGCGGGCATCGAACGGGCGCGCGGCCTGATCTCCGCCGTGGACTCTGATGAGCGCGCCGTCTACATCACGCTGGCCGCCCGCGCGCTCAAGCCCGACCTCTACATGATCTCCCGCGCCGGGCGGCCCGAGTCGATCCGCCGGCTGGAGCTGGCCGGCGCCAATCGCGTCATCTCGCCGTATCAGATGGCCGGCCATCGGATGGCGGAGATCGCGCTTCGCCCTGCGCTGGTCGACGTGCTCGACTCCCTCCACCACGGGGAGGCGGAGATCGCAGTCGAGGAGATGCTCGTGAAGCCGGACATGGCGGTGGTCGGCAAGATGGTCGCCGAGGCCGGGCTTCTCAATCCCGACGCCGCCAAGCTGCTCGCGGTGCGCCGGCGGGAGGGCGAGCTGCACGTCAACCCGGGACCAGACCTGCGGCTGGAGGAGGGCGACCTGCTCATAGCCCTCGGCTCGGAGGAGCAGCTCTTCAACCTGGCCGCGCTCCTGACGTAGCGCGCTCTCGCACAGGTGCGGCTCGAACCGCCCTCTACAGTGATGGCGTGGAAGCCCTAGGACGCCACCCGGAGCGCGTTGCTCTCGGCTCGGTGTTCATCGGCGTGGCCCTGGTGGCGGCCAAGCTCGCGGTCGGCCTTCTGACCGGAAGCTTGGGCATCATCAGCGAGGCCGTCCATTCGCTGTTAGACCTCGCCGCCAGCGTCTTCGCGCTGGTCGCCGTGCGCACCGCGCGCAAGCCGGCCGATCGCGAACACCCCTTTGGCCACGGCCGAGCGGAGAACCTCGCCGCTTTTGCGGAGGGGGTCCTGCTGCTGATCACGGCCGCGGGCATCGCCTTCGAGGCCGTGCGCCGCCTGATGCTCGGAGGCGGCAGGGTCAACCCGGCCGGGTATGCCTTCGCCCTGCTGACCGCGACGCTGCTGATCGAGCTCGGCCGCGGAGCGGTGCTGCGCAGGGTTGGGCGCGCGGCCGGCAGCGACGCCCTGCAGGCGGACGCAGCCAATCGCTGGTCCGATGTGCTCGCCACCGTCGGCGTCCTGGTCGGGCTGGCGGGTGTGCGGGCGGGGATCAATTGGGCCGACTCAGCCGCGGCTCTCCTGGTCGCGGTGATCATCGCCCGCGCCGCCGGCAAGCTGGCATGGCGGTCGGGCGACATCCTCATGGATCGGTCCGCGGCCGACGCCGAGCGCAATCTGCGCGCGGCGATCGCAGCCGTCCACGGGGTACGCGAGGTGCGCTCGGTGCGGGTCCGCCGTTCGGGACCGCATCTACTGGGCGACACCAGCATCGCGACCGCACGAATGCTGCCACTCGAAGCGGCCGGAGCGCTGGTTGAGGATGTGAAGCGGGCCGCCCGGACCGCGCTCCCCGAGCTCGACCTGACCGTGCAGGTGGAAGGGCAGTCTCGACCTGCGGACCTGGTCGAACGGGTGCACGCGGCGGCGGCTCGCAACGGCGGGGTGCGCGATCTCCACAACGTAACGGTCGAACGCGAGAGCGACGGCTCCCTGCATCTCACGATGCACGCCAAGCTGCCCGGCGAGATGTCACTGGCATCGGCTTCCAGGGCCAGCGCACAACTCGAGACGACGCTGCGCGCGGAGCTGCCCGACGCCACCCGCATCGACATCCACCTCGAGCCGATGGAGCCGCACGTGGTGAGCGGCGAGGATGTCACCGAGCGCCGCGCCCTGCTCGTCGACCGCATGCGCGCCGTGGTCGAATCGCACCCGGCCGTAAAGCGCTGCGTCGATGTGGAGCTGAGCGACAGGCACAACCGCATCCATGCGCATGTGGTTGCGGAGCTCTCTGGCGACGTGAGCCTCGAGCAGGCACACCAGGTCGAAACCGAGCTCGAGGAACAGATCCGCCGCGCTCTGCCCGAGGTCCACGAGGTCACAGCCAGGGCGACGGCATGAGGCCGGGCCGGGCTGAAGACCTCCCCGCACTGCTCTCGCTCATGCGCGCAGAGGTGCGCGCCGGGCGCCAGGACTGCGTTCCGGGCGAGGCCCACCTGCAGCGAATGCTGGGCGACTTCGACTGGGCCGCCCGCTCGAGGATGGAAGAGGGTGATCGCGACCTGGCCGGTGCGGTCCTCGTCTCCGGCCGCCCGACGCCGCGAGGCACCGTGACGCAGGTGTCGGTCGCAGGTGATCCTCCCGAGCTGAGGCAAGAGCTGCTGCGCTGGGGATTCGACCTGTCGCGGGCCGCCGGGGCGACGGCGGCGCAGGTCTGGTGCGGGCGCGGGCACTCGGACTGTCTCGCCGAGATGGGTGCGGAGATGGTCCGGCCCTGGTGGCGCATGGACATGAAGTTGTCCGGCCGGCTGCCCAACGCTCTCGCCGTGCCCGGCTTCGACCTGGTCGACGGAGATCGAGCCCCCGCCGGGAGCTGGTCCGACGTCCACAATCGCTCGTTCGCGGACCATTGGCGCTTCTCACCCCGCCACGAGGCGGAGCTGGTCACCGGCCGGTCCCCACGGCTCTCGTTGATGGCGACCACTCGCGAAGGCAAGCCCGCCGCGGTCACGCTCGGCCAGGTCGAAGCCTATGTCGAGGATGCGCGCCTGCAGCCGGTCGGCGTCATCAGCTCGGTCGGCACCGTTCCCGAGCACCGGCGCAAGGGGCTCGCGACCTGGCTCGTGGCCGAGGCGCTGGCCCGTCTTAGAGACGCGGGCGCCCGCTCGGCCTCGCTGTATGTCGACGGCTGGAACCACACGCGCGCGTTCGATGCCTACCGCAAGCTCGGCTTCGGGCTGGTATTCGAATCCGAAGTCTGGGAAGCTGTGTTCTTCTGATGCGGGGGTTGGGGGCGCTCGCCGCCCTTCTTATTTTGGTGTCCGCATGCGCCTCGCCGTCGCCCCCGCCAAGGGCCGCCCCGCCGGCAGGAAAGCTGAGCTCGCCGCCACCTCTGCTTGCGACGGCCATCAGGCAGGCCGCCCACCTCGGCCCTGCTAACGCGGCCACCCACGTCGACCTCAGTCTCGGCCTTCGCAGCCGCCGCCCCGAGCAGCTGGCCAGGCTGATCGCGGCCGGCAAGACAGTCACGCCTGAGCAATACGCGACTCAGTTCGGGCCCGATCCGGTCAAGGTCCACGCTGCGCTGGTCGCGCTCGAGTCGGCTGGTCTGCAGCCGACCTGGAACCCTGGCTCGGGCCTGATCGCGGCCGGCGGCCCCGCACCGGCCGTCGCCGCTCTCTTTGGAATCGACATCCAGGACTACCGCCTGGCCGACGGCACGACGTTCTACGCGTCGCTGGACACGCCGAAGCTGCCCCTGCAGATCAGTGCCGCGGTCATCAGCGTTGCCGGCCTCGACAACTACCGGCTCGTGCGCACCTACGCGGTGCGCCCCGGCGGGCTCACCCCAACGGACGTGCTCGCCTTTTACAACTTGAAGCCGCTCCGCGATGCGGGTCTCGACGGCTCGGGCATGACGATCCTGCTGCCGGAGATCGACGACATTCCCAACCTCAGCGATGTGAACACGTTCGCAGCCAAGTTCGGGCTCTCGCCCTACGACCAGCTTCTGACGATCAAGCGTGATCCCACCTGGGGCACGCCAGAGAAGCCGCAGGGCGAGACGGCGCTCGATCTCGAGATCGTCCACCAGGTCGCGCCGGCGGCGAAGCTGGTCGTCTACCTGTCTGCGCCCGACTTCGCGCACGCCGACCGCGCGTTCGACCAGATGGTCGCCGACCACCTCGGCTCGGTCATCTCCGAGAGCCTCGGCGCGTGCGAGCCTGAAGCGCCGAGCGGCCATCGCGACCTTTACGCGAGCATCCAGGACCGCGCAGTGGCGCAGGGGATGTCCCATTTCGTCGCGAGCGGCGACAGCGGCGCCTTCACGTGCGGAGAGACAGCACCGCCCGCCGCCAGCTACCCGGCGAGCCTGCCGACGGTGACCGCGGTGGGCGGTACCAGTGTCTTCCAGTCGGTGCAGGGGGTCTACTTCAAAGAAGCCGCCTGGGGAGGCCCGCTTGGCGAGAGCGGTTCGGGCGGCGGCGTCAGCCAGTTCTACTCGATCCCCACCTACCAGCAGGCCGTCGCGCAGCAGGCTGGCCATGGGCTTCGGCAGGTACCCGACGTGGCCGCCGACGCGGACCCGTCGACGGGTTTCCATATCGTCTTCGGCGGCCAGGAGGGCCAGGCCGGCGGCACGTCGGCGGCGGCGCCCCTTTGGGCCGCGACCGTAGCCCTCATCGACCAGGATCTCAAGCGCAAGGGCATGCGCGAGACCGGGTTCGCCAACCCCGCCATCTACTGGATGGGCATGAACTCGTCGAAGCTGCCCGCGCCCCCATTCCACGATGTGAAGGTCGGCAACAACCTCGCCTTCGACGCCACCGCGGGATGGGACTTCGCCACCGGGTGGGGAAGCATGGACGGCGCCGCCCTCGACGCGGCCTGGATCCTCTACGTAAAAGGAGGGGGCGCATGAGCGAGAACAGCACGGAAACGCGACCGCCGCTCGTCGAATGCCCTCACTGCGGTTCGATGGTGCCTTCGGGCGAATTCTGCGGTCACTGCGGCGCCCACCTGACGAGGGCCAGCGCCGACCGCCCGCATTCATTCGCGGCGGTGCCCTCCGAGCCGGTCCTGCACCTGTCCATCGTCTCAACCCTGTTTCCTCACCTGCCTCACCGGCGCGGCGGCGCCTTTCGCTGGGCCCTGCTGACGGGCGTCGTCGTGGTGGCGCTGCTGGCCGCCGTGCACCTGTTCGCCCCGGCGACCATCGCCGCGTTACTGGTGCTGCCGGTGCTCTACCTCCTCTACATCTATGAGGCGGAGGTATATGAGTCCGAGCCGTGGCTGCTGATCGCGGCGACGATGGTCACCGGCGCCGTGCTGGGCTACGTGTTCACCACGATCACAGGCGGCACCGTGCAAGGCTTTCAGATCAGCGAAGACAACGGGAACAATGTCTTGTTCGCGGGTGTCGCGCTGCCGATCATCGCGCAGGCCCTGATGCTGGTCGGGCCGATGCTGCTCTTCGTCATCAGAGGCAATTTGCGCGAACCGCTTGACGGTCTCACCTTCGGCGCCGCCTCAGCGCTTGGCTTCACGTTCGCCACCAAGCTGACCGCGTTCTGGCCACTGCTCAACGGTCCGCTGGTGGGAAGCGGTTCAACCGTGGACTGGGGGCTGCGCCTGCTCAACGCGGGAATCCTGGTCATGCTCATCAACGCGAGCACGACGTCAATCGTGACCGCGGCGATCTGGCTGCAGCGCTATGACAGGCGGGTCACGGGCCGTGGGTGGGAGGCGAGCGTGCTGGCGACCCTGGCCGTCGCCGTGGGCGCGCAGGTCATCCTCGGCATCCTCGCCGTGATCGTGCCCGACCTCGTGCTCCAGGTCGGCATCCGCTTCGTGGCGACCGTGGCGCTCCTGATGTACGTCAGGCTCGTCATCCATCGGGCCCTGCTCGCGGAGGGGGCGGCCCATGAGATCGGGCCGGACTCCGCGTGCCCGGAGTGTCATCGCATCGTCCCGACGATGGCGTTCTGTCCCTCCTGCGGCGTCGCCCGCTCGGCCTCAAAGCAAACCCGCATGCACTCGGCCGCTCCTACCTAGTGGCGGCTCGGCCGCGTTACTGCGGGCAGTGCGGCGCCCAGGTGCCGCCCGGCGCGCCCTATTGCGGCCGCTGCGGCGCGCCCCAGTCGTGGGGGCCCGCCCCAATCCAGCCGGCCTACGCCTATCCTTCGGCGCCCGCCCGCCAGTTGACCGGCGTTCGCCGGGTCAGCGGCCTCCAGCTCGCTGTCGCCGGTGGTCTGCTCATCATCCTCGCCATCGTCACTCTGATCGTGAGCGCGCTCGCCGTGTCCAGGGTGATCGGCGGCCACCAGCCCTGCACATCGAACTGCGGGGCCAGGATCGTCACGCCGCTTCCAGCGCCGGCGACCTACAAGAGCTCGGCCTATGGATTCCAGCTCGACTACAACCCGAGCTGGACCGTCCGCAGCCAGGACGCGCAGAGCGTCACGCTGGCGACCAAGCTCGGGCTCTTCCAGGTCGTCGGCACCAAGTCGGGCACGCCGCTCGATCAGGTCATGCAGGCAATGGTCAGCGCCCTGCCGTCGTCCTCATGGCAGGACGTCGTCTTCGTAACGGATGTCAGAGGCGCCCATATCGGAGACCAGGACGGGATGGGTTCCGTTTACTCCGCCAACCTGATCGGCGCCAACGCCACCGCGGCGAAGGTGCGCTTCTTCATCATCGCGGCGACCAAGGGCGGCGTCACGGTGGCGATGTTCGGCCTCAATCCCGCGGACACCAAGGAGTTCCCGGCCGGGATTCCGGAAGCCCAGGAGTTCGACGCCATCTGCCAGGAATTCCTATGGGCGGCCGGCTGACAGGCTAGACGCGCTCCAGCGCGAGGCGCGCCCCGAAGCCAAGCAGCACCACCCCGGTCACTCGCTGCATCCACTGCCGCACGCGCGGCGCGGTGATGAAGTCCCGCAGGCGCGTGATGAGCAGCCCATAAAGGTTCATCCAGGTCCACCCGATGAGGGCGAAGATCAAGCCGAGCTCGAAGAGCCGAGGCAGCAGCGCCTGGCCTGGCTCGACGAACTGCGGCAGAAACGTCACGAAGAACACCCCGAGCTTCGGGTTTGAGATGGCGGAGAGAAAACCCTGCCGGAAGATGGCGTGGGCGGGCGCGGCCGGAGGGACACCGGCAAGCAGATCGGTGGGACGCCGGCGCGAATCGATCAGCGTGCGCACGCCCAGGTACGCGAGGTAGGCGGCCCCGACCAGCTTGAGCACCAACAGGAGCTCGCCCGAAGCCCTGAGGACGGCCGACAGCCCGATCGCGGTGGCCGTGACCCAGATCGCCAGCGCGAGCCCGATTCCCGTGGTTGTCAGCACCACCCCTCGCCGGCCGTGGGCCAGGGCATTCTTGGTCACCACCGCCATGTCCGGTCCGGGGGTCACCGCGAGGAGCACCGAGATCCCGGCGAACGCGAGCAGCTGCGTATCCATCTAGCCTTCCGCCGGGAGGTCGAAGCTGATCTCGTAGAGACCGCCGGCCAGCTTCGCCTGGTGGATCCAGCCCATCTTGCGGAGCAGGCCCAGCATCTGCTGATTCTCGGGCAGCACGATGAGAGTGAAGGTCTTGATGCCGTGGTCGCGCGCGACTTTCGCCAGGATCGCGAGCAGTGCGCTGCCCAATCCGCGGCGCTGAAACTCGTCCACGACCGCGACCGCAGTCTCCGCCACGTCGGTGTGAGAGGCGCGGTCGTAGCGCGCGACACCCACGATGCGCTCCTTGCCTCCGGGTTTGTGGGTCGTGCCGACGATGGCGAAGCGGTCTTGATAATCGACGACCGCGAGCCGGTGCGCCAATGCATCCGGTAGGCGCTTGAGAGGTGAGAAGAATCGAAAGTACACCGTCCGCTCCGACATGGCTCCAACCGCTTCGATCAAGAGTGGCTCGTCTTCCGGGACGATCGGCCGGACGTGAACCCTGGTCCCGTCCTTGAGCTCGAGCACTCGAGGCTCGAAGCCGGGCTCAGCCATAACGCGAACAAGGTACGGGAACGCCGACTAGGATCGCGTTGGCATGGGAGACAGACGGCGGTGGCGCAACCTCGGCATCGCGGCCGGGGCCCTGGCGGCGGTGATGTTCGCCTTCTTCGACGTCTACCAGTGGCTGGTCGCTTTCGCGTCCGACCACTTCCACAACGACTTCACGTTCTACTACGCCGCTGCGCGCATCGGCGCCACACATGGCTGGGCGTCCCTCTACGACCTCCGCCTCCAGCAGGGCGAGCTCGATGCTTTGGGATCCCGGATCACGATCGCGGATCTGGCCCGCTACATCAGCCCGCCGCCGCTGGCCTGGCTGGCCTATCCGTTCACCCTGCTTCCCTATGCGGTCGCGTACTGGGCGTGGAGCGCTCTGCTGCTCGCCGCGCTCGGTAGCACCTGGTACCTGGCCGCCCCTGGCGCGGGTCGTTTGCGCGGCATTCACCTTGTGGCAGCCCTGGCCTGGGTGCCGGTCATCTACGGCCTGCAGCTCGGGCAGCCGGGACTACTCATCGCATTCGGCGTCGCCGCCTCCTACCACCTCCTGCGTTCCGGCCGCCAATTCGCCGCCGGGCTGGCGCTGGGCGTCATCGTTCTCAAGCCGCAGCTGGGGTTCCTGGTCCCGGTCGCTCTGCTCGTCGCGGGGCGTTATCGCGCCTTCGCGGGAGCGGTCACGGTAATCGGCCTGCTCGCGATCGCTTCAGCTCTGGCGATCGGGCCGGCCGGCGTCGCCACCTACCAGGAGCGGCTGAGCTTTGCGGCCGGCGTGCCTGTCAATCGGGCGGTGACCCTCGCTCCCTTCATCGGCGACCTTGCCGTCACGCGTGCGTTGCAGGTCGCGATCGCGATCTGGGCGCTGGCGCTCGTGTTCCGGTTTCGCAAGCGAACGCCCGAGTGGATGTACGCCACCGCTCTTCTTGGCGGCCTGGCGGCAACTCCATACCTGCACATCGACGACCTCGCGATGCTGGGCGTCGCCGGGTGGCTGTACCTTCGGGTTCCAGGGCGGCCCGCGTGGTCGTCGGCTTTCGTGCTGGCGATGTTCATCGCCATCGAAGGCATCACCGAATGGGGGCCGCTGCCAATGCTCGCCGGCGAGCTGCTGGGGTTGCTGCTTCTGTCAGTCGCGGCGCTGAAACATCATGACGGCGATCCCGAGCATCACCGCGCCGAACGCGAGCATGATGCCCGACTCGAGCGCGATCGGGAGCACATGGCCGTTGATGGTCAGGCCGAAGCTGTCGACCAGCGCGCTGGATCGGCCTGATTCCGCAAGCACGACACGGCGCAGTGGATCGATCCCGTACGAAGCCGGGTCCAGCCGCGTGAGAACGGTCATCCAGACGGGCAGGCCGATCAGCGGGAACAGGGCGCCCGAGAGGAAGAACATCGGCATCATCAGGAAGTTCATGACCACCTGAAAGCCCTGCAGCGATTTCATCGTCGACGCGAGTGCGACCCCAAATGACGAGAGCCCGAACGCGAGCACGGCGGCGAGCGGGATGAGCTCGACAACCGTCAGGAAGCTGAGCTTGACCCCGACGAACGGCGCCAGCACCAGCAGGATCAAGCCCTGGATCATCGCCTGCGTCGTGCTGCCGAGCGCTTTTCCGATCGCGACCGCGGACCGGTCGATGGGCGCCACCAGCACTTCCTTCAGAAATCCGAACTCGCGGTCCCAGACGATCGACATCGCGCCGAAGATCGCTGTGAACAGGATCGCCATGCCGATGATTCCGGGGTAGATGAACTGGATGTACGTGAAGCCACTGGCGACGCCGAACAGCGAGCCGCGCCCCAACGCCGAGCTCAGGCCCGAGCCGAAGACGATGAGGAACAGCAGCGGCTGTGCGAGCGATGCCACGAGCCGCCAGCGGTCGCGCCAATAGCGAAGGATGTCGCGGTACCAGATGATGTAGATCGCGCGAAGGCTCGCCATCCGCGTGTCAATCGGCTCGACAGTGATGGTCGCGACCGCGGTCGATGAAGCGGTTTTGACGCTCATCTCCGGCGCCCCATGAATCGGCTGGCCATCACACGCATCTGGTCCCGGGTGCTGGCCTCCTCCTCGCGGATGGCGCGGCCGGTGAGCTTCAAGAAGACGTCGTCGAGGCTCGGCCGCCTGAGCGTGACGGTGTCAACCGGCGCGCTGAGCTCGCGGACGAGCCGCGGCACGAAGACTTTGGCGTCGGGCACCTCCATACGAAGGCTTCCGTTGTCCCGGATCGGCGTGACGCCGAGCAGCCTGGTGATCTCCGCCGCCGCTTCATCCGCACGGCTGGAGGTGATCGTCACCACATCGCCGCCCACCATCGCCTTGAGCTCGTCTGGCGTGCCGAGGGCGACGATCTGGCCGCGATCGATGATGGCGATGCGGTCGCAATACTCAGCCTCGTCCATGTAGTGGGTGGTCATAAAGATCGTGATCCCCTTGGTGTCGCGCAGCTCGTTGAGGTGGGTCCAGATGTTCTGCCTCGTCTGTGGGTCGAGGCCGAGCGTGGGTTCGTCGAGAAACAGGATCTGTGGCTGGTGCAGCATGCCCCGCGCGATCTCGAGCCGGCGCTTCATTCCCCCGGAATACGTTCGCACCTGCGAGCTCGCGCGGTCGGTCAGCTGCAGCAGCGCGAGCATCTCGTCGATGCGCCGCTTGCGATCGTGCGAGGGCACGCTGTAGATGAACGCGTGGAACTCGAGGTTCTCGCGGCCCGTCAGCTGGTCGTCGAGCGAGGGGTCCTGGAAGACGAGCCCGATCTGCCGGCGCACGCGGGCGGGGTCCAAAACCACGTCGATGCCTGCCACCCGGGCGGTGCCCGCGGTCGGCGTGAGCAGCGTGCACAGGATCGAGATCGTGGTGGACTTCCCGGCCCCGTTGGGACCCAGGAAGCCAAAGATCTCGCCGTGGCCGACCTCGAGATCGATTCCCCGCACCGCCTCCAGCTCTCCGTATCGTTTGACCAGGCCGCTGGCCTGGATCACAGCGTCCCCGCTCCCGTCCATGCCCTGGGTCGACTGTAGCAGCGAGATATCCTTCATCCGCTCATCCTCCGCGCGTTGTCGCCCAGGCGCCCCAGCATGTCGGTGAGGTGTTCGACCTCTTCTTCGCTGAAACCCCTCCAGCACCTGCCGGTTGACACCTACTCCACGTCGTCTGAAGTCCCCATCCGACCCAATCAACTGTCTAAACAATCATTGTTAAGACAGTTATTCACCGTGGCGGCCACCACCTCCGGTAAAGCGTCGCGCTCCTTCTTGCGCCTCGCCCGAACCGAGCACCTCGACGCCACCTTGATACTCCGCCCGCATTGCGTCAGCTAAGTCCAGCGACCATTGCCCCAGCAGGCTGCGGCGGTCCGCGCGCAGTGCGCCCTGCGGAAACGCCGCCAGGCGGCGCGCCAGCTCGTGGGCCTCGGCGATGGCGTCACCCGGCTGGGCGAGCCTTTCCACCAGGCCTATGCCGAGGGCTTCCACCGCCGTTACGGGACGGCCTGTGAGGATCAGGTCCATCGCCCGGCCCTGACCGATCATGCGCGGCAGGCGGATCGTGCCGAGGTCGATGAGCGGGACACCGAAACGCCTGTTGAACACGCCGAACGTCGAATCTCTGGCGGCGACCCGAAGGTCGCACCACAGCGCAAGCTCCAGGCCGCCGGCCACGGCATAGCCCTCGATGGCCGCGATCACAGGCTTGTCGAGCCGCATGCGGGTGGGGCCCATGGGGCCCGGACCCGTCTCTTCGAGTTGCCTGGGATCCCCCGACGCCAGCGCCTTGAGGTCAAACCCGGCGCAGAAGTTGCCGCCGGCGCCGGTGAGCACCGCCACCAGCAGCGCATCGTCTGCCGCGAATCGTTCGAAGCTGCTGACGAGCCTGGCCGCGGTGTCCGGGTCGACCGCGTTGCGAACTTCGGGCCGGTCGATGGTCACCGTGACCACCGGCCCGTCAACTTCGTTGCGAATGGTCATGGTCGGTGGCCCCGACGAGGGATTTGGTGGATCGGCTGCCCAGATGCTAGGAGCCGACGAGCACGCGATGGAGCGCATCGGGAATGCGCGACTGAGCGCGCGCAGGAGGCGACAACGCCGATGGGCGGCCTAGACACCAAAGACCCGTCGGGGATCGCCGTCCGTGACCATGCAGTATCGGCGGCCGTTACGCCTACTCCGCGTCCATGTACGGGTACCGATGGTCGGTAGGCGGCGCGTACGTCTCCTTGATGGTGCGCGGGCTGGTCCAGCGGATGAGGTTGAGGATCGAGCCGGCCTTGTCGTTGGTGCCCGATGCCCGCGCGCCTCCGAACGGCTGCAGCCCGACGACGGCGCCGGTCGGCTTGTCATTGATGTAGAAGTTCCCGGCGGCGTTGACCAGGGTCTCGGATGCCTTTCGAATCGCGTGCCGGTCGCGCGCGAAGATCGCGCCGGTCAGCGCATACGGGCTCGTACGGTCGGCGAGCGCGAGGGTGTCCTCGAACTTGCCGTCGGGGTACGGATAGACGGTGAGGATGGGTCCGAACAACTCCTCTTTCAAGAGCCTGAAGTCGGGGTCGGTGGTTTCGATGACCGTGGGCCGCACGAACCAGCCGACCTTGTCGTCGCCCTCGCCGCCCGCCACGACCTTCGCGCCTTCCGACTTGCGGGCGAACTCGATCGCGCTCATGTGCTTCGAGTAGGCGTTGCCGTCGATCACGGCGCCCATGAAGTTGCGGAAGTCCGCCACGTCGCCCTGCGGGATGGCGTCGACCTCATCTGCCATCTCCGACCGCAAGCGCTTCCACATCGATTGCGGGATGTATGCGCGCGAGGCGGCCGAGCATTTCTGGCCCTGGTACTCGAAGGCGCCGCGGATGAGCGCGGTGCGCAGCGCATCCGAGTCGGCCGACTCGTGCGCGACGATAAAGTCCTTGCCACCGGTCTCGCCCACGAGCCGCGGGTACGTCCGGTACTGGTCGACGTTCTGGCCCACCGTCCGCCACATGCCCTGGAACACCTCGGTCGACCCGGTGAAATGGATGCCCGCGAGCTCCCTGTGCCCGAGCACACGCTCGGAGATCTTCGACGCGCTGCCGCTCACCATGTTGATGACGCCGGGCGGCAAGCCGGCTTCCGCGAGAAGCTCCATCAGGAAGTGGCTGACGAGCAGCGTCTGCGTCGCCGGCTTGAAGACCACGGTGTTGCCCATGAGCGCCGCGGCGGTCGGCAGGTTGGCGCCGATCGATGTGAAGTTGAACGGGCTGACGGCGAAGACGAATCCCTCGAGCGGCCTGTATTCGAGGCGGTTCCACGCGGAGCCGTCGTTGAGAGGCTGCTGCGCGAGGAGCTGGTCGCCAAAGTAGGCGTTGTACCGCCAGAAGTCGACCGACTCGCATGCCGCGTCGATCTCGGCCTGGTGCACGGTCTTCGATTGGCCCAGCATGGTCGCTGCGTTGATGGTGTCGCGCCAAGGACCGGCCAGGAGCGAGGCCGCCCTGAGCAGCACGGCGGCGCGCTCGTGGTACGAAGTGGCGGCCCATGCACGTCGCGCTGCGAGCGCGGCCGCGATGGCGTCGTCGAAATCCTTCTCCCCACCGACGGCGTACTCCGCGATGGCCAGCTCGTGCCGGTGAGGCGAACGGATGTCGCCCCTTGACGACCCCCACCGCCTCTCGCCCCCGATCTGCATCGGGACCTCGGTGCGGGCATCGGTCAGGTCGGCCAGGCGGGCCTTCAGGCTCTTACGATTTGGATCGCCGGGCGCGTACGGACGCACCGGCTCGTTGACTGGGGTAGGGACCTTGAAATGTCCGTCGGCGGTCATGGGAGCTCCTGGGTGAAACGGCGGGCGCCAGCACTGATGATGGTAAGGGGTCTCCGCGGGTTCACGGCGAAGCCGCCGAGCCCTTGGATCGACGTAACCTGAACTCGTATCGCCCTATGACTCTTCGGACTCTAGGAGGCGCTGCGGTGATCGGCCATTCCCTGACCCACGCCTCGTCCACGTCGGAGCGCGTCCGCCGCACGGTCGCGTTGCTTTCGAGGCGAGGATTCGCCCTCGACCCCGAACGGCTTGGCAGTCTTTGCCTCGGCGGCGCGGTCTCCGACCGGGAAGTCCGCTGGGCGGTCGCCGCCATGCCGGACCTCGCCATCGCCCACGACCTCGTCGTCCAGCGTTCGGATGCGGACCGCGCGAGCGGCATCCGCGAGCGGTCCGCCGGGCATGGCGCCGACGCACCGCCCTATCTAGACATGACGATGCGTTTCGTCCGCACCCTGGTCGCGTTCGCTCCGTTCATCCGCAGCGTCTCCATCGCGGGCTCGCTAGCGAGCGGAGGCTTCAGGGCATCGGATGACGTCGATCTGAACCTCATTGTCGAAGACGGACGCCGACACCTCGCTTACGTCGCCGTCAACTTGCTCGGGCTCGCGCACGCGCTGAACCATCGCGCAAAACCGGTGGACGATCTGACCCGCCGCCCGCTCGCGCCGCGACTCATGACAGCCAACCTGATCCTCGAGCGGTCCCAATGCGATCCGCTGGCACGTCAGGACGAGGACATGGCCTTCGAGCTGCTGATGTCGCAGCCCGTATTCGGCCTCGAGGTCTTCAACGATGTCATCCAGGCGAACCCCCCGCTGCAGGACCACTTTCCACAGCTCGGCGATCGGTCGCTTGCGCTGTCAATCGACCCGGCGCCACGCCCGCGGGCGCCGGCGTGGCTCTTTCCCGCGGCCCTCGACGGCGCGGCGCGACACATGGGCGGCGCTGCTTGGCGCTACATGCAGTGGACGCGCCGGCACCGGCCAGAAGCGCTGGCCCGCGTCGCGTACGTGCGCGCGACCATGCGGCCTTACACGCTCTTCGATGGAAAGGACGCGACGTGATCGCGACGATCACGCTCGTCGTTCTCACCGCCACCAGCTTCGCGCTGCTGTGCTTCGGAGTGAATCTCCTTTACCTGACATGGAGCTCCACGCGAATCCGAACGGCTCCGCGCGCTCCGATCGCCTCAGGCGACGAGCCCAACGTTTGCGTGCAGGTGCCGATCTACAACGAGCGTTACGTCGCCGAGCGCGTGATCGACGCGGTCTGCGCGATGGAGTGGCCGCACGACCGATTCGAGGTGCAGGTCCTCGACGACTCCGATGACGAGACATCCTCCATCGTGAGCCGGCGCGCCACGCACTGGCGCCGAAAAGGCGTCCGCGTGAGCCACGTCAGGCGCGGCACCCGGGAGGGTTTCAAGGCGGGCGCGCTCGCGCATGGATTGGGTCTCACCACCGCACCTTTCATCGCCATCTTCGACGCCGACTTCGTCCCGCCGCAAGATTTCCTGCGCCGCACCCTCGGAGTCTTCGACGACCCGCGCGTCGGGTTCGCCCAGGCGCGCTGGGGCCACCTCAACGAGGGCTACTCGTGGTTCACGCGCCTGCAGGCGCTTGCGATCGACTTCCACTTCCTGGTCGAGCAGGCGGTTCGTTCGCAGCGCGCCTACTTCACAAACTTCACCGGCACGGCGGGCGTTTGGCGGCGCGCCGCCATCGACGACGCGGGCGGCTGGAGCGCGGCCACCCTCACCGAGGACCTCGACCTCAGCTATCGCGCCCAGCTTCGCGGCTGGCGGGCAGCCTTCGTCCAGGACCTGGTCGTGCCCGAGGAGCTCCCGGTTTCCATCGATGCGTACCGGCGCCAGCAATCGCGCTGGGCGACCGGCAGCTTTCAGTCCGCCTTCATCCTCTTGGTCCCGGTCCTGCGCAGCTCCAACCGCGCTGGGGTGAAGTTCCAGGCGGCTGCGCATCTGGTCGCTTATGGCGTCGGGCCCGTGATGCTGCTCCAGCTTGCCTGCTACCCGCTGCTGCTGCTAACAGTGCCGCAAGGCTTCGCGCTCCCTGGGCAGCTGGCGGACGCGTCCCTGCTCCTCGTCGCCGTCGGCGTCTCGCCGTGGATCGGCTTCATGGTCGCGCAGACAAGGCGCGGGCGGCCGTGGTGGTCGGGCGCGCCGGCGCTGCTGTGCCAGGCGGTCGGCGCCGGCATGTCCTTGAACACATTGATCGCGCTCGTCCGCGCGACGCGACGAGGCGGTGAGTTCGTGCGCACGCCCAAGCACCGCATCGTCGAGCGGGGCCAGGAGTGGCGGGACCAGGCCTACGTGAAGGTCGGGGACCCCCGCGCGGCGGCGGAGGCGGTACTCGGTCTGGCGGCGCTGTCGCTCGTGCCCCCGGCGATCGCGGCGAATCATCCCCTGCTCGGCGTCTACTCGGGCCTTTTCGCGATCGGCTTCCTGTTGGTGGCAGCGCTCAGCGCCCTCGATCTGCTTGAGGTCGTGACCCTGCGGCGAATGGGCCGACGGGCGCTCGGGCGCCTGCGCGCGGCGGGGCCGGCCGCGGGCCTGCTGGCGCTGTGCGGCCTGCTCCTGCTGCTGGCAGCGCAGATGCCCGAGCCGTTCGAGGACGGGTATGGACACTGGCTCATAGCTGCGAACCTCGCGTCGACCGGTAATCTGCACGACCCCCTGTTCAGCATGGAGGACACGTGGCTGCCGGGCTACCACGTGCTGGCGGGCGCGGTGCTGCACCTTTTCGGCTTGTGGCAGATCGGCGCCCTGAAGGCGATGAGCGCCCTGCTCGGCCTGGCGACCCTCGCTTTCGTGTACGCCTTCGCGCCCAATGTGCGGCAGGCGCGCATGGCGGTCGTCCTTCTCCTGCTCAACCCGGTCTTCCTGTTCACGTCCGGATCCGCTGTGGTCGAGCCGCTGATGACCGCGCTTCTGATGGGGGCCGCGCTCGCCGCCGTCAAGGGCCGCATGCGCCTTGCGGTGCTGCTCGCGGCGCTCGCCGCTGTCACGGCTACGAAGGCATGGATCTGGATTGGGACCGCCGGCGGATTCATCGTCATCGAGCAGGTCCACGCGCTGGTGACGAAGCGATCGGCCAAGCGCATCCCGGCCGCCGCCTGGGCCGTGCCGGCCATCGCCGTCCTGGTCTTCATGCAGCTCGGGTTCGCGCCCGCGGGGCATTCGCTCGCGCGCGGGTCGACGGAGGTGTTCTCCGCCACCGCCCGCGGCAGCATCCCAGGGGGCGCGCTGTCCAGGCTGCTGGAGCTGGGCAGCACTTACGGGCTGGCGGCGCTGCCGCTCTTTGCGCTCGGTCTGGTCGGGCTCGCGTCGGCTGTCCGCCGGCCCGAGGTCGCCGGCGGGAAAGCAGGGCTGCGCTTCCTCCACGTGCCGTCGCTCGTCTATCTCGCCGCGGTGTTCGCACTGGTCGGGGCGGGGGCCTACTCAGGCAGCCATCGCTACCTCTATCCCGCGCTACCGTCGCTGGCTCTTCTCGCCGCGGCTGTCCTTGACCGCCAGCCCGCCTTGGCTCGCGTGGGAGCGGCCGCGGCGGGTGCGCTCCTCGCGATCGGTTTCCTGCCCACGTTCGCAAGCTTCGCCGCGGGCAACACCGGCCTGATCGCCGCCGGGCACGCCGCCGCCGGCGACCGCATGCTGGTGACCGACTCGCCGGTTGTCGCCTACTACAGCGGCCGTCTGCCGACCGAGATCGCGGGCACCCAGGCGCTCCCGCAGCGCCGAGATGACGCGATCGAGTGGATGAACACGCACGAAGTCGCTGCGGTCGTGCTCGAGAACGTCAGCTACTACAAGGGCACGACTTTGTTCCCCGACCTCGTGAGCGGCCGCCCCGCCGCTCCGTTCGGGTTCCTGGGCGAGCAGGCGCGGTACCAGGCATCGGGCGGGAAATCGGTTTATGCCTACCGGCTGGGCACAGCACTGCAGACGCAGCCGATCTACCCCGGGGTCTACGCGGGCATCGAACGAGGTCCTGGCGAGGGCAAGACGTCGCCGCTCGCCAAGGGCCTGGTCCTCGAGATCGCCGGCCGCGGCGTGGCGGGCGAGGGCATGGGCTTCGGGGTGCCGATCGTCCAGTACACCGACGGGTGGGTGTACTCCCGGACGGTGTCGACCCGCGACCTTTCGACCGGGACCAGCACCGTGTGGCAGCGCACGTACTCGATGGATGAGATGGGCGGTGACAAGGCCCATGGCTATCAGTTCGTCCCCATCGCATCTCGCGGCGAGGTCGTGGTGACGTACAGGATCGACGCGACCGGCATCTCGGTCAGCGTTCATGTGGCCAGGCTGGCGGCGGGGTACAGCGAGGTCCACATCCTCAACGAGGAGTCGGCCGGATTCAACGACCTCGCAGCCGACGGCAGCCCCACCCTGCTCGACGGAGACATCAGCAGGTGGCAGGCGCTGGGCGGCGCGTGGGCTCGCCTGCAGTCGACGACTCTCGGCGTGCAGTGGTCGGTGCCCATGGTGTCGGGCGCGCAGCTGTTCGGCGGGCGCGAGCTGGTCTCGCCGGATCTCAACTGGGCGGGCCTCGATTACAGCATCGCCGGCGAAGCATTCCGGGATATGACGTACACGATCAAGGTTCAACCAGCGAGGTGATTGATTTGAAAAGAGCAGACGTCGTCCTTGTCTATCCGCAGCGAGCGCCCACGCAGGGCCGGCACTGGATCATGCCTTCACTGGGGCTGATGTACCTGAGCGCGGCGTTGCGCAGGGCAGGCTATGACGTACGCCACATAGACCACACGTTTCTCGAGCGCGAAGAGGTGCTCGCGGAAATCGAGCGGCTGCAGCCGTCGGTGATCGGCATCTACTGCATGATCACGATGCAGGACGAAGCGCTGTCTCTCGCGGCGCAGGTGCGCGACAAGGCGCTGACGATCGTCGGCGGTCCATATCCTTCAGGAGAGCCCGACACTTTCGTCGACCAGTTCGACCTCGTCGCCGTCGGCGAGGGCGAGGAGACGATCGTCCAACTCATGCAGCACCTCGACGACGGGCGATTCGAGGAAATCCCGGGGCTCGTCTTCAAGCGTGATGGGGAGATCGTGCGCACGACCCCTCGGGTGCGCAGCAAGGACATGTCTCATCTCCCCCTTCCATACCGCGGCGACATCCCCAATACCGAATACATCCACTACTGGCGCAAGCACTGGAAGGACGCGACCACGCCGCTCATGTCGACGCGAGGCTGCCCGTTTCGGTGCGACTTCTGCCACAAGTCGGTGTTCGGCGACCTCTTCAGCGCGCGCCCGGTCGAATCGGTGGTGGCAGAGATGCGCGAGATCGCCGAGCTCGGCTACGACCACATCTGGATGTCGGACGACCTCTTCACACTCAATTACAAGCGCACCTTCGAGCTTGCCCAGGCGATCGAGGAGGCGCACCTGCCGCTGACCTGGGAATGCTTGAGTCGCGTCACTCATGTCGACCAGGCCCTGTTCGAGCAGATGCGGCGCGCGGGCTGCAAGCGGATCTTCTTCGGCATCGAGTCGGGTGACTTGAACGTGCTCAAAGAGATGAAGAAAGGAATCACTCCAGACCAGGCGCGAGCCGCGGTCGAGGCGTGCGTGGCCGCCGGCATCAAGGCGGCCGGCTTCTTCATGGTCGGATACCTGGGCGAGACCACGGACTCCCTCATCCGGAGCATCAACTTCTCGAGCAGCCTTCCTCTCGATTACGTCAGCTACACCATCGCCTACCCGCTGCCCGGCACTGGGTTCTACGACCGGGTTCACGAGCGCAGGCAGAAAGGCGAGTGGCACAAGGTGCGCCACAACAGGCTTCTGTTCAATACCGACTTCTCGGAGAACAAGCTGCGGGCGGCGATCCTCAAGGGCGCCATCCAGCACCGCCTCAACAGGATGCATCTGCGACCGGCGGCGAGGGCTTTCGAGCTAGCCACCAACCCGGTGCTCCGCGCGCTGCGCTAGCGTGGCCAACGTGGCTGAGGCATGGCCGAGCCTCTTTCGGATCACGGTCGGGCTGTACTGGCTGTACTTCGCCAGCACCAAGTGGCAGGGGGTCGGCTGGGTACGCGGCCTGATCCAGTCCGCGGGCGACTCCAACCCGATCCCGGGCTTGCACGAACTGCTCGTTCAGGTCGTCGCGCCCAACTGGTTTCTCTTCGCCGTCGCCCAGACCGTGGGTGAGACCGTCGTCGCGGTCCTGCTCATCCTCGGGCTCGCCACGCGCTGGGCGGCAATCGTCGGCCTGCTGCTCGCGACCAGCCTTGCGCTGGTCGTTGCTTTCGAGGTGAAAGACGATGGATTTCGCTGGCTCTACTACCTGGGAGTGCTGGTCAACGCCCAGGTGATCGTGTCAGGCGCGGGGCCCATCGCGCTGGCGCGGTTCAGCTGGGTGCCCGCTTACCTCAAGTAGACGTGGAAACGCGGGCGTATCAGGCTTTGATCTGCCCCCGGTGTGGGGCGGCGCCGGAGCCGGGCGCGGCGCGCTGTCGCGGTTGCGGCCGCGCGATTGCCGCCGCGGGGGGCGGCCTCGACCTGCTCGACGATGATGAGCGCTTGGCCGCCGACGGCTTCGCCCGCCTCTACGCCGCGCTGCGGCGGCGCGAAGGCTGGGCCGGCGCCGACGGTCGCGAGGATCCGCAGGGTGGTGAACCGAAGCTGTGGCGCGGCCGGATGGAATCCGTGTCCGAAGCCGCCGGCGTGCTGTCGACCGCATGGAAGGGCGGCGGCCGCCAGGTTGTGCTCGACGTGGGGTCGGGCGGCGGCTGGGCGGCACGCTATCTCGGCCATGCGGACGTCATCGCGATCGACCTGCTTGACGTCCCGACCCAGGCCGGCGTCCTGCATGTGCGCGGCGACATGCGCCGCCTCCCCGTGCGCGACTCGAGCGTCGACGCCGCCCTGTATGCCGCCTCTCTTCATTACTCTCCGCTCAGCGAGTCGATTCGCGAGGCCGCGCGCGTCCTGGCTCCGGGTGGGCTGCTCGTCGCGGTGGACAGCCCGATATACGAGGGCCGGCGCTCGCAGGCTCGGGCGGAGGAGCGGTCGAAGGCCTACTACGCCGCGGCGGGCTTTCCAGAGCTTGGCCGCCATTACCACCCGATCGACGTCACCGAGTTGCGCGCCTGCCTGGCGGCGGCGGGCTTCGACGTCCTGCGGTTCGACACCGGCCGGTCGTCCCAGCGGTGGTGGTCCCGCCTCGGCCGGCCTGGACGTTCCTCTTTCCTCATCGCGAAGCTCGTGCGGCTTGAAACGCCTTACGCTTGACGCACATGGGCGTCGACGCCGAGGGGTACGGGTTTCCAGAACACCAGCGCACGATCGCGCGCTTGATGGAGGACATCCGGGTCCTTTCGCCTTCCGGGGTCGAGCGCGTCGCAGCCGGCTGGGACGAGCATGTCGGCGAGAAAGGCCTGCCGGCGTTCAGGGAGGCGGAGAAGGCCGCCCTGCACGCCATCGAGAAAGCGGATCGCGGCCCGGCCTGGGACGAGGTGCGGCGGACCCTTTTCGGCCTGACCGAGTCGGGCGCCGCACTGATCTCCTGGCGGGCGGAGCACGGCGAGCTCGGCCACAAGGCGGAGAACGCCGCCTTTGCGGCTGCTCTCGCGCTGCTCGCGGACGGGTTGACCAGCAAGGTGCACCAGGAGACGCTGCTGCGACCGATGGCGGCGGCGCTGCCCTGGCTCCTCCCCGACGAAGAGCCCGAAAAGGGATAACGGTCAGCCGGCTGCGGCCGGCACCAGCTCCTTGAGGTCGATCGAGGTGTCCGCGAGGGCCCTCTCGTGGACCTGCCGGCGCCCCTCGATCAGCTTCCCGCCGATCTCGTTGACCTCCTTGTCGTTCATCGAGAGCACCGCCTTGACGCGCCCGTCTCGCAGGTAGAAGACGGAGAAGCGCAGCGCTTCTTTGTCGCCTCGCCAGACCGCGCGATCGTCGCCCGACGCGTGACCCCGGTACTCGAGGCTGACGTCGTACTGGTCGGACCAGAAGTACGGCAGCCGCGACACGGGAGTGTGACCCGCCGCGATGGAGGTGGCGATGCCCCGGCCATGATACTTGGCCACCTCCCAGTGCTCCACGCGAATCGACTCCTCGAGCACAGGGTGCGGGTGCAGCGCGATGTCGCCGCCGCAGTACACGCCTTCGGCCGCGCGCAGGCCATCGTCCACGCGCACGCCCGTGCCTTCGATCGGCAGGCCGAGCGCCCGCGGCAGCTGGAGGTTGGGATCGATGCCGATCGCGATCAGGACGACGTCCACTTCTTCGCGGCGCCCGTCAGACAGCGTCACGCCGGTAACACGATCGGCGTGGCGGTGCCACTCCTTCACCGTTGTGGCCGTCCGGACGTCGACGCCCCTGCTGCGGTGGATGGACGCGTAGACCTCGCCGACCTCGCGCCCGAGAGAACGCTCCAGCGGTACCTGGGCGGACTCGACCATCAGCACATCCATGCCCAGCTGCCTGGATGATGCCGCCACCTCCGCGCCGATGAAGCCCGCGCCAACCAGGAGCAGGAGTGAGCCACCATGAAGGGCTTCCCGCAAGACCTGGCTGTCGTGCAGCGAGCGCAGGGTGAACACGTTGGCGGCGCCGGGCAGCTCGTGCAGCCTTCGCGGCGTTCCACCTGTCGCCAGCACGAGGGTGTCGAACGCCACATGGCCCCCGCCCCGAAGGTCGAGCCTGCGCTCGGCCGCCGAACCACCGACGACCGTTTCCTCCAGCCGGAGCTCGATCCGCTGCTGCCCATACTCGGCCTCGTCATGCAGGAAGACCTTCGGCAGCTCGACCTCGCCACGAAGGAACTCCTTGGAGAGGTAAGGGCGATCGTACGGCCGGTCCTGGTCAGCGCTGAGGATCACCACCTCGCCGTCAAAACCTCGCTTGCGCAGCGCGAACGCCGTGGCGTCGCCCACGCCGCCGCCGCCCACGATGACGACTCGTTGCGTCATTTCAGACCTCCTTGAATCGCATGTTTTTTGACGCAGCACGGCACCCAGCGCCTTTCCGGAAACGCCCAGGAAAAATCATCTCTTAATCTGTAGGGCCGCCGAAGTTTGGGTCTAGAATTCCCGCCACATCGGCAGCCGTTTGCCGAGTTAGGAAGGAAGGGAGGGGCGTTAATTGCGGACTATCATCTCGTGTGCGCGCGCCTTGGCGGCGCGGGCGGGGGCTGTCGCGCTGGCGGTGCCCATGCTCGTCACCTGGACCGTGCCGGCATCCGCCGCGGCAGTCGGACATTCGATGATCCCGGCGGTCGGCAGCGACGTCCAGTTCGAATCCGTCGGCGACTTCCAGGCCGACGCATTGCCTCCCCTCCCGTGCCTTCACTCGACGCCGATAGGCTGTTTCGGCGCGGACACGATCAGGGCCGCGTATGACGTCCAGCCACTGCTGAACCGCGGGATCACCGGGGCCGGTCGGACCATAGTCGTCATCGACGCGTTCCAGAATCCGACGATCCAGCATGACCTGATGGTTTTCGACAGCTTCTGGAACATCCCCGCCCCGCCTAAGTTCGCGATCGTCGCCCCCCAAGGGGTGCCGGCATTCGATCCGACCAACATCATCCAGGTCGGCTGGTCCCAGGAGATCTCGATCGACGTCGAGTGGGCGCACGCGATCGCACCCGGGGCCTCCATCGAGCTGGTCCTGGCCAAGAGCGAGAAGGACGCCGACATGCTCAATGCGACGAAGTACGCCATCGACCACAAGCTCGGGGATGTGATCTCCCAGAGCTTTGGCGAGGCGGAGATGTGCCTGGATCCAAAACTCGCCCGCAAGCAGCACGCGCTGTTCCAGGAGGCGGTCGAAAGGGGAATCACCCTGCTGGCCTCCTCTGGTGACAAGGGCGCCGCACGCCAAAGCTGCGACGGCAGCTCGCTCGTGCTCAGCGCTTCGACGCCGGCCTCCGATCCGAACGTGACCGGGGTGGGCGGAACCTTGCTGTTTGCCTCGGGCACCGGCGCCTACCAGTCGGAAACAGCCTGGAACTCGACCCGCGGCGCGAGCGGCGGCGGATTCAGCACCCTCTACCGGCGCCCCAGCTACCAGGAGGACCTGGTGCAGGGGGGCAAAGCGAGGGGCGTTCCGGATGTCGCCTACAACGCTGACAGCCGCAGCGGCTACCTCGTGGTGTGGAGCCCCACCGTGGTCCCACCGAAGACGACCGGCGTCCTTCTCGTCGGAGGCACCAGCGCCGGCGCCGCGCAGTGGGCCGGCATCGTTGCCCTCGCCGACCAGCTCGGACACCACCGCCTGGGTGCGATCAACAAGCAGCTGTACCGGATCGCGGACGACGGAGAAAACAGCGCCGCCTTCCATGACATCACCACCGGTAACAACACTTTCGGCGGCATCACGGGCTTCACAGCCGCCAAAGGCTGGGACCCGGTCACGGGCCTGGGCACGCCGGATGTTGCTAACCTCGTCCCGCAGCTGGTCCGTCACGAGGGAGGGGAATGAGCGCTAAGAAAGTCAGCGGTCAAGGCAGCAAGCAGTCACCGTGGGACCTGAAGACACCGAGCGGATCCTCTGAGTATCAGATGTATAAGGACGAGTCGGCGAGCCCGCCGGCGCTCGTGTGCGTCGTCGGCAAGACCGAGCTTCGCTACCAGTTGCGCGCGATCGAAGATCTGCACGCGATGCTAAAAGCGAACGGAGGGTGGGTGCCCCTCGGCAGCGCAGATGAGCAGAAGCCGGCCGCGGAAGGCACGATCGAAGCGTGGGGTCGCTCCGCCAAGAATCCGGTGGCCGGCTGGTATGGGTTGCGGAAGGGCTATCGAGGCCGCTTCGGCATGTACATGCCGCCTCTGCTCGAGGCCCTCGGCCTGGCAGAGGTCGAGCACAACCCGAAGAACAACCGGATGCGGGCGATCTAGTTCGGCCGACCCTGCCGGGAGCGGCTCCTACCTACGGCAGGGGGACCTCGTGCATCCAGCCGTGCGCATCGCGCGCGGCCCCTTTCTGGATGTCGACCAGCGCCTGGCGCAGCCCCATGCTGATCACCCCCGGCCTCCCATCGCCCACCATCCAGGAGGCGCCCTGCGACTTGACCGCGCCGACCGGGGTGATGACGGCGGCAGTGCCGCATGCGAAGACCTCGGTCAGGGACCCGTCGGCGCACCCGGCGCGCCACTGCTCGACGTTGATGCGGCCTTCCTCGACCTCGTAACCGAGATCCTTGCCAAGCGTGAGCAGCGCGTCCCGAGTGATGCCGGGCAGCAGCGTCCCGGTGAGCTCAGGCGTCATCAGCTTCGCCTTGGCTCCGCTGCCGAAGACGAAGAACAGGTTCATGCCCCCCATCTCTTCGACCCAGCGGTGCTCGAGCGCGTCGAGCCAGACCACCTGGTCGCAGCCCTCCGCCGCCGCCTGGGCCTGCGCGAGAAGGCTGCCGGCGTAGTTGCCGCCGGTCTTGGCTGCGCCGGTGCCGCCGGGGGCCGCCCGGCTGAAATCTTCGGACAGCCACACCGTGACCGGCTTCACGCCGCTGGGGAAGTACGAGCCCGACGGTGAGGCGATGAGCAGAAATGTCACTTCGTCTGAGGGGTGCACCGAGAGACTCACCTCGCTCGCGTACATGAGCGGGCGCAGGTAGAGGCTGTGCTCGGGCTCGGCGGGGACCCAATCGCGATCCAACGCGACCAGGATGTCGATCGCCTCCACAAAAGCCTGCTCAGGCAGCTCTGGAAGGGCGAGCCGGCGGGCTGACCGCCGGAACCGGGCGGCATTGGCCTCGGGGCGGAAGACCGCGATCCGGCCGCCGTCCTGGCGGTAGGCCTTGAGCCCTTCGAAGACCGCTTGCGCGTAGTGGAAGACGGCCGTTCCGGGGTCGAGCGAGATCGGCCCATAGGGGCGTATCTCCGCGTTGTGCCAGCCTCGGTCCTTCGCCCAGACGGCAACCGCCATGTGCTCGCTGAACACTTTCCCGAAGCCGGGGTTGGCGAGCTTGCGACCGCGCTCCGAAGCGGAAGCGCGCACCTCCGCAGGCTTGGCCTTGAACGTGACGCCCACCGTGGTCGCGCTCATGTGCTGGACTCAGTTTGAGGCAAACAGAGAATGAGGCCGAGCCCTTCAGCTCGGCCTCGCGAGAGGAAGGAAGGGGATATTGGCTAGGACAAGAACGCCGGGCCGTGGATGGCGGGCACCGCCGGAAAGGCCGCTTCCGCCTCACCGGAGGAATCCACCAAGATCACGACCGTCGAGGGTGGTCCGATCACCGCTCCGGGCCGCGTGTAGAGCCTCAGCATCGGGCGGTCCCCGGGCCGCCGACCCCGGGGCGGCGCCGGGGTGCGCACCACGCGGTCCAACAGGCGCTTCAGATCGGATTCCAGTTGCCGGTCAAACTCGTTCATCTGTAGTGGAAACGCCTCCCTCAAGCGGACTACTCATTGGGGCTTCGGGCGACTCCGCACGAAGCTCCGGCCGCCGGCGAGGAGGCGCCACCGTCGCGTGCATGAGGCGCCCACGAGGTACCCGCCGGCCTTCATATGAAAGCAGCGCTCGGCGCCGATACAGCCTAGGCGGCGCGGCGGACCTGACGATCATCGAGCTCGTGAGCGAGCTTGACCATCTTCAAGCGAAGCGGCCCAGGTCCCAGCACCCGGGCGACCAGCATTACGAAAGGCTTGACGGCAAACGGGCCAACGTTGACCACGTCATTCGTCAGCCTCAACACCCTCGCTCCCACTTCATTAAGGAAACGCGCGCGCCCTTACGTGTACGAGTAATGGCAGGTGCTCTTTTTTGCACGTGAGTCACCTGGGTGCTTTGCCTACGCGACAGGGGGAACCGGATCCCAGTCGTTGATCGCGGTGGCATGGCGCATGAGCTGGCGCTTGCGGCTCCATAGACGCTCGATCAGCTCCTGTCGCAGCGGCGCCCGGCCGCCGTCGAACACGCCGAGCCCGATCAGATCGTCCCGCGTCAACGGAGAGAGCCATTCCTCCCTCGACCCGGGCCGGGCCAGATGGGAGAGCGCGCGGTTGAGCCGTGCGAGCTCGAACACGTGGCCGCCTGTGTACTCGAAGGTCCCCTGGCTCATAAACCTCCCTCACTCCCTCACGGCCCCACTGAAGCAGCCGGTGCGGGCCCTTGTCTGGGAAACGCCGGGTCCGCAACGAGTACCGGCCTGGCCCAGCCCGTTCCATGAGCGCGGCCATCGACCGCACGCGCGTGAGCCTTCTACATGTGCGAAGCTGGGGACCGCGTTCGTAATATCCGCGAGGGGGAAAGAGGCTCCTGTCCTTGGAGACAGCGGGATACTCGGAGACAGGCCTTTGGGACCGGCTGGAGGCGTTTCAGTCCGCGTCGGCCGATATCGCGGGCTCTCAGAACCTGGAGCAGGTCGCGGACCAGGCCCTGCAGCTCGCGCTCGAGCT
The DNA here is from genome assembly GCA_035473835.1 of Candidatus Dormiibacterota bacterium. Lineage (GTDB taxonomy): Bacteria > Chloroflexota > Dormibacteria > Dormibacterales > Dormibacteraceae > UBA10449. The sequence goes on along the minus strand of DATINX010000185.1, from coordinate 4,603 downwards.
GACCGGAGCGGACGTGGCTTTCATCGGCCTTGACGACGACGCGGGTGGCGGGCGGCAGCAGGTGTTCTCGGGCGCAGCCGATCCCAATCGCTCGATCAGCGGCGACGAGATCGAGCGGCTGTTTGCGACGGCGTCTGGAACCCCCGGCTCGGCGCGGGTCTCGGCCCAGATGCCCGATCCCGGGCTCAGCGCGTATGTCGGGATGCCGCTCAAGGCGGGCGGCAAGGTCATCGGCATGATGGGAGTCGCGGGCGGCAGCGTCTACAGCGTCGTTCAGCGCCGCGCCCTCGGCACGCTGGCCAACCAGGTCGCCGCCGCGCTCGAGATCTCCCGCCTCCAGTCGCGCCGGCGGGAGCTGGTCGAGGCGCTCATCAACCTGCGCGCGGACCTCGACCGGAGCGAGAAACAGCGCCTCCTCAACGAGGAGCGTGCCCAGTCGGCGCTGCAAATCGAGCGTGCGCGTGAGCTGGCGGTCGAGGCGCTGGTCGCGGTCTCCACCCATGCGCGCGCGGGCGCGACCTTCACCTCCTTCTATCGCGGTCTGAGCGAAAGCGTCGCGGAGCTGGTCGGAGCCGGCAAGGTTCTTTTCTGGCAGCTCAACGAGAACCGCACGCTCACACCGATACCCGGATCCCACGGCATTGACGAGGAGTTCCTCGCCCGCCTCTACCCCGCGCCTGCGGAACCTTTCGGCAGTGACCTGACCAGCAGGGTCGTGTACAAGGACTTCGTCTTCAGGGCCGCAGCGTCGACGACCGAGGACGGCTCGCCGAACCGCGCGGTGCTCGACGTGCTTGGCGTGTCCAGCGCCATCAGCGTGCCCTGGCGCGCGGGCCACCGGCGCCTCGGGGTGGTCGCGGCTTACGAGTCGAAGCACGTCGAAGGGTTTTCGACTGAGGATGCATGGGTGCTGCAGATGGCCGGCCTGGCCGCCGGCCTCGTGTGGCAGCTCAAGCTGGCGGAGACCGACCTCACGAAGACGATCAACCGGCTGCAGAAGGTGGACGAGGCGAGGCAGCTCCTTCTCAAGAACATGTCCACGGCGGTGGACAAGGCACGCCGGCGGTTCGCCGGCGAGCTTCACGACGATGCACTTCAGAAGATGACGGCGGCGGAGCTGCATCTGCAGCGCGTCCAGGACAAGCCTGGGCCCGTCGTCGAGGCGACCAGGCTGCTCGACCAGGCCGAGCAGGCGCTGCGCAAGCTGCTGTTCGAGGTCCGGCCGCCGGCGCTCGAGGTGCCGGGTGGGTTCGAGGAGTCGATTCGGGACCGCGTCACGATGATGCGCACCATGATCGGCATCGAGGCCGAGATCGAGGTGCAGCTGCCCGATGAGGAGCCTTACGAGATCAAGTCCATCATTTTCCGGCAGGTGTCCGAAGCGCTTGCCAACGTCGAGAAGCACGCGTCCGCGACGCGGGTCCAGATCACGGTCAAGTACCAGGAAGGCGGCATTCACGGCGAGGTGGTCGATGACGGTCGCGGCTTCGTGGTCGCGGAGCGGGACCACCTGCCCGGACATCTCGGCCTTCTTGCGCTGAGGGAGCGGGCGCTGCTGGCGGGCGGATGGTGCGAGGTCACGAGCGAGCCCGGCGCCGGTACCAGGGTCGAGTTCTGGGTTCCTTCGGCCCATTGAGCCAGGCACAGACTCGCGTGCTGATCGTCGAGGACCACCAGGTGGTGGCGGACGGCCTCGCGGCACTGCTCAACGACCAGCCCGACATCACAGTCGTCGGGTATGCGGCCTCGGTGGCCGACGCCGTGATTCGCGCGCAAGAGCTCGCGCCCGAGGTGGTCCTGGTCGACTTCCGCCTCGGCGATGGCACCGGCGCCGACGCCGGGATGGCCATCCGCCAGGTGCGGCCCGAAACCAGGCTCATCTTCCTGACCAGGGAAGACAGCGACGCCGCCCGGTTTGCCGCGGTCGAGGCGGGCGCCAGCGCGTTCATCCACAAGTCGCAGGCGGCGGCCGAGGTCGTCAACGCCATCCGAACGGTCGCCGCGGGAGGCACGCTCTTCACGCCTCGAACCATCGCGACACTCTTGAACCGCAGGCGTGCGATGGACAGCCAGCTCGAGAGCCTCACTCCCCGCGAGAAGGAGGTGCTGCGGATGATGGCCGGTGGCGTCTCGAGCCGAGACATAGGCACCAGCCTTGGGATCAGCTACACGACGGTCCGGACGCACATCCGCAGTCTTGGCGCCAAGCTCGGCGTGCATTCGAAGCTGGAGGCGATCGTCAAGGCACGGGAGCTGGCGCTGATCGAGTGACGGCCGGCAGCCGATGCCGGTTCGAGGAGAGCCTCTAGCCGCCGGCCACCCGCCGCCTTCCGGCAGCCCGTCCGAGGATCCGGATGTGCGCGACCGGCTCTCGCGCCTCCGCCCTCCGCTCGACTTTGCGGCGCCTCTTGTCCTCGTACAGGTCGGCGTCGACGATCTCGTAGGCCGCCTGCCAGTCCTGCCCGGGCCGCCAGGCCGCGAGTCCCATGCTCACCTCGATCGGCTCAGGCCACCTCGCGGCGAGGCTCGCCTCGCTCACGGCGGTCCGCAGCCGGGCCGCCACCTCGCGGGCGCGGTCCAGCGAAGTCTCGGGCATGGCAACTCCGAACTCGTCTCCTCCGAGCCGTGCACAGATGTCGGACGTGCGCACCACGCGCTGGAGCTGCTGCGCGACCAGCTTCAAGGCTCCGTCGCCCGCGCGGTGACCCTGTCGGTCGTTGATCCGCTTCAGGTTGTCCAGGTCGATCATCATGAGGGAGAGCTTGCGGTTGTGGCGCTCGGCGAGTGCCACCTCCCGCTCCATGATCCTCTCGAACTCGCGGCGGTTGGCGAGCCCGGTCAAGTGATCCGTGCGAGCCTCGCTGGAAAACTGCCGCGAGCGATCGAGCGCGATCGCGACCTGGTCGGCGACCGCGGCCATGAACAGAAGATCGGAGGCGCCGAAGATGCGTGGCATGGTCGTGCCCACCGTCATGACGCCAACGATCCTGCCCTTGACCCTGAGTTGTGCACGCAGCGCATTCCATTCACCCCCCAGCCCACGGTCCACGCGCGATTCCGAACGGCCGACTGCGGTGACAGCGGCCTTGACTTGAGGGCCGGTCTCGCGCGTGAACTGCGCGATGTCCGGCTGGTCGAGCCCCGAGGCGTGGATGAGCTTGAAGACCGCTCTCTCGCGAAGCCAGAGAGCACCCGCGCTCAGCCGCAAGGCCGCCATCGTCTCGACGAGCGCGACCTCGGCGGTCTCGATCACGTCGAGGGAGCGGCCCATCGACGTGACGATCGCGGCCAGGCCATACAGCTCGCTCTCCCTCGTGCGGTGCTCCGCGTCGAGGTGCTCCAGGTAACCGCGGACGACGTAGCTGATGAGACGCTCGACCACGTCCTCGAGGCGGCTCTGCGCGAGAGCGAGTATCTCGTCCCTGCGCATCGAGCCTTCGATCGGCTGCGTGATGAGCTCGATGGTGGCGCGGCGGTATACCGCCAGGACGTCGATCAGGGTCTCGAGGGGGACCCCCTGCGCGGCCTTGAGGCGTCCGTATTCGCGCGTGTTCTGCTCGACTGTGGACCAGGGCACCTCGACGTCAGACCTCAGCGACGAAAGGAGGATATCGATGATGTCGACCGAGGTGGCGATCACATCCTCACCCGTCTCCTCACTCAAGCGCACGAGCTCGGGCGAGCGCGCGCGTATGACCTCCAGCGTCTTGCGGCCGGTCTGGGTCGAGTCGGCGGCGAGGCCGACGGCAAGCGCGCTGAGCACGTCCCCGGGCTGATTGCCAAAGGCGCCAGCGGAGCTTGGAGTCATCCTGCTTGGAGAACGCCGGGTGCGGAGGCCGATACCTGAACTCGATTTCCAGAGCGAGTACTTCAAGTGTGCGAGTGAAAATCCGCCCAACCGTACGGCGACCGGGAGGGCCCCCCAGAGGGACATTAGGCGCAGGGAAGCGCCACAAAGCCAGCGCTCCCCAAACCTCAGGGGGAAATTGATGCTCAACGAGATCGAGTCGGTGGATTCAGCAGACGATCGCCAGTCGAGGACGACCTACACGCCGGGAAACGAAGCCGACTTCGAGCGCCTCTACCAGACGTCCTACGGCAAGATCCTGGGGACCCTGACCGCCATGCTTGGCGATCGCGCGGCGGCAGAGGACTGCGCGCAGGACGCGTTCGAGCGCGCGTACAAGAAATGGAGCACGTGGCAGCCTATCGCGCCGGCCGAGGCATGGGTCCACAGGATCGCAATCAATGCGGCGGTCTCATACCAGCGAAAGATGCGATTGCGTGAGGTGGGCGAGGTGATCCGGCGCATCGGACGCCCGGGCCTGGCCCCCGACCCGCAAGACCAGGTCGAGCGGCGCGACCTCGCCGAGGCGCTCGCGAAGCTGCCGCCCAAGCAGGCCGCTGCGATCGTCCTTCGCCACTACCACGGCTACACCAATCGCGCCATCGCGCAGGCGCTCGGTATCCCGGAGCGCACGGTCGCGTCGCGACTTGCCGTGGCCAAAGACCGCTTGCGCGTGATGCTGCGGCACTCTTACAGCGAAGGTTCTGACTCCGTCGCGGAGGCAGGGCTGATGGCGGCGGCCGACTGACCGGGACC
>DATINX010000184.1:0-12953 GCA_035473835.1 Candidatus Dormiibacterota bacterium | reverse complement strand
GGGGCTTGTCGGCGGCTCCGAGCTCCGCCAGGACCTCCTCCACGGTCTCGGCCTGCTCCTCGGCCGCGGGCGAGCTCACGTCCAGCACCTGGACGATCAGGTCGGCCTCGGTGACCTCTTCGAGGGTGGCGCGGAAGGCGGCCACCAGGTCGGTCGGAAGCTTCTGGATGAATCCCACCGTGTCGGTCAGGAGCAGACCCCGCCCGGTCGGCAGGTCGACGCGGCGCGTGGTGGGATCAAGGGTTGCGAACAGCCGGTGCTCGGCGTGCACCCGCGCGCCGGTCAGCGCGTTCAGCAGGGTCGACTTGCCGGCGTTGGTGTAGCCGACGATCGCCGCGGTTTCCAGCTCGGCGCGGCGGCGCCCGGTGCGCTGCTGATGGCGCTGCGTGCGCACCTGCTCGATCTCGCGCTCGAGGTCGCGCATCCGTTTGCGGATGCGCCGTCGCTCGACCTCAATCTGCTGCTCGCCGAAACCACCGCGGGCCCCCACTCCCCCTCGCCGGCCACCCACCTGGCGGTCGTATGCGTACGCGCCGATCAGCCGCGGCAGCAGGTGATGCAGGCGCGCTGCCTCGACCTGGAGGCGACCTTCATGCGTGCGCGCGTGCTGGGCGAAGATCTCCAGGATCACCTCGGTGCGGTCGAGCACCCGGGTCTTCAGCTCAGCTTCCAGGTTGCGCTGCTGCCTCGGGCTCAAATCGTCATTGCAGATGATCAGGTCGAAGGCCCCTTCCAGCTTCAGCTCGCGGAGCTCGTCGACTTTACCCATACCGATGAAGTGGGCCGGGTCGACCGCGGAGCGCCGCTGGATGTCGGAACCGACCACCTCGGCGCCCGCAGTCCTCGTGAGGTCGGCCAGCTCCACCACCTGCTCGCGCACCAGCTCAGGGGTATCTCCCGGGAGCAGCAACCCGACCAGGTACGCGCGCTCGCGCGGTGGTCTCGTCGTGATCAGAGCGAGAGCCGCCTCAAGCGAGCCATCGCTTCCTCCAGACGCGAGTCGGGGGCCGTCACCGAGAGCCGGAAGTAGCCCTCGCCGTGGGCGCCGAAACCGACCCCAGGCGTGATGTTCACGCCCACCTCGTCCAGGACGTGGCCCGCGAAGCCGATCGAGTCGTAGCCCGACGGCACCGGAGCCCACACATAGAAGGTCGCGCGCGGGGGTTTGATCGACCATCCCAGGCTGTTCAGCGTGTCCGCCACCAGCCGGTGCCTGCGGGCGTACACCTCGTTGGCTGCAAACGTCTCGACCTCTCCGCCGTTGAGGGCTTCGATCGCCGCCCACTGCACGGCCTGGAAGATGCCGGAGTCGATGTTGGTCTTGAGCTGCCCGATCAATCCGATGAGGTCAGCGCGCCCGCACACCCAGCCGATACGCCAGCCGGTCATGTTGAAGGTCTTCGACAGCGAGTGGAATTCGAGGCCGACCTCGCTGGCGCCGTCGATCTCGAACAGGCTGAGCGGCCGGTAGCCGTCGAACGCAATCTCTGAGTACGGCGCGTCGTGACACAGGACGATGCCATGGCGGCGGCAGAATTCCACCGCACTCTCGAGGAACTCGCGATCAGCGACCGCAGCGGTCGGGTTGTTGGGGTAGTTCAGCCACATGAGGCGGGCACGTCCGGCCACCTCGCTCGGAATCGCGCCGAGGTCGGGCAGCCATCCGTTCTGCGCCGTGAGCGGCATGATGTACGGCTCTCCACCAGCCATCTGCGCTCCGGTGACGTAGACCGTATATCCGGGATCCGGAGCCAGGACGACGTCGCCGGGATCGACCAGGGCCAGCGGCACGTGGCTGATTCCATCCTTCGAGCCGAGCGTGGGCAGGATCTCCTTATCGGGGTTGAGCGTCACGCCGAACCGCTCCCCGTACCAACCCGCGATCGCCTGGCGCAGCTCGGGCAGGCCGAAGTACGACGGGTAGCGGTGATTCGCAGGATCGGACGCCGCTTCCTGCAGGACGCTCACGATGCGCTTGGGCGTCGGCAGGTCGGGGTCGCCGATGCCCAGAGAGATCACATCAACTCCCGCCCTTTTCTTCTCCTGCACCTTGCGGTCGATCTCCGCAAACAGATAAGGAGGAATCAGGCTCAGACGCTGGGCGCCGGCCGCCGTGGTTCCCTTCACTCGGGTTCCTTCACGTACTTGAGGATAGCTGGCGACGGATCGGGCTCGATAGGAAACCATCGCACGCGGGGGTCTTTACGCCACCACCGCAGCTGGCGTCGCGCGTAGCGCCGGTTTGACTGCGCCATGGCCTTGGGCAGCTCCTCGATGGTGAGCTCGCCGCGGAGGTGGGCAAGCGCCTCCGCATACCCGATCCCGGTGAGGACCGCCGCGGTCGCGGGCACTCCTGCATCGAGCGCGGCCTGCGTCTCCTCGACGAGACCTCGCCGCACCTGCTCGCGGCTGCGCTCTTCGAGGCGGCGGTCGATGACGTCCACTTCGGCTGTGACCCCGATGCGCACCGCGTGCCACGAGGGAGGCGTCCGCTGGCGCAAACCGCGCAGAGGCGTTCCGGCCGTCTCCAGGATTTCGATGGCTCGGATCACGCGCACCGGATTGCGAAGGTCCACCCCGGGGTCTGGATCCAGCGCCAGCAAGCGCTCCTGCAGGGCCGCGATGTCGAGTCTCGCGAGCCCGCTTCGCAAATCCTGGTTGGGCGGCACGCCGGTCAGGCTGAAGCCGTCGCACAGAGCGTCGACGTACAGCATCGTCCCGCCTTCGACGATGGGGACCCGGCCTCGTGCCGCGATGTCGTCGATCGCTGCCCGCGCGCCCTGCACGTATTCGGCCGCATTGAAGCTCGACGCCGGATCGACGAAGTCGATCATGTGATAGCTGACGCGCCGCCGATGTTCGGGGCTGGGTTTGTTCGTCGCGATGTCAAGGCGTCGGTATACCTGACGCGAGTCGGCGACGACGATCTCGCCGCCAATGCTCAGCGCAAGCTCAAACGCGAGCCTGGACTTGCCGATACCCGTCGGCCCAACGATGACTGGAACGCGAAGAGATGCGGTCGCCTTGATCAGTAGTTTCTTCGGAAGTGGCGCGTCAGCTCCTGCCACTCCACAACCAGCCGCGTCGGGCGCCCATGCGGGCAGGTGATCGATTCCTCGGCCGCCTCGAGGTCCGCAAGGAGCCGCCGCTGCTCAGCCGGGTCGAGGACGTCCCCGAAGCGCACCGCGGAGTGGCAGGCCAGCGCGGCCGCCGCCTTGTGCATGGCCTGATCTCCGTTCCGTGACTCGCTCAGAGCCGCAAGCGTTTCCTGAACCGCGGCGGTTGCGCGCCCGGCCGGCATCTCCACCGGGACGGCCGTGATGCGCAGGCTGCGCGGACCGAACTCCTCGTACTCGAGACCAAGGGTGGCCAGGTCGGCGCGGTGGTCGGCGGCGGCAGCGATCAAGGAGGGTTCGACGTCGACCGCCTGCGGCATGAGCAGCGCCTGGCTCGCCCCCAAGCCGCTTCGAAGGCGCTCCAGGAGCCGGTTGTAGAGGACTCGCTCGTGGGCGGCGTGCTGGTCGATCAGCACCAGGCCCTGCGGTCCCTCAGCGACGAGGTAGCCAGGACCCACCTGTCCGATCGGCCGCAGAACCCCGGCCGCAGGCATGCCGGGGGCGCTCTCCTCCAACGGGAGCACGGAGGCGCCGTGCACTACCAGTCGGGGTTGGTGCGCGTGCGCGGCCGCGACGCTCGGAGTCGCCTGCGGGTTTCGGTAGTGGACCGGTTCGCTGGCACCGAGCGCGGACCGCACGGCTCGCTGCAGCGCGGCGAACACGGCGCCCTCCTCGCGAAATCGCACCTCTTTCTTGGCGGGGTGGACGTTCACGTCGACGAGAGAGGCATCGATCCCGATGTCGATGGCCGCAACAGGGTGGCGGCCCCGCTCCAGGCGGCCCTGGTAGCAGTCCTCCAGCGCGTAGGCGAGTGGACGCGAGGTGATTGGTCGCCCGTTGACCGCCAGCACTATCCCGTCGCGACTGCCGCGGCTCAGACGCGGCTGCGACACCATGCCAGTGACCAGCGGCAAGCCGACGATCTCGAGCATCTCCGCCGCGACCGACGCGCCATGAATTGAGGCGAACGCCCGGCGCCGATTGCCGTCGCCCGTGCTGTTCACTGCCGCCCGGCCGTCGATCGTCAGCTGAAACCGCACGTGCGGATGGAGGAGCGCAAAAGCGATCACGACGTCCTTGATGGCGGCGACTTCGGTCGGATCCGACTTCAGGAACTTCAATCGAGCGGGCACGTTGGCGAAGAGGTCTCTGACCTCGGTGGTGACGCCAGGCAGCAGCGGGCCGGCACTGGTCTCGATCATCTCGCCTGCCCGAATGTGCACACGGGCCCCTGCGCTCGTGCACTGGACGTCGGCGACGGATGCAATGCTGGCGAGTGCTTCACCGCGGAAGCCGAAGCTCGTGATCGCGTCGAGGTCGGCGAGGGCGCCGACCTTGCTGGTCGCGTGGCGGACGAAGGCGAGCTTCAGCTCGTCCGCGGCGATGCCATCGCCATCGTCGCTGACGCGGATCGACGTCCGCCCCGCTCCTCGCACATCGACGCTGACGCGTCGCGCGTTGGCGTCGAGGGAATTCTCAACGAGCTCCTTGACAACCGAGGCGGGCCGCTCGATCACCTCGCCGGCGGCGATCGCGTCGGCCACCTCGGGCGGGAGGATGTGGATCGGGGTCAACTTTCCAGCTTCGAGCGGAGCTCGTACAGCTTCTGCAGAGCTTCGAGCGGGCTGAGCGAGTCCGGCTCGAGCTCTTCCAGCTCCTTGCGAAGTGGGTCGGGCGTGAGCTCCATCGGCAGGCCGAGCTGCTGTTCGGGCGGCTCGAGCGGGCGCTGGCGCTCGAGCTCCGCCAGCACCTGGCGCGCGCGGGCGATGACGCCCGAGGGAAGGCCGGCCAGCGCTGCGACGTGGATGCCGTAGGAGCGGTCGGCGCCGCCTGGCACCACGCGATGGAGGAAGCGAACCGTCTCCCCCTCCTCGAGCACCTCAACGCGCAGGTTTCGCACACGGGGCAGCCGTTCCGCCAGAGCGGTCAGCTCGTGATAGTGCGTCGCGAAAAGAGTCCGGCACTCGAGGCGCGGAGAGTCGTGAAGGTACTCGACCACGGCCTGGGCGATCGACACCCCGTCGTAGGTCGACGTCCCCCTCCCCACCTCGTCGAGGATCACCAGCGACGAGCGGGTCGCGTGGTTCAGGATGTTGGCCGTCTCCGTCATCTCGACCATGAACGTCGACATGCCAGCGCCAATGTCGTCGTGCGCGCCGACGCGCGTGAATATGCGATCGACCAGCCCTACCGCTGCTTGCTCGGCAGGCACGAAGCTTCCGCACTGCGCTAGCAGCACGATGACCGCCGCCTGACGCAGGAAGGTCGACTTGCCCGCCATGTTCGGGCCGGTGATAATGGCGATCTGCTCGCCGGCCGGATCCAGGTGAAGGTCGTTGGCGACGAATGCTCCGTCGGGTAGGTGGCGCTCCACCAGCGGGTGCCGTCCGCCACTGATGCTCAGGGTGAGTCCTGCGTTCACCTTGGGCCGTCGCCATCGTTCTCGGGATGCCGCCACGGCCAGGCTCCGAAGGGCATCGATGCTGCCAATCGCCTGCGCGGTGCCACGAAGCACCGGCGCCGACTCGGCGACCTTGTGCCCCAGCTCGCGCAGGATCTCGACCTCTCGCGCGGCGATTCGTTCCTGCGCGGTGAGGACGATCGCTTCCTTCTCTTTGAGCTCTTGTGTGAGGTAGCGCTCGGCACCGGTCAACGTCTGCTTGCGCACATAGTCCGGTGGTATCGAAACCGAGTTGGCGTGGCTCACCTCGATGTAGTAGCCGAAGACCCTGTTGAAGCCGACCTTGAGCGAGCGGATCCCGGTGCGCTGGCGCTCTGATGACTCCAGGGCGGCGACCCACTCACGCGCCGCCTGTGACGCCTCGACGATCCCGTCCAGCTCGGCGTCGTAACCGCGCCTGATCGCTCCGCCATCTCGCGCGTGCGGGGGCGGGTCGTCGACGAGCGCGCGGGCAAGCTCCGAGCCAAGCTCTGGCGCGCCCACGATCTGTATGGCGAGCTCGCGGATGGCCAGTGCCTCGCACGCGCTCGTCGCGTCGCGCACTCCTGGTATCCCCTCGAGGGAGCGGCGAAGCGCCACCAGCTCTCGAGCGCCGGCGTGGCCCTGCGCGGCACGCGACACGAGGCGCTCCAGGTCCCCGACGTCCTTGAGCGAGACCGCCAGGCTCTCCTGCAGGTGCGGTGCCGCGACGAGCTCATCGACCGCGCTCAAGCGGAGCTCGATCGACTCGGCGTCACGCATAGGAGCCCCCAGCCAGGCGCGCAGGCGCCGGGCTCCGATGGGTGTCCGAGTGTGGTCGACGAGCTTGATGAGCTCCGGCAGCTCGAGGTTGCGCACGGTCGCGGCGTCGAGCGGCATCGTTGCGTCGGGCGAGTAGGTGCGGACGCTCAGAAGTCCGGGGCCGAGTCGCGACTGGATCTGCTTCAGGTAGTCGAGCACCACACCGGCAGCACCCACCGCGAGAGGAGCATCTGCGGCACCCACCGCGGTGGGATATGCGATTCCCAGCAGGTCTCGCAGCCGCTGCTGCCCTCGCACCGGATCGAACCTGTACTCCTCGACCTCCGGTGGCTTGAGCAGCTCGGCCGGCGCGAGTCGTTCCAGCTCAGCGCCGAGCCGATCGGCGGGCAGCTGGCACAGGAGGAGCTCCCCTGTGGAAACGTCGCACGCGGCGAGCCCGGCTTCGGATCCCCGGAGCCAGGCGGCGACGAGGTAGTTCGGTCGCGAAGGGTCCAGGTACGAATCTTCAACCACCGTCCCCGGCGTGAGCACCCTCGTGACATCCCGCCTGACCACCGGTCCCTTGCCCGCGGCTTCAACCTGGTCGCAGATGACCACCTTGTGACCGGCACGAAGCAGCTTGCCCACATAGAGCTGCCATGCGTGATAGGGCACGCCGCACATCGGCGCGCGGCCGGACTTGCCCAGCGGCCGCGACGTAAGGGTGACGCCCATGACCGGGGCCGCGATGAGCGCGTCGTCGAAGAACACTTCGTAGAAGTCGCCGAGCCGGAAAAGGAGGATTCCCTCCGGGTGCTGCTCTTTCGCTTCCCGGTACTGCCGCATCACCGGGGTCAGAGCAGCATGAGGCTCCACTTTCACGCCGCCGGCAGTCCCATGAGCTGGCCGGCTGTGGCCTGCGTGACCCGCAGCCTGAGCACGTCACCGGCCTTGACGCCGGAACGGCTCATTACGATCGCGCGCTTCCCTTGCCGGATCCGGCCGTACGGGCGCCCCAGCTCGTCGCTGCCTTCGATCAGCACCTCGACGTCCCGGCCGAGCCATCGGGATGTCTTCCGCCTTGCGATGTCTCGCTGCAGCGCGAGGAGGTCGTTCAAGCGCCGAAGCTTCTCTGCCGCGGGAACGTCGTCATCCATCTTCGTGGCCGCGAACGTGCCGGGCCGCGGGGAGTACATGGCCAGATGCACGACGTCGAACGCGATCTCCTCCATCATGCCGCGGGTATTGAGGAAGGCCGCCTCCGTCTCGCCCGGGAACCCGACGATCACGTCCGTGACCAGGCCGATGTCCGGCATGAGCCTGCGCGCGCGCTCGACGATCGCCCGGTAGTGCCGGGTCTGGTAGCCACGTGCCATGCGCTTGAGGATGCCGTCGTCTCCCGACTGCACCGGCAGCTGAAGCTCGCGGCAGACCACGTCGCTGGCCGCCATCGTCTCCAGCAGCTCGGGTTCCAGATCCTGCGGGTGAGAGGTCATGAACCGCAGACGCTTCAGGCCCTGAATCGCCTCCACCGCGCGAACGAGGGCCGACAGGCCACCTCGACCGCCCGGATCGTGGTAGTCATCGACGTTCTGCCCGAGGAGGACGACCTCTTTCGCGCCGGCCTCCACAGCTGCGCGGCATTCCTCCAGGACAGTCGCAATGGGGACGTGCCGCTCTCGTCCCCGCACTCGGGGCACGATGCAGAAGGTGCAGTTGTGGTCGCAGCCCTGGATGACGCGGACGAAGTGGCTGACGCCGGTGCGGCCGGCGGGCGGCAGGGCCTCGCCCTCCGAATAGTCGTAGCGAGCGGCAAGACCGGCCAGGAAGTCGTCGTATTCGCCGATGGGCACGACCGCGTCAAGCTGCGGGAATCGGTGCTTGAGCTCTTCGCCTTCCTTCGCGACGATGCAGCCGGTGACGGCGATGGTCCGCTCCGGAGTCTTCCACGCCTTGAGCTCGTGCAGCTTGGAGTACACCCGGTCTTCCGAAGCCTGCCGCACGACGCACGTGTTGAGGATCGCGACGTCGGCGCGCTCGAGAGAGTCCTCCTGATAGCCGGCCGCGAGCAGCTTCCGGGCGAGGCTCTCCGAGTCGGCGGTGTTCATCTGGCAGCCGATCGTCCAGATGTGGAACGACCGCGCCGTTATCTGCTCTCCACGAGAAGGCGGATGCCGGTGCGTTCTTCGCCGTCGATCGAGATGTCGATGAAGGCCGGGATGCAGACGAGATCGAGGCCGCCCGGCGCCACGTACCCGCGAGAGATCGCGATCGCCTTCACGGCCTGGTTGATCGCGCCCGCACCGATCGCCTGCACTTCGACACGTCCCTTGCTCCGGATCACACCCGCTATCGCTCCGGCCACCGCGACCGGCTTGGAGGTGGCTGAAACCTTCAGCACCTCCACTGGAGCGCGCTCCCCTGTCATTGCTGGAACCCCTTCAAATATGTTCGCGGTCGACTCTCTGGATGGATGTTGCCCGGCCAGTGGAACCACTAATGGTAACCAGTACCGAATTGAATGTCACGATTCCTGACGCCACCACGAACCGATTTGGGACCCCTGTCAGGAAGCGCTGCAGGACGGCTTCCTTGTCCATGCCGATGCAGCTGTCACGCGGACCGACCATCCCGACGTCAGTCACGTAAGCAGTGCCGCCTGGAAGCACGCGCGCGTCCGCAGTCGGGATGTGCGTGTGAGTGCCGACCACGGCGCTCGCGCGGCCGTTCAGGTGCCAGCCCATGGCCGTCTTCTCGGAGGTGGCTTCCGCGTGCATGTCGCAGAACACGATCCTGATGTGCTGGTGGGCGGCCAGGATCGAATCGGCGGCCCGAAAGGGATCGTCCAGCGGATCGAGAAAGATCCGGCCGATCAGGTTCATGACCAGGACCTCCCGGCCGCCATTTTGAAAGACCGTCCACCCCTTCCCCGGTGCCGCAGGTGGGTAGTTGGCCGGCCGGATCACATGCTCCAGAGCGGGCAGCTCGCCGACGAACTCCTTCTGGGCGTAGACATGGTTGCCGGTCGTGATCACGTCGGCGCCGGCGGCCTTGAGCTCTCCGACGAGTTTTCCCGTCAGGCCGAAGCCGCCGGCGGCATTCTCGCCGTTGAGGATCACCATGTCGACCTCGAGCTCGCGGCGCAGCCCGGGCAGGATCGCCTTGACCGCCTCACGGCCGGGCTGGCCGACGACGTCGGCGACGAACAAGATGCGAAAGTCCTCCGACATGTGGCGACAAGGCTAGTGGAAACAAAAAAGGGAGCCCGAGCTGGGCTCCCCTTTGTGGAATTACTTGGCGTACTCGACCGCCCGGGTTTCGCGGACCACGGTGACCCGGATCTGGCCGGGAAAGCTCAGCTCGGTTTCGATGCGCTTGGCGATATCCCTCGCCATGAGCTGGGCGGCGGTGTCGTCGATTTGCTCCGGCTTCACCAGGATGCGGACCTCCCGCCCGGCCTGGATGGCGTAAGACTGCTGGACTCCCTGGAACGAGTTGGCGATCTCCTCCAGCTTCTCCAGACGTTTGACGTAGGCCTCGAGCGACTCGCGTCGCGCCCCCGGCCGTGCGGCCGAGATCGCATCCGCGGCGATCAGCAGGAGGGCCTCGATCGAGTGCGGCTCTTCGTCGTAGTGATGAGCGCGCACCGCGTGAACGACGGGAGCGGGCACCCCGTGTCGCTGCAGAAGGTCTGCGCCGATCACGGCATGCGACCCTTCGACCTCGTGGTCGATGGCCTTGCCGATGTCGTGGAGCAATCCCGACAGCTTGGCTATGCGGACGTCGGCCCCGATCTCGGACGCCATCATGGCGGCGAGATAGGCGACCTCCTTGGAGTGGTTCAGCACCTGCTGCCCGTAACTCGTACGGAAACGCAGGATGCCGAGGTGACGGACGACCTCAGGGTGTAGACCCTGCAGCCCGACCTCCAGGACTGCCGCCTCGCCCTCCTCCTTGACCCTTTGCAGGACCTCCTGGCGCGACTTGGCGACGATCTCTTCGATGCGGGCCGGATGAATGCGGCCGTCCACGATGAGCTTGTTGAGCGCGACCCGCGCCACTTCGCGGCGGACGGGATCGAACCCGCTGATGATCACGGCTTCCGGGGTGTCGTCGACGATGAGATCGATCCCGGTCGCCTGTTGCAGGGCGCGGATGTTCCGGCCCTCCTTGCCGATGATGCGGCCCTTGAGTTCGTCGGTCGGCAGCGGCAGCACCGAGACCGAGACCTCGGCGGTCTGATCGGCGGCGATGCGCTGGATCGACTCGGTGACGATCTCGCGGGCACGGCGCTCGCTCTCGTCGCGAGCGGCCAGCTCAGCCTCCCGCACCTTGCGGGCGACCTCGTTGCGAAGGTCCTGCTCGACCTGGCCCATCAGGATCCCCTGAGCTTCCTGCCGCGTCATGTTGGCGACGCGCTGAAGCTCCTTCTCCTGCTGGCGGTACGAATCCTCGAGCTGGGCTCTGATCTCGTCCAGCCCCTTCTCCCGGACGCCGAACTCACGTTCTCGCCGGTTGAGGTCCTCGCCTTTGCGGTCGAGGTTCTCCTCCTTTTGGAGAAGGCGCTTTTCGATTTGCTGTGACTGGACCCGGTACTCCCGGGCTTCCTGTTCGGCGGCGCTACGGACCTTGACGGCGTCCTCCTTGGCTTCGAGGAGCTTCTCTTTGGCCTGGGTTTCAGCCTCGGAGAGCGCCTGCTGAGCCTTGGCCTCGAGCGCGCCGGCTCCGTTGCCCTGCCGGTTCCGAAGCAGCAGGTATGCCACTCCAACGCCGGCGAGGAGTGCCACCACCAAAAGCGGAACGAAGACGTAGACAGGCATGTGACATGCACCTCATTTATTCGCTTGTCAAAGTGCGGAACCATCGCAGGCCAATGAAAATGGCCCGCGTCGGGTTGCCTCTATTGACCGCGGGCGCTCGCACGCGTCCGCGCGTGAGGAAATTCTAGGCCTGTAAGGGGTCCGCGCGCCCTGCGAGGACGGCCCCGCATGCGGCCCGAGCGATAGCAACCGAGAAGCCCCGCCTCACCAGCTTGGTACCGATCTGGTCGAGGATCTCCCGGCGGTCCAGCGACGGTTTGCGGGCGTACAGCCGTTCTGCGATCCGGCTGGCGGCGGCGAGCTGCTCGGCCTCCCCAAACTCGCCCACGGCGATGTCGACCTGGGTCCGTTCAACACCTCTGGAGGCCAGCTCCGCGGACAGGGCGCGGGGACCCCGCATGGTGCCCCGGCGGCGCACGAAAGAGCGGGCGAAAGACTGGTCGTCGAGGTATCCCAGCTCGTCGAGGCGCTGCAAAGCCGCCCTCATCGACGCCGTGTCATAGCCCCGGCGCGTCAGCTTGACCACCAGTTCCGCCCGGGAATGAGCGCGCCGAGCAAGGAGTCGCAAGCCGGCATCGAGCGCGCTGACTGAGGGCGGTGGCCGGTGGCGGCTAGAACTCCTCGCCACCGGTCGCGTCCGCTGGGGCAGCACGGCCGGCCAGCGCGCTGGCGGCCCGCATCACCGACTGCGCGGTCCCGCCGGCGGCCTTGGTTCGAACTTTGGCTTCGATCTCGGACGAAAGGGTCGGGTTCTCGCGCAGGTAGTTGCGCACGTTCTCGCGACCCTGCCCGAGGCGCTGATCGCCGAACGACATCCAGGTCCCGCTCTTCTCGAGGATCCCGTACTCGATGGCGGCGTCGATGAGCGAGCCCTCGCGCGAGATGCCTTCGTTGAACAGGATGTCGAACTCGGCCGACCGGAAGGGTGGCGCGACCTTGTTCTTCACCACCTTGACCTTGACGCGAGCGCCCACCGAGTCGAGCCCGGACTTGATGACCTCGACCTTGCGGATGTCGAGGCGCACCGAGGAATAGAACTTGAGGGCGCGACCGCCAGGCTGCGTCTCGGGATTGCCGAACATGATGCCGACCTTCTCGCGCAGCTGGTTCAAAAAGATGACCGAGCAGTTCGACTTCGAGATCGCAGCGGTCAGCTTGCGCAGCGCCTGCGACATCAGCCTCGCCTGCAAGCCCACGTGGGCGTCGCCCATCTCCCCCTCTATCTCCGCCTTCGGCACCAGCGCGGCGACGGAGTCGATCACGATCACGTCGAGCGCGCCCGAACGGACCAGTACCTCGACGATCTCCAACGCCTGCTCGCCGGTGTCGGGCTGGCTGATGAGGAGGTCGTCGATCTTCACGCCGATCCTCGATGCGTAGATCGGGTCGAGGGCGTGCTCGGCATCGACGAACGCCGCCACCCCGCCCTGCTTCTGCGCCTCCGCGATGACATGAAGCGCGAGCGTGGTCTTCCCCGCCGACTCGGGGCCGTACAGCTCGGTCACTCGCCCCCTGGGGATGCCCCCCACCCCGAGCGCGAGGTCGAGGAGCAATGCGCCTGTCGGGATGACGGTGATCTCACCGCGCTGCGCCGCCTGTTCGCCCAATTTCATGATCGAGCCCTTGCCGTAGCTCTTGACGATGTGAGAGATGGCCGAGTCGAGGGACTTCTCTTTTTCCTTTTCCAATTCCTTGTCGATGCCTCCTAGGTGGTTGCGGCGAGTGTTCTACGTCGTGGGTTTGAGGTCAACGTCGTCTTAACAAGCCGTCCGCACATTATCGAACAAGTGTTCGTGATCGTCAAGGCACCTCCCATCACGCCGGCGCGCTCTTCTG
>DATINX010000183.1:0-15769 GCA_035473835.1 Candidatus Dormiibacterota bacterium | reverse complement strand
TCGACCACGTGATAGGCGTCGTACCAGTTGACAGTCCCCGGCGCGTATCCCGGCACGAGCTCGACGACGTCACCGACGTGAAGCGGGTAGGCAGCATCGGCGGTGAAGACGCCGTGCTCCTCGTCGAATCGGAAGCCCGGGAGATCGTGGCCCACGATTGTGGTCAGGGCCGCGAAGCCAAGGGACTTGTTGCCCGCATCGACGATCACACGGTCGGGCGGGCGGCTGATGACCGTGGCCAGGACGGTCAGCGCCTTCTCGAAGTCGCCCACCATCGCCGAGTGGAAGTTGTCCATGACCGCGTAGGACCCGGCCTGGATCTCTGTCACCCCTGGGGTGTTCGCCGTCCAGTCCCAGGTCGCCGTGCCGCCCGCGGAGACGATCGGGCTGGGCAGACCGGCGGCTTTGATTTTTTCTGCCGCGTCCACCAGCAGGTCCATCGCGACCCGCTGCCTCTGCGCGCGCAGCTCGCGCTCGGGGGTCAGCGAGCAGTGGCCTTCATAGCCCGTGACGCCGAGCAGCTTGATGCCCTTGAGCTCAGCAAGGCTTCGTCCCAGCTCGACAGCCTGCTCTGGCGTGTCCACACCTGCGCGGTCCATCCCGGTGTCGACCTCGATGAGCACGCCCACT
This sequence comes from Candidatus Dormiibacterota bacterium, assembly GCA_035473835.1. Lineage (GTDB taxonomy): Bacteria > Chloroflexota > Dormibacteria > Dormibacterales > Dormibacteraceae > UBA10449. The sequence continues at coordinate 15,139 of DATINX010000183.1, read as the reverse complement.
ATGCTGCCGGCCGCCCGCGCCGCGGCAGCGATCTCGGCCGCGTTCTTCGCGTCGTCGACCGCGACCATCACCTCAGCGTCCCGGGCGATCGCGGCAAGCGCGGCGAGCTTCTCCCCACCGGCGATGGTGTTGACGACGAAGATGCTGTCCAGGCCACTGCGGACCATGACGACCGCCTCCCACACCGTGGCGGTCGAGATGCCGATGGCGCCGGCGTGCACCTGCATCCGCGCGAGCTCGGGGCTCTTGTGAACCTTGATGTGGGGGCGGAGCTTGGCCGGCATCGTCTTCAGCCGGTCCGCCATCTTCTCGATGTTGCGGCGAGCAGTGGGCAGGTCGAGGATCAGCGCCGGGGTGACGAGGTCGCGCCGGTGCCGGCCGATCGCCGAACCGTAGGCACGCTTCACACGGTCGCGCGTCTCCTGGATCGCGCCGGCTGCCGGCGCCAGCTCAGGCACGGTGATCCTTGCCCGCGGCAGTCGCGGTCAGCGCATCGACTCGCGCAGCGAACGCGTCGATGGCCGCGGAGCCGTCGAGGACGCCAATCTCGAGGTCATACACACGGGCTTCGCCCGGAGCCAGGTAGGCCAGCTCGCCGCGCTCCCGCGCATCGAAGCGGCCTGCGTCGCGATTGGTCGTCGGCTCCATCGCGACGCCGTAGATGCCCTCGCCGAGCATCCGCCACATCGTGTGGAACGGGAACTGGTCCTTCTTGTAGACCTGGTAAGCGCCGAGACCGAGAGCGCGGTTGACGATGGCCACGGGCACCGTTCCGGCAGGTTCTGCTCTCACGGCGTGCTCGTAGCACTCCTCGGGGAACGCCTGGTTCGGCGCGGTGAGCGTCCTGTAGTCGCGCGTCGGGTACTCGGCGACGGGCACCCCAGGCGGAGCGGGGATCAGATACTCGGAGCCCGCGTCGACCACCGGCCAGCCGACGTTCACGTGATACAGGTACATATGGGTGGTGGGATCGAAGCCCACGTTGACGACCTCGTCGCGCACGGAGAAGCGGCTCTCGCCCAACCGGGCCTCGATCCGGCGACGCAGCTCCATCGCTTCGCCGTAAACAGCGGCCTGGCGGACCACCCCTTCCGCCCACAGCACGCATTCGTCCCCCTCCCAACGCTCGCCGTAGCCCGTGAGCCGCGCGGGCAGGAATCCGATCCGGCCATGGAGCCCGTACTCCTCGGTCGGCTTGACGAGCTGATGGAAGTTGGAGGCGTCGTCGACCCCACCGAGCAACGTGTGGTCGAGGCCGCAAGTGACGAGCATGCCGCCGCCCCAACTCCGGAACCAGCCCAGCCCCATCGGCTCGGCGAACCACGGACCGACCACGCCGGTCGGTGAGAGCCATGCCAGCGAGCTGCCGCGGAACTCGCACCGGCCGACGTCCATGGACCGATCGACCAGCACGTCGAAGGCAAAGCCGGTCCCCGTCCGGAACTCGAGCACGCGTACGCCGCGCTCGATGCCGTCTCCGAGCGTGACAAGCCGCACGCCGGCTACCTGTTCCAGGCGACCGACCCGGCGCATGAGATCGCGCCGGGTCATCGCCCTACCCCTGACCGAAGGCATCCTGATTCTGTTCTGGCCTAGACCTTGGAAGCTGCTCCTGCCGGCGTGACCCTGGCCATCGCTAGGTCGTCCTCGCTCTCGCCCAATGCCGCTCCGGCGGTCTTGAGCCATTGATCACGCTTGGTGGCTGTGTAGTAGACGAGGATGAGAATCCCGATCGCCAGCCAGATGCCGGCCACGATAGGGGCCTTGACGTTTGGGTCCGCGGGGCAGTTCACCGCCGGGCAGCCCGGCGGGAACGACTCGTAGATGGCGTAGAGCAGAATCAGGCCGGACACGACCGGCAGGATTGCGTGCCACACCCAGTTGAACTCGGAGCGGCGCTCCCTCCAGTAGTAGACGATCACTCCGACGTTGGCCATCAGATAAACGAAGGAAACGCCGAGGACCAGGATCAGTCCGCTGAGAAGGAAGAAGGCGACCTGGGAGTTCCAGATCAGACCGGCGATGATCCCACTGCCCAGCGTCAGGACGAGCTGCGCGTAAATTGCATTGGTCGGCGTCTTGTAAATCGGGTGGACCTTGGCGAACATCTTCGGAAACGCCCCGTTGCGACCCAGGGCGTACCACATTCGGGTGCTCACGTTCGCAGTGGCAAGGGTCACCGCGAAGGTGGACGACATGAAGGCGATCAGGATGAACCACCAGCCCGAGCCCCACACGTTGCGCGCGAGCGCCAGGCCAGGCAGGTCAGGCGAGCCGATGATGCCCTTGATGTTGTCGGGGCCGAACCCCGTGATGATGCCCCAGTAGGTGAACACGAGGAACACCCCAAGGATGACGATCGCAAGGATGACCGAGCGCGGCGTGTTGCGCTTGGGATCCGTGGTCTCCTCGGCGAGAGGCGCCGCGGCCTCCCAGCCGGTCAGGCCCTGCACCGCCAGCACGATTCCGAGGGTGAAGCCTGAGAAGCCCAGGCCTGTTCCGACGCCGATGTTCGACGGGTTGAATACCGCAACAGACAAGCCGCCAGGTCCTGGTTTGGCAAAGCCGGTCACCGCCAGCGCCAGCACGATGAGGATTTCGGCACTTCCGGCGATCAGGAGCGTCCGCGCCGATAGCTCGATGCCGCGGTACTGGACGAAGGCGACGAGTGCCGCGAAGACGAGAATGCTGACCCACCACAGCCAGGCGACGTCCCAGCCGTAGCTAGCCTTGAGCTCGCCCGCGGCGATGTAGCCGAAGAACCCACAGACCACGCCCCCGGCCATCGGCGAATAGAGGATGAACATCCACGACGTGAGGAATCCGGCTCGCGCGCCGAGCGCCCGGCTGACGTAGGTGTAGTAGCCGCCGGCTGACGGCAGGACTCGGGAGAACTGGATGAGCGTGTTTCCAAGCATGAGGACGAGCAGGACCGCGACCACGTACGCCAGGGGCGCCGTGACCCCGGCCAGCGTGACCAGGAACTGAGTGAAGAAAAGCGCCGCGATGGCCGGAGCGATGTGGGTGATGGCCTGCATCGTCACTCCGACGAGTCCGAGCGCCCCGGGTTTCAGGTCCGTTGTGACGGGCATCCGCTGCGCGGTCGTGTCAGCCATTGATAAATTCCCCTCCCGAAATAACCACGACTGCAAGATCTTGCAGCCCCGCCACGATTGTGGAGCAGTATGCGGGTGCCCGGACGTTTGTCAAGAGGGCGCCTCCTCGGCCGCCGCGGTCAGGGAGGACCGGTACGTGTCGATGTACTGCTGGATCCCCTCCCTCAGCGATGCGTAGCGCGGCGCCCACCCGAGCTGCGCCCTGGCATTCTCGATCGAGATTACTCCGCGAAACGAAGCCTCGACCTCGTCCTCGGGCGTCATCACGTCCGCGACCTCCACGCTGCTTCCTGGCAGAAGGTCCTGCACCAGCTTCGCGGCCTGGGCGGCAGTCACCAGGGGCTGTCCGGTCGCCGCGTAAAAGATGCGATCGGCATTCTCTGGGCAAGCGACGACGCGCAGAGTGAGCGAAGCCACATCCAGCACGTGCGTGTAGTCGCGCGGCAGCCGGCCACCCGATGGCACCCTCACGCGTTCGCCCCTCACCGCCGGCTCCACAAACTCCTTCATGTAGTTCGAAGAGTGCCACTGCATCCCGAATCCGTAGACCGCCGATGGCCTGATGATCCGGACATCCAGTCCGTAGGCCTGCTGGTAGGCGAACGCGAACAGCTCGCCCGACGCTTTGGCAGCGCCGTAGGCGCCGCTGCCCGGTCCCTGCCGCGCGAGAAGGATGGGATGCGCTGCGTCGATCGGCTCGTACTGATTCGCAGGGAGCACGCCGATGGATGAGATGTCGACCACCCGCTCGACGCCCGTCCGGCGCGCCGCCTCGAGCACATTGAGAGTTCCGGTCACGTTGGTCTGGAAGGCCAGATACGGATCGCGATAGAGGGCTGCCACCTCCACGTTGCTCGCGGCATGCACAACCGTTTTGGGATGCAGCCGGCCGAAGACCTCGAGGAGCTTCGGTAGGTCTTCCACCGAGGCGACCTCGGCCGCGTAGCCGCCCGTGCAGTCCTGGAGCGCGTACTGCATGTCGCGGGATGCCGGGCGGCCCCTCGTCAGCACTATCACCTGGCGCCCCTGCTCGACCAGCGCCCGCGTGACGTACCCGCCGATGAATCCGAGGCCGCCGGTGACGACTATGGGGTCCAATCGGCAATCAGCCGCGACGAACGGCTTTGAGCACGGCGCGGGCTGTGGACTCGTCTGTGACCAGGACGTTGATGCAGCCGGCGCGGAGCCCGCCCAGGATGGCGTCGCGCTTGTCGGTCCCGGCAGCCATGGCTATGACCAGGGGTATGTGCTTCAGTTCGTCCCATTTGATGGCGACCAACCGATCGTCCAGGACGTGAACCGGTTCACCGTCGGCATTGAAAAAGCGAGTGCAAATATCGCCCACTGCACCGGCGGACAGCAGGCGCCGCCGATCGAGAGGTGAGATGTGTCCGAACCGGATGAGCGGCGCGCTCTCGTCGAGCGTGCCGATGCCGACGAGCGCCAGATCGCGCGACGCCGCCGACTCCAGCGCGGCGCGGATTGACCCATCGCGGAGCATCGCATCTTTGATATCGGGCGAATCCACGAGCACCGGAGCATGCAGGTAGTGCACGTGGCTGTTCGGATGGAGCGACGCGATGTGGCGCGCCAGCTCGACGCCCTGGATGCCGGCCCCGGCGCTGCCCACCCCGCCGTGCAGGAGCGAGATGTCCAGGTCCGATACCGTGCCCGGCGGCAGCAGGTGGATCGCCGCGGACAGCATTCGTCCCCATGAGAGGCCAAGGCGCATGCCGTTGAAGAGCTGGCTGTTGACGTAGTCGGCGGCCGCCCGGGCGACCGCCTGCACCGAGCCGGGTCCCGAGTCCCCCGCGACAACGATCGCCCGCTTGAGGCCAAACCCCTGCGCCAGCTCGAGCGCGAGGTCGCCATGAAGACTACGTGGACGCTGTATCTCGACCCGGACGATGCCCTCATCACGAGCCCGTTTCAAATAACGTGAAACCGTCGACGCGTCGAGGCCGACGCTGCGCGCGATCTCGATCTGGCTTTGCCCGGTCATGTAGAACCGAGTGGCGATGTCCACCAGCTGGTCCATGGTCGGACCACCGGCTGCATGCAAGGATCTATTCAAGGTTGGTGTGCCGGGATCGCATGCCGTCGCCGGTCTCGCCCGTGCGCTCGCGCAGGAGTATCGAGACGATGTCGAAGAAGATCAGCATTGCCGCCTCGTAGAGACTCCCCATCGGCAGCACGCTCTCACCGCCCTTGTCGTCAGCCATCGTCTGGGCGCGCAGGTGGATTACCGTGTCGGCCGCACGTGGGACGTCGCCTGCCGGCTGCGCCGTGACCGCAGCCGTCCGCGCACCCGCGGAGCGGGCCACGCCCACGAGCGCCATCACCGTCGAGAACGAGCCCGGCCCCGCACTCACCACCAGCAAATCGCCCTCGCCGATCGGTGGGGTGGTCATGTCGCCGACCATGTGGGCGTCCAGGCCGAGGTGCATGAGCCGCATGCAGACGGCACGCATCATGAGACCCTCGCGCCCGACTCCATAGCACGCGATCCGTCGAGCCGCCACCAGCTCGTCGCAGAGCTTGTCCGCCTCGGCCGCCGCCCCCGACCGGAGCACCCCGCGGACCTCGTCGAGGGCTCCGTCGAAAAGCTCGTCGGTTTCGGATTCCCGGCGCTTCACGACGCCACGGCCCTGGCGACGCGAGCGCGCATGTCCTTCAGATTGGCGGCCGCGTCCCCCCCGTCGAACACCGCACTGCCCGCCACGATCAGGTCCACGCCCATGCCGGCGATCGATGAAACGTTGTCACGCGTCACGCCGCCGTCTACGCCGAGCATGACGTGCCGTCCGCCGCGGTCGATCAGCTCGCGTACGGCGGAGAGGCGGCGACGCGTTGGATCAGCGAACCGCTGACCGCCCCAGCCAGGATTCACGGCCAGGACGAGGACCAGCTCGACCTCGTCCAGAAGTGGCTCCACGACAGCCACCGGCGTACCGGGGTTCAGCGCGATGCCCCGCGTGACCGCGTTGCCGAGCGCCTGGAGCACACGGTGCGGGTGGCGCGTGGACTCGACGTGGAACGTCACCACGTCCGCGCCCGCCTCGACATACGCGCGCACCTTCTCCAGGGGCTCTTCGATCATCAGGTGGACATCTTTTTTGAGCTTCGTGTGCAGCGCGTCGATGATGGGAGGGCCCACGGTGAGCTGAGGGCAGAAGCAACCGTCCATCACGTCGATGTGGACGAAATCGGCACCCGCGGCCTCGAGGCGTCCGAGCTCTTCGCCCATCCGCATCCAGTCCGCCGTCGTGATGCCGACGCTCAGCAGCGGGTCAGCGCTCGGAGCTGTGCCCAACCGGCGCTCCCTTCGAAGACCGATACATCTCGAATGCCTCCTCGGGCGCCTTTTTCTCGTGCACGACCGCTGCGACGGCCCGCATCATTCCGCTCGGGTTGTCGCTCTGGAAGATGTTCCGGCCCATATCGACGCCGGCGGCCCCTTCGCTGACCGCGCGGTGGGCCATCGTCAGGGCTTCGAGCTCCGGCAGCTTCTTGCCCCCGGCCATGACGATCGGTACAGGGCAGGATGCTGTGACGCTGTCGAAACCGTCGTCCACGTAGTAGGTCTTGACGAACTGCGCACCGAGCTCCGCGCACATGCGGCAGGCGAGGCGAATGTACTTGGCGTCACGCGTCAGCTGCTTGCCGACGGCGGTGACCCCCATCACCGGGATCCCGTAGCGAAGGCCGAGATCGACGAGCCTGGTCATGTTGTGAACCGATTGCGTTTCGTGCTCGCCGCCGATGAAGACCTGGACCGCAAGCGCCGCCACGTTGAGGCGGGCGGCGTCCTCGATATCGACCGCGATCTGCTCGTCCGAGAGCTCCTTGAGGATGCTCGGCCCTCCGCTGGCGCGAAGAACGACCGGCGTCCTCGAGGTCGGCGGCACAGTCGAGCGGAGGATGCCTCGCGTACACATCAGGGCGTCGGCGAGCGGCACGAGCGGGAGGATGCTCAGGTCGACACGCTCGAGGCCGGTGGTCGGGCCCTGGAAGTAGCCGTGGTCGATCGCCAGCATCACGGTCCTGCCGGTGTCGGGGCGGAACACGCGCGCGAGCCGGTTGCTCATTCCCCAGTCCAGCGAACCAGAACCCTTCAGAAAGAAGCCCTGGTCAGGCGGTGGCACGTCGGCGAAGAAGTTCTTGGCTTCACCGTCCGGTTCAGGCATCACATACTCCTTCTCAGCTCCCACCCGCCCGACGTTTGGCTTGGGCTCAGCACGATCTTGCAGACCCGGCACGATCGTGGAGCCATTCTGTGTGCGCCACTTAACAATGTCAAGGCGCTCATACGCGCCGGCGGCTCAGGGGCGCCCAGCCTTCTCGGTCAGGAACGCATGGGCGTCGAGGGCGAGCTGCTCCTCGCTCTTGAACAGGGGTCGCCAGATCTTGGTGGCCGCGGCCAGGTTGGGCAGAAAGTTCCCGAAGGCCTCGACCGTGAGCCAGCCGTCGTAGCCGACGTCGCGCAAGGCGCCGAACGTGGCGTCCCAGGCCACGCTGCCCGTCCCCGGCACCCCGCGGTCGTTCTCGGAGATGTGGACGTGAGCGATCCGGCTGCCCGCACGGCGGATCGCATCTGCCGTGTTCTTCTCCTCGATGTGGGCGTGAAAGGTGTCGAGGTGGAGGCGGCAGTTGGGATGTCCGACCTCATCGACCAGGCGGATCCCCTGGTCGAGAGTGTTCAGATGGTAGAGCTCGAAGCGGTTGACGACCTCTTCGGCCAGCACCACCCCGACGCCCTGCGCAAACTCGGCCGCCCGGCGCAGATGCTCGACGCTTCGCTTCCACTCTTTGTCCGTGGCGCCCTTTCCTGTGAAGACACCGAGGGCGACCTGGTGCGGTCCGCAGAGGATCGACGAGCCCACGGTCGCGCAGCACTCGACCAGCGCCTGGAGGTGCTCGTAGGCGGCCTTGCGAATCGCGGGGTCGTCGCTCAGCGGGTTGTGCTCGGGCGCGATCACGGTGTTCGCGGTCCGCTCGAGGCCGAGGTCGTCGAGCCGCTTGGCCCACAGCTTCCACTTGGACCGGTCGAGGTCGAAGATCGGAACCTCCACTCCGTCGAAGCCCATCTTCTTCAGCTTCTCGAGCACCGGCATGAGGCCGTCGTGCATGTCATCAGCCCATAGATAGAGGTTGATGCCGTACTTCATCTGTTCTCCTTTCGCGGTTTGGACACGTGCGGCTAACCTAGATCAACACCGAGCAGTAATCAATCGGGTGCACAATCATCGCCACGTGTCGCCTGGATCCGCCGGCCGCGCAGAACGGATTCGCGCTGGAGCGAGCTCAGTCGAAGGTGCCGCGAGCACCGGACCGGAGCGCACTGTCGAGCGCGAGGACCGGAGCGCAAGCGGCAACGCACGAATGAGCCGCCCCAGTAGCGAAGACGTCCGCGCGGATCGGCGGATCCAGGCGAAAACAATCGCGGTTGGCAGCGATGATGCCGGCTTTCGTCTGAAGGAAGAGGTCAAGAAATACCTCGAGGCGGAAGGCCACGCCGTGAAGGACTACGGCTGCGACTCACCTGAACCGGTCGATTATCCAGACGTCGCCCTGCTCGTCGCCAACGCGGTGGCGCGAGGCGATCACGATCGGGCGATTCTCGTTTGCGGGACTGGAATCGGCATGGCGATCACCGCCAACAAGGTGCCCGGCGTGTACGCGACCGTTGCCCATGATCCGTATTCCGCGGCCAAGGCCAGGACGTCCAACAACACTCAGGTCCTGGCACTTGGCGCACGCGTGGTGGCCCCAGAGCTAGCGACCACACTGGTCGGGATCTGGCTCCAGGCCGAGTTCGCGGGTGGAGCTTCGGCGAGGAAGGTCGGCAAGATCGCACAGGCGGAGCAAGCGCTGGACCGCAAGCCGCGCACGGCGAGATCGAAATGAATGCCACCGCGTACAAGAAGCTCATAAACGATCCGTTCGATGCGGTCGACGAGGCGATCGAAGGGTTCGTCGCGGCCCACTCGGACGTGGTCGCGTTCGCCGAACCGAGGGTCGTCGTCCGGCGCGGGCCGGGCTCGGACAAGGTCGGCCTCGTCATCGGAGGCGGCTCGGGGCATGAGCCGGCCTTCGTGGGATATGTCGGAGCCGGGATCGCGGACGCGGCCGCATGCGGCAACATCTTCGCCTCGCCGCCTCCGAACGTCGTCCTCGCCGCCATCAAGGCGGCCGACCACGGTCGTGGCGTGCTGATGGCCTACGGCAACTATGCCGGCGATGTAATGAACTTCGGGTTGGCCGCCCAGCTCGCGGCCGCCGAGGGTATCGAGGTCCGCGAAATCCGGGTCACCGACGACGTCGCTTCCGCGCCTAAGCGTGACGCGGCCAAGCGGCGCGGAATCGCGGGAGACATCATCGTCTTCAAGTGCGCGGGCGCGGCCGCCGAGCAAGGCCTGTCCCTGGCCGATGTGGAACGCATCGCGGTCAAGGCCAACAGCGCCACTCGCAGCATGGGTGTCGCCCTTTCAGCCTGCGAGGTCCCGGGGGCCGGGCGGCCGACGTTCGAGCTGGGGGATGGCGAGATCGAGATCGGCATGGGCGTTCACGGCGAGCCGGGGATCATGCGCGGCCCGCTAAGGCCCGCCGACGAGGTGGCGAAGATCCTTGTCGATGCGATCCTCGCCGACATCGATGACCGTGGACGCGGCGACGTCGCTCTTCTGGTCAACGGTCTCGGCGCGACTGCCTATCTGGACCAGTACATCCTGTATCGGGGTGCCCGGCGCGCCCTCGAGGCCGGCGGCGTGCACGTGGTCCGGAGCTTCGTCGGCGAATTCATCACGTCGCTCGAGATGGCGGGTGCCTCGGTGACAGTGACGCTGCTCGACGACGAGCTGCTCTCGTATCTCGACGCGCCCGCGAGCTCAGTCCGATTCACCGCGTGACCACGCAGTTGCTGAGGGCGCGCATCCTGGCCGCGGCCGATGCCGTGGAGGCGTCACGCGACGAGCTGTGCCGGCTCGACGCGGGCGCCGGCGATGGCGATCACGGGGTGACGATGGCGCTGGCGGCGAGGGCGGTCCGCCAGGCCCTGGCCGCGTCTCCGGAGGGATCAGGCCCCGAGCTCATCACCAAGATCGCCATGGCCATGGGCTCGGTCGGTGGTGCGATCGGCCCGATCTACGCATCGGGGCTGCTGGCGATCGCCGGCACGCTGCGTGCACCTCCGCCCGAACAACCATCGAACGTGGCCGAGCTGCTGGCCTGCGCCGAGGCCGCCGAGAACGCGATCTCGGGGATTGGCCACGCCAAGCCCGGCGACAAGACCGTCCTCGACGCGCTTCACCCGGTGGTCCTCGCCCTGCGGGAGGCGCAGAGCTCGGGCTTGGGCATCGACCATGCCCTCGGCGCGGCGGCCGCGGCGGCTCGCGAGGGTGCAGAGTCGACCTCGGCGATGATCGCCTCCGCCGGCCGGGCGAGCCGCCTCGGCGAGCGAAGCCGCGGCCTGCCCGACCCCGGGGCGAGCTCGTTTGCCTTGATCATGGGTGCCCTGGCGACCCTCTCGAGCTGATCGTTGCGTCCGCTCATAGGCACCAGCCTCAAGATGAACCTCACCTCGAGTGAGGCGGCGGCATACTTCGACGCGCTCCGTCCGATGGTCGCCTCGCTGACGTCGGCAGAGCTCTTCGTCCTCCCCCCTTTCACGTCGATCTGGGTCGCGCGTGAGCGCCTCCGGGGCAGCAACGTTTCGTGGGGCGCGCAGGACGTTCATCACGAGAGTGCAGGAGCGCACACGGGCGACATCTCCGCGCGGATGCTCGCCGACCTCGAATGCAGATTCGTCGAAGTCGGGCACTCCGAGCGTCGGCGAGACCATGGAGAGACGGACGAGGCCGTGGCGCTCAAAGTGCGCCAGGTGCTACGTCACGGGATGACTCCGATCGTGTGCGTAGGAGAGCTCGAGCCCGGCAGCCCCGGGTCGGCGCTCGATCACGTTCTCCGGCAGGCCCAAGCGGCACTGAGCCTGTTGGAGAAAGCGGATCGCCGCCGCGCAGTCATCGCGTACGAGCCGGTCTGGGCGATCGGCGAAGGCGCGGCCGCCGCCGAACCCGACCACATCGGGGCCATGCATCGCGGGCTCAAGGAGCTCGACACACGTGTGATCTACGGCGGCAGCGTGAACGCGCTCACGGCCGGTCCGATCCTTGCGCAGGAGGGAGTGGACGGACTGTTCGTCGGCCGCGCCGCGCTCGATCCGAAACAATTTGCGGCGATCGCGGGCTCCGGGAAGCCTTAGTGCATGCCCCGGCCGCCGGCGACGAGAAGTGTTTCCCCCGTGATGAAGTCGGCCTCCTTCGACGCAAGGAAGACCGCGGCGCCGGCCACGTCGTCCGTCGTGCCCCATCGCGCGAGGGCAGTCTCCGCGAGAATCCTTCGCTCGACCTCGGGATCGGTGTCCTCGACCATGTCCGTCTTGATCCATCCGGGGCAGATCGCATTGACGGTGATGTGCGGGCCGAGTGCGAGAGCGAGCGCCTTGGTCATGCCGTTCATGCCCGCTTTCGACGTCACGTACTCGGTGAAGCGCATCGCCGAAGGGTGATAGAGCCCCGAGTTGGAGGACATCATGATGATCTTCCCCGACTCCTGGCGAAGCATGATCGGGGCCACCTCTTTGGCGCAGAGGTAGGGCCCCTTGAGGTTGATGTCGATGGTGCGGTCCCAGTCATCCTCGGTTGCCTCCAGCACCGACTTGGTGATCATGACGCCGGCGTTGTTGACCAGGATGTCGATCCGCCCGAAACGGTCGACCGTCTCGAGCACCAGGTTCTTGACATCCGCGGCTGACGAGACGTCGGCTCGCACCGAAATCGCTTCGCCTCCCGCCTGATTGATCTTGTCGACAACGGCCTTCGCCTGACGCTCGCTGCCGACCCAGTTGACGGTCACCTTCGCGCCCTCGGCGGAGAACCGCTCCGCGATCGCCTTGCCGATTCCACGCGACGAACCGGTCACGATCGCGACCTTGCCTTCCAATCGCCTCTCGCTCATTTCACCTCCAGATCTTCACTGCGAACCACCGCGAGCCGAGACCGGCCAGCAGTCGACGAGGACGCCGCCGCGGCTGACCCATACGCGGTCATGCAGGTTGAACGTGGTCCGGATCTGCCCGGGGATGAAATCGACCATGCTGCCCAACGGAGGCGGCGCGCCGTTCACGCTCACGGTCGCGTGCTCGTCGCTGAGCGCGATGTTGGTCGCCTCCAGCCCCACCAGCACGGGCGGACCGTACTCGACGCCGACCGCACGCCTGCCCACGTCGGCCACGAAGCGATCGGGATGCCGGCTGATCACAGTGCCCCGAACGGTGGCGGCGCACCGGAATGGGAGATCCATCGGCAGGAGCTCGGGCTCCATCAGGGCGTAGACGCCGGCCTGGATCTCCGTGATCGTGGGGTCTGCGATCGCCTCGCGCAGCGTCGAGGTTCCCGCCGCTGATACGACGTCGACTCGATGGCCCGCCTCGACGAGGGCGCGACACGTCGCGCTCAGGGCGGCATAGGCGCCGGCGACACGCTCCTTTCGTCGCTCCGTACCGAGACGCACTCGGCCTTCGTAGCCCATGACCCCCGCCAGTCGCAGTGCGGGTGCCGCCTCGATGGTCCGGGCGAGGGCAAGCGCCTCGGGTATCGACGCCACGCCACATCGATGCAGCAGGACGTCCACGTCGATGAGGACGCCGACCCTCACGCCGGCGCCCGCTGCCGTCTTTGAGAGCGCCTCGACCGGCGCGGCGTCGTCCGCTGCGACCGCGACCTTCGCGCGGCGGGCGAGCTCGACGATGCGAACGAGCCTGGCCGGGTCGACCACCTCGTTCGCGATCAGCACGTCGTCGATGCCGGACGCGACCATTACCTCCGCCTCCCCCACCGTTGCGCAGGTGACGCCGGCCGCCGATCCACCCAGCTGGCGCTTGGCGAGCTCGGGGGTCCGGTGGGTCTTCACGTGTGGGCGGACCGTCTTCCCCGTGCCGCGCAGCATGTCCCCCATCGCCGAGATGTTGGCCTCGAAAGCCTCCAGATCGACCACCAGGGCGGGCGTCGAGAGCGGCAGCATCACGCCACCGTCGCTCGTGTGCCGAGCCGTTTGCGCAGCCCCGCATACATGGCGCCTCGCGCCGGGTCTGGTTCGAAGCGCCGGGACACAGCGACGAGCTGCTCGACCGCGGTGGATACAGACGGATAGACTCCCGCGCCGACGCCGGCCAGGATGGCCGCGCCGAACGCGCCCGGCTCGTCCTGGACGACCACCTCGAACGGAATGCCGCAGACGTCGGCGTGCAGCTGCAGCCACCAGTCGAGCTTCGCGCCGCCTCCCGTCGCACGGACCAGCGAAGACTCGATGCCGCGGCGGCGGAGGCGCTCGATGGTCAGCGAGAACTCGCAGGCGATCGCCTCCAGCAAGGCGCGGATCACGTCGACGCCCGTAGTGGCGAGAGTGATGCCCTCGAAGGTCGCTCCTCGCCCTGGCCCTCCAGACAGGTGCGGCAGCGGAGTTAGTGCGGCATCAGCGAACACGTCGCCGGGTCCACGTCCGGCCGCCGCCAAGCCCAGGTTCAACTCTGAAATCGACACGCCAAAGAGGTCACGAGCCCAGTCGATGACGCTCATCCCGTTTGGGTTCGTGCCCAGGATCGCGAACCCGGTCGGGCCAGGGTGCGGGCAGATGTTCATCCCCTCGTCGACCAGGTCCGCGGGCCATCCCGCCTCGACCGCCAGCGTGAACGAATGCCAGGTCCCGCACGCCAGCGCGACAACGCCCGGATCAACCGCTCCCGCGCCGACCGATGCCGCGAATGCGTCCCACGCCCCCGTGACGATCAGAACGTCCGAGGGCAGGCCGAGCTCGACGGCCACCTTGGGCAGGATCGGCCCGATGGGCGTGGCGTTCGGCTTCACTTCGGGAAGCCATCTCGCGTCGATCCCGGTCTCCTCGATGCGATCGGCCGACCAGCCCCCGGAAGCCACGTCGTACGTTGCCCACGCTCCTGCGTCGCTCCAGTCCACGACCGGCCGGCCGCTGAGCATGAGCGCGTAGTACTCATGCCAGTTCATGAACCATCGGGTCCTGGCGGCCACCGCCGGCGCGGCTTTTCGCCACCAAAGAGCGCGGTTGACGGGATCCATCCGTCGAGGAACGTGGCCCGTCAAGCGGAACCACTCTTCCGGCGAGCGGCGTGCCGCCGTGTCCGCCGCCACGTCATCACCGCGGGTGTCCGCGGTCATCAGGCAAGGGCCGAGCGGAGCTCCGTCGGCGCCCACCGGGAAGACCTCGCGCCCAGAGGAGCTGAAGGAGATTGCGACCGGAGGATCCTGGCGAACTTTTGGATCGGCTGCAAGCTCGGCAAGGGTCGAGCGAAACGCATCGCGCGACTCTTCGACCTTGACCTCGGATTGGCCGGGCTGCGGCCGGTACCCGGGTACCGTGCGGCGTGCTGACGCCAGCGGCGTCCCATCCAGCGCGTAGACGACCCCCTTGATCGCGCTGGTGCCCAGGTCGATGCCGATGAGGCTCGTGGTCTAGAGCTCCGCGTTGACGATGAAGCCTGCATCGGCGAGCACGGTGGTGCACGTCAGATAGCTCGCGTCATCGCTGAGGAGGAACGCGATGATGCTCGCCATCTCCTCGGGCTTGCCGACACGGTGAAGAGCAATTCGCTCCTCGTAGTACTTCAGCGCCGGCGGGTCTTTCATCAAGTACGCGGACATCGGCGTGTCGATCGCGCCTGGTTCCACGGCGTTGACGCGAATACCATGCTCGCCGAGCACCGCGCCCAATGCCTTGGCCAGCATGCTTACCCCGCCCTTGGTGCCGCAATACGCGACCTGTGTCGGCGATCCGACGTGGGCCGACAGCGAGCTCGTGCAGCAGATCGCGCCGCCGTGCCCCTCTTTGATCATCTCCTTGGCGCCCTCGGTGCACACGAGCCACGTGCCCCGAAAGTTCGTCTCCGACAGCGCGTCGAATTCTTCGACCGAGGTCTCGTCCCATTTCAGCAT
>DATINX010000182.1:0-4292 GCA_035473835.1 Candidatus Dormiibacterota bacterium | reverse complement strand
CACGGCCGAGGTCGGCTTGATCGGCTACACGGTCTTGATCCTGGTCCGCAATATCCTCATCGGCCTGGAGTCGGTGCCACCCGACGTCCTTGACGCCGCCGACGGCATGGGATACCGGCCGATGGCGCGACTGTTCCGAGTGGAGCTGCCGCTGGCGCTGCCGGCGATCTTCGCCGGCGTCCGTATCGCCACCGTCACCACGATCGGGCTGGTCACGATCACCGCCTTGATCGGGCTCGGCGGGCTGGGTCAGCTCATCAACACCGGACTGATCGAGAACTTCCACACGCCGCTCGTCGTCGGGACCGGGCTTTCGATCGCGCTGGCACTGGTGGCCGACCTCGTCCTGATCGGCGTGCAACGAATCGCCATCCCCTGGTCGCGGAGCGCGGCCGGATGAGGGTTCTCTCCGACGTCGCCAAGTGGTTCGCCGACCCCTCGCACTGGAGCGGTCCGGACGGGATTCCCCAGCGACTGGTGGAGCACATCCAGATCTCTGCTGAGGCAGTCGCGATTGGCGCGGTGATCGCCCTCCCGATCGGGATCGCCCTCGGCCACTACGGGCGTTTCGGCAACCTGGCCATCAACCTCTCCAATGTCGGCCGAGCCCTGCCTTCGTTCGGTTTGCTGGTCATCGCCTTCCAGGTATTCGGCCTGGGCAACCTGCCCATCCTGGTCGCACTCGTGGCACTGGCGATCCCGCCGATGGTCACCAACAGCTTTGTGGGCCTCAGCGAAGTGGACCCCGATATCAAAGAGGCGGCGCGGGGGATGGGTTTTCGAGAGCTGGCCCAGCTGCTTCGCATCGAACTACCCCTGGCGGTCCCGCTCGTGATGGCCGGCATCAGAACGTCGGCGGTCCAGGTGGTGGCGACGGCCACGCTGGCAGCCCTGATTGCGGGCGGTGGCTTTGGCCGATATGTGATCGACGGGTTCGCCCAGCAGGACTACACAAAATTGTTCGCGGGCGCGATTCTGGTTGCGCTGCTGGCGCTGGCTACCGAACTGTCGCTGTCGGCGGCGGAGCGGTTGCTGGTCCCTCGCGGAATCAGGCTTCAGCGGGCTTCCGCCGCTCGGCATGCCACGGCATTCAAGACGGCATAAGCCACATACATGGAAGAATCAGGGCAAACTCGAGGTTGGATCGGCAAACCGAAGGGTGGTAAGGAGAAGACTTCAATGAATCCAAGACTTGGTTCCGGGCGATTCCTGGCGGTCCTCGCCGCACTCGTCTTCGTGGCCGCCGCCTGCGGCAGCACCAACAGCGGGACCGGGACGTCATCGCCCAAAGGCACGCTCACGGTCGCCGGCTTCAACTTCCCCGAAAGCAGCATCCTGGCCGAGATCTACGGCCAAGCGCTCGCGCATGACGGGTACACGATCAATTACAAGCTGCTGCTCGGCACGCGTGAGGTCGTGGCACCCGCACTCGAATCCGGCCAGATCGACCTATATCCTGGATACGCGGCCACCGATCTCGAGTTCTACAACAAGGGCGCGGGCGAGGCCACCGGCGACCCCGTCGCCACGACCGCCAAGCTCAACAGCCACCTGCAGCCACTTGGGTTGGTCGCCCTCACCGCCTCGCAGGCGGTGGACCAGAACGCTTTCGCGGTAACCAAGGCCACTCAGACGAAATACAGTCTCACCAAGCTGTCCGACCTCGCGCCGATCGGCGGCCAGCTGACGCTGGGCGCCGGACCCGAGTGCCCAACCAGGCCCTTCTGCCAGCCCGGGCTGCAGAAAACCTATGGCATCAACTTCAAGGCGTTCAAGCCTCTCGACACCGATGGGCCGTTGACACGGGCCGCTTTCAAGAACGGCAGCATCGACGTCGGGCTCGTTTTCAGCAGCGACGGCGACCTCAACTCGGCGGGTCTCGTCGTGCTGCAGGATGACAAGCACCTGGAAAACGCGGACAACGTGGTGCCGATCCTGCGCCAGGCGGCCGCGAGCGCCGACGCGAAGACTGTGCTCAACGCCGTCAACGCCAAGCTCACTACCGCAGATCTGGTGACGATGAACTCGCAGGTCGAGATCCAGCACCAGGACGCCGCCGCCGTCGCGACGGCGTGGCTGCAGAAGAACAACTACGCGAGCTGAGACGTTGGGGTTCGGGGAGGTCAGCCGGCCGGGGCGCGGCCGGCTTTGACCACCATCCGGAGGTTCTCTGGATGTGTGAGCGCGGGTGGGGACCAGGACTGTCCCCTCTCGCGCCAGTCGCGGGGCGAAGCGATCCGCAAAGCGCTCGGCCACGTCGTAGAAGTCCGGCGATCCGGTCTCCACGCGTCGTGATGCTCATGCGCTCTCGCGGAGACGGGCTGGATGCATCGATGACTGTCGCGTTCCACAGCACGAGGTCTTGCATTCAGTCCTCGAAGAGGCGTTTTCTGAGCGCCTCGCAGTAGACCGCGGCGGAGACGTCCTCGCCCATGGCGGACGTCACATCGCCGACCACGTCGCAAACCTCGAGGCTCCCGACGCCGAGCATCGGCAGATCCGGCTCATCGCCGAGGACGTCGCATGCCATGACCGCCTCGATGGTCAAGAGCGTCTGCAATCGATGAAGGACGGTCCTGGTCAGCGTCACGGCCTGAGGCGCCAGCGTGCTGTGGTCCTCGGCATCCGGGTTGACCAGGGTGCTGGCGAGCGTGACCGGGTTCGCCAGGTGCTTGATCTCTGCCAGCAGCCCCGACGCCGAATGGACCGACGGCCCCTGGTACGGCCTGAAGGGGAACCGCAATCGCCAGGCCGCCATCCGCCCGGCGGGGATGCCGTGAAAGCGGAGGCGATTGATGCGGCGCTCGGACAGCATCGCTACATGGGCCAGGGCAAGCCGCAGCGATTCGAAGCTCAGGCCGAGCACGAGCGGATCGAAGTTGCCGTTGGAGATGAGGTCGTCGGCGCGAAGGGACACCATCGGGTTGTCGCCGCTCGAGTTCAGCTCGATCTCGACCGCCTCACGCGCGAACGAGATGTACTCGCGCAAGGCTCCGTGCACCTGCGGCATCACCCGAAACGAAAGCGGGTCCTGCACCGACGAACCGTCACGTCGTGACTCGAGGTAGCTGCCGGCCAGCGACTGGCGCATGTGCTTGGCCGCCGCGAGCTGGCCGGGGAAAGGCTTCGCCGCGGTGACCTCGGCGCCGAAAGGCTCGAGGCTTCCCCCGATCGCTTCGAGGGATAGGCACCCGATGGAGTCGGCGAGTCGGCTCAGACGGTCCATGTCGACCACGGCCAGCGCGCCCATGCCGATCGACATGCCGTTCGCGCTGATCAGCGCCAGGCCGTCCTTGGGCCGGAGCTGCACAGGCTTCATCCCCGCCCGCGCCAGCGCTTCGGCGGCCGGCAGCACGTTGCCCTGGTACACGGCGTCCCCGCGACCTGTCAGCACAAGACCGACGGCGGCCATCTGTGTCAGGTCGGACTCCCCCACCGAGCCTCCCGCCGGCACGACTGGATGAACGCCGGCGTTGAGCAGGTCGATCAGCTTGTCGAAGACGTCCGGATGCGCGCCCGACCCGCCATGCGACATGCCGACGATGCGGACCAGCATCAGCGCCCTGACGTCGTGGACCGGCAACGGATCGCCGATGCCGCGCGCATGCATCGCGAGCAGCTGGTGCTGGTAGTCGAGCATGTCCTCAGGCCGGATGGGGCGGTCGCGCAGGTGACCGACGTACGTGTTGAGGCCGTAGATCATCCGGCCCCTCGACAAGGCGCGCTCGACCACCGCGCTCGCACGTCGAACCCTTTCTCGCCTCATGCGGCTCACCTCTAGCCGGGCGCCGTGGACGGCTAGCTCGTGCACCTCGTCCGCTGTGATTGCCCGCGTGCCGAGCGTCACCATCGACAACTTCGGATGGCGCGGGGTCATCGGGCGTCCAGGACGAGCAGCGTCGCCAGCAGCGCCGCGGCGCCCGCTTCGAGGTGCTCGGGTGATGTCCATTCCTCGGGGCAGTGGCTGCGGCCGCCGGCGGAAGGGATGAAGAGCATGCCCACGGGCCCGAGGTGTGCCATCTGCACCATGTCGTGACCCGCGCCGCTCGGCAGAGTCACCGACTTGAGGCCAAGGCCGGCGATCGCCTGCTCCATGGCCGACATGACCTCGGCCGCAGCGCTGACAGGCTCGGTCCGCGACAGGCCCTGCATGGTCACCGCAACCCCGCGCCGCCTGCCGGCCTCGGTGATGGCCACCTCCAGTCGCCGGCGCCGCTCGTCAAGCCACGCCGGGTCGATGCTGCGGAGCTCGATCCACAGCCGGGCTTTCCCTGGGATCACGTTCGCCGCGC
>DATINX010000181.1:0-6036 GCA_035473835.1 Candidatus Dormiibacterota bacterium | reverse complement strand
TTCCGGTTCCTTCACCCTCCACGTCTGGCTCATTCAGCTGACCCGCTACTCGAGATGATCGTGTAACCCCTAGCAGAGCAATTCCGTTGAGAATGTATGGCGAGGGGGAAGGCCTGACTCGGTGAGAGTCAAGATGATCCTCCCGGCTCTAACCGAGGCGACCAGCCCCTTCTTCAGACCGATCAAGTACTCACTGTTCCCACCGCTGGGCCTTGCCACCCTGGCCGCGTATCTGAGCGACGACGACGAAGTCACGCTCTGCGACGAGCACGTCGAACAGCTGCAGCTCGACGATCAACCCGACCTTGTTGTGATCCAGGTGTACATAACGTCGGCGCGGCGAGCTTACAAAATCGCAGACCACTATCGGCAGCGAGGGGCTCGCGTAGTCCTGGGTGGTCTTCACGTCACGTCGCTTCCAGACGAAGCGGCGGCGCACGCCGACCACATATTCATGGGGCCGGGCGAGGACACCTGGCCTCAGTTCTTGAACGACCTGCGGCACGGCGCGCCGCTGCCGCGTTACGTGTCGCGAGAGAGAACGCTGGCGACTCTTCCGCCAATCCGGCGCGACTTGATCAAACGGCACCTTTACCTGGTGCCCAACTCAATCGTGGTCTCGCGGGGCTGCCCCCACGTGTGCGACTTCTGCTACAAGGTGGCGTTCTTCCAGGGGGGCAAGCAGTTCTATACGATGGAGGTTGACCGGGCCCTCTCGGAAATCGATCGGTTGCCCGGACGGCATCTCTACTTTCTCGACGATCACCTTTTTGGGAATCCGAACTTTGCCGCGGCATTGTTCGACGGCATGGCGGGAATGGGGCGTCTTTGGCAGGCAGCCGGAACGGTCAAGTCAGTGCTCGAGCAGCCGGTCGTGCTCGAAAAGGCCGTGCGGTCGGGTCTTCGCAGCTTGTTCGTCGGCTTTGAGACGGTCAACTCGGCCAATCTGCAGGACCAGCGGAAGTACCAGAACATCGGGCGGGATTACGCGGCGGCCATCCGCCGGCTCCACGATCTGGGCGTCATGGTCAACGGCAGCTTTGTTTTCGGCATGGATCATGATGAGCCCGACGTCTTCGATCGCACGGTGGACTGGGCTGTCGAGCACGGCATCGAGACCGCGACCTATCACATCCTCACGCCGTATCCGGACACCGCCCTTTACCGACGCATGGATGCCGACAACCGCGTTCTCCACCACGACTGGGATTTGTTCGACACTCGCCACGTGGTCTTCAAGCCGCAGAGGCTCACGGGACAACAGCTCGAAGCCGGGTACTGGCGGGCATACCGGAACTTCTACCGATGGGGATCCATCCTGCGCGGTGCATCGTCCAAGGCCGGACTCAGGCCGCGCTTGCGACACATCGCCTACGCCGGTGGGTGGAAGAAGTTCGAGCCCCTGTGGGATCTACTGATCAGATCGAGGCAAGTTCTCCATGCCCTCCCGATCCTCGAAACGATTCTCACCGGCTTTGGAACGCGCCCGGCTGCGGCGCATCAGGGAAGCTTGCGCTCGTCTTACGCCGTGACCGGCGCGCCGAGTCCACATACCATTGCTCTTGAGGACCCCTCATGACACCCGCTGCAACTGCAACCTCGCTTTCCGGCCAGCTCAAGAGAGTCCCCGCGACCGTGAGGCCAACGGTGAAGGCCGCCATCGGCACGATCAAGGAAGTCGCCCCCAAGGCGATCGAGATCGCCTATCGCAGCGAGCCGCCACGTTCGAGCAGCGCGATGTGGAAGCTTGTCCGCTACGTGGTCGACGGCGCCAACGTCGCCGGAGTTGGCACCTTCACCAACCATTCCACCATCTGGTTCTATCGCGGCCGCGAGCTGGACGACGGCAGCGGCTTGCTCGAGGGCGGCGGCAAGGACTCGCGGTTCATCACCCTGCGAACCCCGGCCGATGCCCAGCGGCCGGCGGTCAAGAGCCTGGTTCGGAAGGCATTCAAGCTCGGCGGTGCGCCCCCCGGCGGCAACCAGAAGTAGCCTCTCGGGCGGGCGTGACGGGTGAGCGAACGCCCGTTCGTGGCACTATTTTCTGACTCAGTAGCCCAGGTTCAGCGCGGGTTCATCTGATGAAAGAACATGGCCCTTAGAGCCCTTCTTACCTAGTTTGGAAGCCCCCTCAACCTGGCAGGATGAATCGGCTATGCAAGAGCCGGTTCGGGCCCTCAGGCCGCCCATCCCCGCCCAGCACCCAACGGTGCTCACGAAGCACGGCGACAGCCGGATCGACTCTTACTTCTGGCTACGACAGAAAGCCAACCCAGACGTCATTGCCTACCTACGGGCCGAAAACGAGTTCACCAACGAGGTCATGGAACCCACGACAGGGATCCAGGCGTGCCTGTACAAGGAGATCGTCGGCCGCATCCAGCAGACGGACACCTCCCCTCCTACTTTTTTCAAAGGCTATTGGCACTACACCCGGACGGTCGAGGGCCTCGACTACGACATCCACTGCCGGCGCAAGGGATCCATGGAGGCGCCCGAGGAGGTCGAGCTCGATGCCAACGAGCTGGCCACAGGACACGAGTACTTCGAGCTGGGGTTTGTCGAGCACAGCCCGGACGCGAACATCCTCGCGTACGCGGTCGACCTGACCGGGAACGAGCTGCACCAGGTTCGTTTTCGTGACCTGTCACGCGGGCACGCGCTGCCCGACGTCCTGGACGAGGTTTACTACGGCTCCGCCTGGTCGGCGGACAGCCAGACCTTCTTCTATATCCGAGCGGACAAGACCATGCGGCCGTTCCAGGTGTGGCGGCACTCACTCGGCACGCAGGTCGAAGAGGACGTGTTGGTTCTACAAGAGGACGACGAACATTTCGAGCTGGGCGTCGAGCTGACCAAGAGCGAGCGCTACATCATCTTCACCAGCTCCAGCCAGCTCACGAGCGAGAGCCGATACCTGCGCAGCGACCATCCCACGGCCGAGCCGGCGCTGATCGAGGCCAGGCGCCGCGGCGTCGAATATTCGGTCGACCACCAGGAAGATCGTTTCCTCATCCTCACCAACGACGGCGCGCGCAACTTCAGGCTGGTCGCCACCGCGATCGACCGGCCTGGTCGTGAGTCGTGGACGGATCTCGTTCCCGAACGGCCCGGGGTTCGACTGAACTCGACCGACGTACACAAGCGGCACGTCGTGCTCGGCCAGCGGTCGGATGGGCTGCAGCGGCTGGAGGTCTTCGACACCGAGACGGGCCGCCTGCACCTGGTCGAGCAACCCGATTCCACCTATACCGCATATGCCGGCTCGAACCCCGTTTACGACAGCTCCGTGATGCGCTTCTTCTACACGTCTCTCGTCGCTCCCTGGAGCTCCTTCGACTACGACATGAACACGCACGAGCGCGTCCTCGTGAAGGAGCAGCCGGTGGCGGGCGGGTACGACCGAGCCGACTACATCACCGACCGCCTGTGGGCGACCTCGACCGATGGCGTGCGGGTACCGTTGTCGATCGTCTATCGCCGCGGCCTGGTGCTCGATGGCGCCAATCCCACGATGCTGTACGGCTACGGCGCTTACGAGATGCCCAGCGACCCTATGTTTGACGCTGCCCGGCTGAGCCTGCTCGACCGCGGGTTCGTCTATGCGGTCGCCCACGTCAGAGGTGGCGGGGAGATGGGGAGGGAGTGGTATGAGGACGGCAAGTTCCTGAACAAGACAAACACTTTCGATGACTTCATCGCGTGCGCGATCGCACTCATTGAGCGCGGTTACACGACCCCGCGCAAGCTCGCCATCCGGGGCCGCAGCGCCGGCGGCCTGCTCATCGGCGCGGTCCTCAACGCCCGCCCGGACCTGTTCGCATGCGCGGTCGCCCAGGTTCCGTTCGTCGATGCGTTGACCACGATGCTCGACGAGTCGATACCGCTCACGGTGAACGAGTACGAGGAGTGGGGCGACCCCAACGACCCCGAGTTCTACGACTACATGAAGTCGTACTCGCCGTACGACAACGTGCGTCGCACGAACTACCCGGCGGTGCTGGCGACGGCGGGGCTCAATGACCCACGCGTGCCGTACTGGGAGCCCGCCAAATGGGTGGCGAAGCTTCGCGGCGCCACGCTTTCCACGCGTCCGATCCTTCTGAAGACAGACCTCGGGTCGGGACACTCAGGTCCCTCCGGCCGCTACGAATCGTGGCGAGAGGAGGCCTTCGTATCGGCCTTCGTGGTCGACCAGCTCGGGGCGATCGGCTGAGCTTGACTTGGACGCCGGACGGATTTAGGCTAGGCCGGTAACCACACCCACCCGGGTGTGTCCATTGATCTCTCAGGAGTGATCGCGTGATGTGCAGTAGAAAGCCCAGATTCGCCGAAGAGGGCGAACTCTGCCTTCTGACCGCACATTGACCTTGCCTCGGTAGCCTCCTCTTAGTCAACCGAAAAGGACCGTGCGGTAGTTGGGCACCGCGCCGGTCCTTTTTCTTTGCATTCAGAACCGTCTCCCCGGAGGGAGAGGGGTTGGGGAGAGGGGCTTCCGATTGATATCCGCTTTAAACCAGGAGTCACCTGTATGAGAACAGCAGCGATCCAGCTGCAGGGCGTGACCAAAGCATTTCGGCGCCGCGAGCGCGAATCAGGCGCGCCGTGGTGGCGCCGCGAGTGGAAGGACAAGATCGCCCTCCACGAGCTGGACCTCGTCATCGAGGCGGGCGGCATCACCGGCATCCTGGGTCCGAACGGCAGCGGCAAGTCGACTCTGATCCGGATTCTTGGCACGCTCCTCACGCCGGACGCCGGCCGCGCCTCCGTCTTCGGATGGGACGTCGTCGCCCAACCGCTGGCCGTGCGCAGACACGTGAACCGGGTGTCGGTCGAGGCCGCCTTTTTCAAAGAGCTCAGCCCATGGGAGAACATGCTGTACGCCGCACGCCTGTATGGCGGCGGCTCCGGCGACACAAGGCACAGGGTCGTCGAGATACTCGACCGCCTCGGCCTTCCGCTCGACACGCTCGACCAGCCCATGAAGCAGCTGTCGCGCGGACAGCAGCAGAAGGTGGCGATCGCTCGCAGCTTCTTGACAGCGCCCTCGCTGCTCTTGATGGACGAGCCGACGACCGGGCTCGACCCACGCTCCAAGAAGGAGGTGCAGGCCCTGCTCCAGATGCTGAGAGCCGAGCGGGAGGTGACCGTTCTGCTCTGCACGCACGACATGGACGAGGCAGCTCAGATGTGCGACCGCGTGCTGATGATGGACGCGGGCCGCGTGCTGGCCGACGGCACGCCGGAGGAGCTGTGCCGACGCTATTCGCGCGACGGGGTTGCCGCCGACCTGGAAGACGTCTTCATGCACCTCTCGGGCAAGAGCCTTGAGGCTGCCGACACAGAGGAGGTGGGGGAGTGAGCGTCGAAACCCGACATCCTGAGATGAACGCGCTGTTCGGCTTCGCTGAGCGGCAGCTGCACATCGTCAAGCGGTATTGGGTTTGGGAGGTCGTGTGGCTCTTCTACAGCCTGGTAAGCGTGCTTTCGATCGGCTTCCTCGCCTCCGGCCTTGGCACGCTTGGCGTGGCGGGCGGCTCGTTCGACCTGCACCGGGCACAGCTGTACCTGCTCGTCGGCGCGCTCCTGTGGGGCTACCTGTCGCTCGTGTTCATGGAAACGGCATTTGCCATCAGCTGGGAGCGATGGGAAGGCACGATCGAGTACACGTTCATGGCGCCGGTGCGCCGTATCACGCATCTCTTCGGCATCTGCTTGTTCGCGATCGGATACGGGCTGGCGCGCACGCTCGTCGTCCTGGTCATCGCGGCCGCCACTTTCGGCCTGGATTTCTCGCACGCGAACATGCCCGCCGCGCTCGCGGTCCTGGCCGCATCGACCGTGCCGCTGATCGGCTTGAGCATCTTCACCGCTGTCCTGCCCCTGCTGTCGCCCCAGAAGGGGGAGCAGATGTCGATCGCCGTCCAGGGCTTCCTGCTCCTCGTTTCGGGCGTGTACTACCCGCTGTCCGTGCTGCCGATCCCGATGCAGATCGCGGGCGCTGCATCTCCGCTCACGTACGCCCTCGCCGGCATA
>DATINX010000180.1:0-9699 GCA_035473835.1 Candidatus Dormiibacterota bacterium | reverse complement strand
CGCGAATCACCGCCGGCGGAGTCGATCGCTTCCGCAAGCGTGCGGCCGCTCGGATCGCGCGCCGCCAGATGTTCAGCGGTCAGCGTGCCGGCAATGGCGCGGCTGCCGATGCAGCTCAGCCCGAACTCGTTGGGCTCCTCGCCGAGGAAGTCCACGACCCGCAGGTCGTGGCGCAGCGTCCGGCCGCTCTCGCGGATGCTTCGCGCGACCTCGATCGCCGCCAGCACGCCGGCGGGGCCATCGAATCGCCCGCCGCCCGGCACGGTGTCGGTGTGCGACCCAGTGGCGAGCGCTGCGCGCGATTCCTCACCCGAAAGGCTGCCCATAAGATTTCCGGCCGCGTCGCGGGTCACCTGGAGTCCCGCGTCGCGCATCTTGGTCGCGACCCATTCGCGCGAGCGGACGAACTCTGCGGAGAAAACCGTGCGCGTCCATCCCTCCTGGGTCGGATCGCGAAATTCCGCGAGCTCTTCCAGGTCAGCCTGCATGCGCGCGCTGTTCACGGCCGGCATGCGGATCACTCCTTGACGCGCCGGATCAGCTCGACGCCCATGATCTGCTCGACCTCGGCGAGCGCAATCCGGTCTCGGGTGCTGGACGACAGGGGCAAATGCTTGCGATGCACGTGGAAGACGGCAAGCTCGTCTCCCTCTTTGATCTCCGAGATCGTGGCCGGCCGTCCAGTCTTCATGGACATGGTCGTGATGACGTCCGGGTACGTGGCGAGCCTGTGCTGTCCGCGGTCGACGGTCATGTATTCGTTGAGGTAGCGCAGCTCGAGCCCATCGATGGTGAACGACCCGTGGTCGAAGCCTCCCTCGGTGCGCATCGGCTTCGTGATATGCACGGGTCCGTCGGCGAGGATCGTGCCGCCGGTCTGCTTGCATGCGGCGTCGATCACGGCCCGCGCGCCGGAACCCTCGGCGGCTCGCATCGTACGGCCGAGGTCGAGCGCGTACGTGATGGCGCCGATCGCGGCGTGCTTCTTCACCCACGACGCCTCCACGGGGTTGCGCGCCGCTGCGATGAAACCGCCTACACGCACGGAGACGTCGCGCAGGACGTTGGACGTGGTGACGATCGTGCCTTCGGTCACGAGGCGGAGCTCTCCATGCAGCTTGCGGTTGCCGCCGGCCACCGCCTGCACGGTCGTGTAGCCCTCTCGTTCTGTCAGGCCCATCCCGCCCAGCTTCCCGGTCGGGTGCGCCCGCACGTCGCCGGCCGCGTCGAGTACCTTGACGCCGAGCATCGCCGACTGGATCCAGCCGTTGATCGTCGTCGACGCGCCGTTCTGCGCGGTGAGCACGGCGACGACCGGAGCGGGCGTGCGTTCCATCACCAGCTTGAGCGCGTTGACGTAGTCGCGTGGCTGGATCTCCCAATCTGCAGCGCCCGGCGCGCCGATGGCGGTGACCGTGACCACGAGCGCGTTGTCGGGGACCTCGTCGACGGAGGAGAGGATTGGGGTGCCCATTCGCGTCGCCATGTCGGCCATCAGCTCGCCGTGCGCAACCCAGCCGCCTCCGCCGCAGGCGAGCACCGACCCGCCCCAGATCCCGTCCACCGCATCGCCGTGAGTCAGCTCGCGCATCAAGTCCTCCCCATCCCGAGGCCCGCGCTGCGCGCTGCCTGCGCGGCGAGGTCATATCCGGCGTCGGCATACCGAAGCACGCCCAGTCCGCTGTCCGCGTCGAGACCATGGCGCAGGCGCGTGTCAGCCGCCGCGGTGCCGTCGGCGACGATGGTCACTCCGGCGCTCTGCATGTAACCCGCGTAGCCGCCGCCTCCCGCGTGGATCGCGACCAGGTCGGCGCCGGACGCGCAGATGAGGAGCGCATCGAGGAGAGGCCAGTCCGAGATGGCGTCGCTGCCGTCGGCCATTCCCTCGGTCCCGATGTGCGGTGCGGTCATCCCACCGGAGTCGAAGTGGTCACGCGTGAAGGCCACCGGCCCTACCAGCTTGCCCGCGGCGACCTTGGCGTTGACCGCGGCGGCGAACATCGATCTCTCGCCATGCCCGAGCCAGCAGCTGCGCGCGGGCAGCCCCTGCACAGCGACATGCGTGCTCGCAAGCTCGATCCACACGCGGACCTCGGGTCGTTCGGGAAACAGCTCGCCTGCCAGGTCGTCGAGCTGCGCGAGGTCGGACCGCTCTCCGCTCAGCGCGACCCAGCGGAAAGGCCCGATGCCCCTGCAGAACAGCGGGCGCACGTATCTGTCCGCGAAGCCGTCGATCGCAAACGCGTCTGGGACGCCGGCCGTGGCCGCCTGCACGCGGAGGTTGTTGCCGTTCTCGAAGGTGATGGCGCCGCGCGACTTGAACGTGAGGATCGCCCTGACCTCTTGCGCCATCGACTGGCGGGCCATGACGGTCAGCTCCACCGGGTCGGCCTTACGCAGCGCTGCCCACTCCTCAAGGCCGAGGCCCTGCGGCACGTAGCCGAACAGCGCATCGTGTGCCGCCGTGAGATCGGTCACCACGTCGGGCGTGATCCCTCGTGCTGCAATTTCGCCGAACGTGTCCGCCGCATTGCCCAGCAGACCGACCGTGAGGCTGCGGCCCTGCCGCTGCGCGGCGAAGCAGGCAGCGAGCGCCGAGTCGAGGTCCGTGAACATGGCGGCGAGATCGCCGCGGCCGAGGCTTCGCTCCAGCTTGGCTGGGTCGACCTCGACGACCAGGCCGACCGCGGACAGCATGCGGATCGCCACCGGCTGGGCGCTCCCCATCCCGCCCAGCCCGGCGGTGAGCACCAGACGCCCCGCGATCGAGCCGCCGAAATGCTCTCGCGCGACGGCGCTGAGCACTTCGTAGATCCCCTGGAGCACGCCCTGCGATCCGATGTACTGCCAGTCGCCCGCGGTGAGGCCGCCCCACATGGTCAGGCCGCGGTCGGCGAGCGCGTAGAAGTTCTCCGGCGTCGCGTAATGGCCGACCACGTTGCTGGTGGCCATGACCACGATGGGTGACAGGGGATGGCTTGGAAATACGCCGATCGGTTTGCCCGATTGCACGGCGAGGGTCTGGTCGTCGCGGAGTGTTTTCAGCGCGCTCACCAGCGCGTCGAATGCGTCCCAGTCGCGCGCCGCCTTCGCCAGCGACGCGTAGACGATGAGGTCCTCCGGCCGCTCGCCCACCTCCAGGACGTTCTCGAGCATCCGGAGCAGGCCCTCCTGGCGCCAGCCCAGGCATCGCAGCTCGGTGCCTCGCGCGGCGGCGATGCGGCGCGCTTCCTTCACGAGCGCTCCTGGGCCGCCGAGGTCCAGGCCTGGGCCAGGCCGCGCCCCGTCTCGGCGGCGGCGACGACGACCTTTTCTATGAGGGCCGGCAGGCGATCGGCGCCGAAGCCGACGCTGGGGCCGGCGACGCTGACCGACGCCAGGATCTGCCCGCCGCGAGTGAAGACCGGCGCTGCGACCGCGCCGGCCCCCGCGTCGAGCTCGTCATGGGTGACGCAGTAGCCGGACGACCGGATCGCCTTGACCTCCGCCTTGATCGCCGTCGCGGTGAGACGGCGTCCGTCCGCGAGCACTTGGCCCTCGCCCTGCGCGATCGCTGTGTCCACCAGCTGGGCCGAGACCCACGGCAGCATCACCTTGCCCGACGCTCCCGCATAAAGAGGAAGGACGTGTCCTGGCTGATACGAGAGCCGGATTGCGCGTGATGGTTCGACCGCCAGGATGCAGATGGCCCGCGCGCCGGTGGGCATGAGCAGCAGCGCCGTCTCACCGGTTTCGGCGCTGAGCGACTCGAGGATGGGCAGCGCTACCGGGGCCAACTCGCGCGTCATCTCTCTCTGCTTGGCCTGGCCGAGATCCATGAAGCGCAGGCCGAGCGAGACGTACGGGCGGTGGCTGCGATCGACCAGGCCGCCCAGCTCGAGCGTGCGCACCAGGCGATAGGCCGTATTGGTCGGGACTTCGAGCGCTCGCGCGAGCTCGCCGACCGTGACCGCCTCGTCGCGCTCGCGCAGATAGAGGATGAGGCTCACCGCGCGGGCGAGCAGCTGGGTGCCGGCCATCCACGTGACCAGATCTCCATCGGCCTTAGGCCTATCGCGCATCGCGACCGGCGCCTTCACCTCGCGGCTGCCGCGTGCCGCGACCGCTCCGTGCCCGGCCGCACCCAGCGTCCCTGCCCGGGCGTGCCGACCACCTCGCCGCGAGTGAACACCTGGCGGCCGCGCACGAGGACCGTCTCGACGGAACCGGTCAGATCGCGGCCGTGGTACGGGCTCCAGCCGGCGGGCGTGTGCAGCGCGGCCTCGTTCACGCGCCACGTGCGCTCTGGGTCGAAGATGATGACGTCGGCGTCCGCGCCGATGGCAAGGCCGCCCTTCTGCGGCCACAGGTTCATGCGACGCGCCGGGTTCTCGCTCAAGAGCTTGACCAGCTCGCTTACCGCAAAGCCACGATTGACCACAGCCGCGTCGAACATCAGCGGAAGAAAAAGCTCGAGGCCGGGAACGCCGGACTTCGCATCGAAAATCGAAGCCGTCTCCTTGCGTTCCTTCGTCCAGCCCACATGGTCGGTCGTCACGTACGCGATCTCGCCGGCCGCGAGCAGGCGCCACAGCGCCTCCATCTCCTTCCGAGGACGCAACGGCGGGTTGATCTTGGCCCGCGCTCCCTGGCGCGCCAGCTCGTCTTCGTCCATCAACAGGTAGTGGAGGCACGTCTCGGCCGTGGCGTCGACGCCGTCTTCGCGAGCGCGCGCGACGAGCGTGTACGAGCGCTCGAGCGTGGCATGGACGATGTGAACCCGCACCTCGGTGGCGAGCGCGAGCTCCAATGCTCGGCCCACCGCCTCCGTCTCCGCGACGGGCGGCCTCGCCGCCGCATGGGCTGATGCGTCATGGCGGCCCGCAGCGGCAAGCCGCGCGCTGAGGCGGCGGACCAGGTCGTCGTTCTCGGCGTGGAACGCGATCAGCGAGCCGGCCGCCTTGATCCGCTGCATGGCGAGATACAGCTCGCCGTCGGGAATGCTGGGGAAGCGTAGGGGATGCGTCTCGAAGGTGGACACCTTGAAGCCGACGGCTCCTGCACCGGCCAGCTCCTCGATCTCGTCCAGCCCGCCTGTCTTGGCGATCGTGGCCCACAGCGCGACATCGGTGATCGCCTCGCGATCGACGGCCGCGGTCTTGTCGATGAAGGCGGCGACGTTCGTGATCGGGGTCGGGTCGTCGTAAGGCATGTCGACGATCGTGGTCACCCCTCCGGCCGCGGCCGCCAGCGTCGCACGCGTCAAGCCCTCGGCCGGCTCGCTCCGAGTGTGGACATGCGCGTCGACCACGCCGGGCAGGACCAGCGAGCTGCCGGCGTCCAGGCGATCAGCCGCTCCATGCAGCGTGCCTGGCTCGCCGATGGCGGCGATGAGGCCGCCGGCGATGCCAAGCTCGCCCGCCACGAGGCGCCCGTTCGGCAGGGCAAGCGTGCCCGCGACCACGAGGTCGAGGCTGCCTGCACCGGGACGCGCCATGGTCATGGCTGAATCGTACATCCGCTTTCACATACTGAGAAGAGTGGCATTGAGTGAGCACTGGACTCGGCTGCGACGCTCCAGATCGTGAGACTTTAGAGAGAGTGAGAGACGGCAGGACCCTCGCCTCGAAGTCCGCGGGGCACTCGAAGACGCGAGCGCGCCGCCCTGGTGCGCCGGCTACTGTGAAACGGCCTGCGTTCCCGCGCTGACGTCCTCAGGCTGCTTGCGCGCCACGCCAATGGCATTCGCGGCGGCCCCGGCTACCAGCAGGCCCGCGGAGATCAGCATCGCCGCATGAAATGCGTCCGCCGACGCATAGTGGGCCTGCGCCGCGACATCGGCGGGTGCGCTTGGCGACGGCCGGTTGAGCGGGCTCACCTCCGCGCGAAGCGCAGACGAGTTTGCGTCGGTGCCGGGGACGCGTGTAGCCAGCGACGTATAGAAGACGGCTGTCACCACGACGAATATCAGGGCACCGGCCAGCTGCGGACCGATGCGCGAGATGGCATTGTTGATCGAAGACGCCAGGCCCGCGTGGTCGACGGCCACCGAGGCCATGAGGGCCGCAGTCAAAGGCGCCACCATGATCGCGAGGCCAGTGCCGAAGATGATCGCGGGCGGCAGGAAGTCGATGAGGTATGACGCCGGCGGTAAGAGGCTCGATGGCGAGTCGGGCCGCAGCTGCCATCCGACGCTCGTGGCCGGGATGCGCGCGTAGAGGATGCAGGCCGCGGCCATCAGCAGGGGCCCAACGATAAGGAATGGCCTCGCGCCGTACTTGCCGGCCAGGGTCCCGAAACGAGGCGACAGAATTGTCAGCAGCACGCCGCTCGGAATGAAGGTGAGCCCGGCCGCCGCGGCGCTGTAACCCAGAGTGCCCTGTATGAAGAGCGCGGAGTTGTATCCAACTGCAAAGAGGGCGCCATAGATCAACAGCGTGGAGATGTTGATGGTCGTGAACGCGCGGGACCTGAACAGGGTCAGCGGGATCAGCGGGTTGCGCGTGTGGCCCATGTAAAAAGGAAGACTCGCGGTCGCGAGGGCGCCGACCGCGAGCACGATGTACGCCACCGGGTCGCGCCACTCACGCTGCTGGCCGTAGACGGCGCCGAACGCAAGCCCGCCCACCGCGACGCCGACGAGCACCGCTCCCAGCCAGTCGAAACCGGCGGGCCGCTCGGCAGAGCGGCTTTCAGGCACGTGACGCCAGGTGGCGTAGAGCGCAATCGCGGTGATCGGGATGTTGACCAGGAACGCTGCCCGCCACGAGATGGTGTCCACCAGCACGCCGCCCACAGCCGGGCCGAGGAGGGTCGTGCCCGCCGCCGCTCCGGACCAGATTCCGAAGGCGCGGCCCTGGAGCGGACCGCTGAAGTTCGCTGTGATCAGCGCCAGCGAGCCAGGGACCAAAAATGCGCCGGCAACTCCCTGCAGGACGCGCAAGACAATCAGGGTCTCGAGGTTGGGCGCCAATCCACACAAAGCTGAGGTGAGGCCGAACCCGGCCAGCCCAAGCATGAACATGCGGCGCCGCCCATAAGCGTCGGTGAGCGCACCGGCCAGGATCAAGAGCGTGCTGAGCGACAGGAGGTAGCCCGTGTAGACGTAGGTCTGGCCTTCGAGCACGCCGACGAGCGAATGGGGCAGGTCGCGCCCGATCCTCGGCAGCGCGACGTTGACGACCGTTGCATCCAGGAAGACGGTGGCGGACGCGAGCACGGTCGCGGCCAGCGTCCATTTTTGCGAGCGGGTCATCCCGGGTGTACGTTAGCCCTGTGGATCGCGACGCTGCGCTGGCGGACCTCGATGCGGCCCGAGCCGAATGGGAGGCGGTCTTCATGCGCGTGCCCGACGCCGCCCTCCCTTACCTGAAACCAGGCGACGATTACGCCCTTGGTGGGCTGCAGGTGCATGTCAACTGGGTCCTCGTCCACTACGGGCGCGTGCTCGACGCGCTCAAGACGGATCCCCATCGGACAGTGCAGCCTCTGGACAAACCGGAGGAGCCGGTCGAGGCCAACAAGAAGGCCAAAGTAGGACTGACGGGCACCGAGCGGACGCAGGCCATGGCTGAGATGGCGGCTCTGCACCATGCCGTGAAAGAGACGGTCGGAGGGATATCGGCGGTGGACTGGTCGCACAAGACCCCCGTCATGTATCGAGAGGGACAGGACCCGCTCCCCACGAGCCCCGATGACGTCGTCGGCTGGCTGCGCGGCCACTACCGCGAGCACGTTGAGCAGTGCCCCCAGCTGGTCGTGTCGTGGGAGATGAGCTAGCGCCGAGCGTTTTACGGCAGCCGGTTGATCCAGCCGGCCGTCCCGTACTTCGTAGCGACCAGCTGCTCTGCGGCGTCCATTTCCTCGCTTGTCACCTCGCTATCGCGCGCGCTGAAGTCGGCGGCAAACGAGCGCTCCATGTGCCTGGCGACCTCGGCGCAGCTTGCGGACGTGAACCATGACAAGGGAGAGACCGGCTTGTCCGCGCTGCGAGTGCCGCGATCGGACAATCGCTCGCGCCCGACGCGGATCACCCTCGGGAGGACGGCCGTGTCCATCGAATGCGCGATCGTCGTGTGGTGCAGGACGAAATCGCGGCGACGAGCCTGCGCCGCGCCGGCGATCTTTCCGCGCGGCGAGACGATGTCGTTGATCTCGCGATAGGACGCCGGCACGCCAAGGGCGACGAACGACCTCACCGCCCACGCGTCGAGGACCGCATAAGAGTGGCGAAACGAGAGGCCGCTCACGAGCGTCGAGGGCACGTATAGCGAATATGTGATCGTGCGGTCGGGCTCGCACAACATCGTGCCGCCCCCGCTCATCCGCCGCGTGAGCGTGAACGCAAGCTCGCGCGCCGCCATGCTGTCGACTTCGTTCATCACAGACTGGTGCGAACCAATCACCAGCGCGGGCTCGATCCAATCCCAAAAGCGAATGGTCGGCCGCCGAGCGCCCGCAATCACTCTCTGCAGCAGGACCTCGTCGAGCGCCATGTGCATGTGCGCGTAATGCGGTATGTACGGTATGAGATCCCATTCGAGCTGAGCGAGCCGGTCCTCCGTCATGGCTCTGCCAGTATTCAACGGAATGCGATCTGCACGCGACGCGATGCAGCGGCGAACGCTCTGGACCCTTTACGTATGCAACCTCCTGGGCGCGATCGGGGTCTGGTTCTTCCTGCCCTTGCTGCCGATATTCCTGGGTCGACGCGGCGGCTCAGCCGCGCTCGTCGGGGCCGTGTTCGCCGCGGGCCTGCTGGGCAACGCAATCGTTCGCTATCCCGCGGGCTGGGCCGCCGATCGGTTTGGGACCCGCCCGGTGATGATCGGGGCCATGGCCGCCGAGGCCCTGCTCTTTCTCGCCTATCTGCCGCCGCTGCCGCTGGAGGGATTCATCGTCGTCCGATTCCTGCATGGCGCCGCCGCGGGCGCCTTCTGGCCTGCGTCCAACGGCCTGCTGGCCGAGGTGACCGCGCCGACCGAGCGCGGCCGAGCCTACGGAATGATGCAGTCGATGAACATGGTCGGGATCATCGTCGGTCCCGCCATCGGCGGCTTTCTCGCTCTGTTCAACCTGAGCATCGTCTTCGTCGTGGCTACCCTCATCTGCGGGCTTGCGGCAGTCGCCCTGGCGACGCTGCCCAACGTGCGGGTCGAGGTCGGACCGGAGATCCCGGTCGGCGCGCTGCGCATCGCGCGCAGGCTCATGCCTCTGATCCTCCTCGGCGCGGGCACGTCATACATGATCGGCACCTTCGACACCATCTGGTCCCTATACATGACGTCTCGCGGTGCGACGACGTTCGCGGTGGGGATCTCCTTTGCGACCTTTGGCATTCCCGCGATGCTGGTCAGCGCTCGCGCAGGTGCACTCGGTGATCGTCTCGGCGCGCGGAAGCTGATCGTCGGGTCCCTCATCGTGACTGCTTTCTTCTCCGCCATCTATCCGTTCATCGCGTCGGTGCCCTGGCTGATCGGCCTGGGCCTGATCGAGGGCGCGTTCACGATCTCCGGGGCCCCGAGCCTCATCGCCGAGGTGAGCCGCCGGGCCGAGCCGGGACAGCAGGGACGTACCCAGGGGGCCTTCCAGACCATCCAGACTGCGATCCAGATCCTGGGCTCGCTCGTCGGCGGCTACCTGTTCACGATCAGCCCGGCCTATGCGTTTCTCGCCATCAGCCTGTTCTGCCTGCTGAGCGCCGCGACTCCTTTACTGGTA
>DATINX010000179.1:0-3285 GCA_035473835.1 Candidatus Dormiibacterota bacterium | reverse complement strand
GGTCGGCGGCACCCGCGACGTCCTGGCGGCGGGCAAGTAGTTGAGCACAGGGGCTCTTCGCAAGAGGGCCCCTCGAGTCGAGCACGTCATGGGGGCGCGCCTGCGCATCCTGGCGCTGCTGACGATCGCGGCGCTCATGGGCGGTGCTGTCTGGGCCCGGCTGGCGTACTGGCAGGTGCTGCGTCATGTACAGCTCTCGGCCCAGGCGCAGGCCCAGTACCACGAGCTCGTCCAGCTGCCGGCGACTCGCGGCGTGGTCTTCGACCGCAACATGACGCAGCTGGTCGTCAATACGACCGTCTATTCGGCGTTCGTCTCCCCCGACCAGGTGGCTCCCGGCGTTCGGGATCGCGTCGCGACCGGCCTTTCGGCCGTGCTCGGCGTCGACAAGGCCGGCGTAATGCAGACGCTCGAGTCGGGGTCGAAGTTCGCATACATCCTGCGCCGGTTCCCCAAGGCCAAGGCCGACCAGCTGACGGCGCTGAAGCTGCCCGGCGTCGGGCTGGAGGACGACACGCAGCGCTCCTACCTGCCCGGCATCGCCGCGGGCTCGAGCCTGGCCGCCAACCTGCTCGGTTTCGTGACGTTTGACGGCCAGGGACAGCGTGGGCTCGAGCAGTACTACCAGAAGGAGCTGGCCGGCACGCCGGGGTACATCTCGAGCTTCCGCGACCTCGCCAACCAGGAGATCGTCCTCGGCACCCACACCCACCAGGACCCGGTCAACGGCTCCGACCTCGTCTTGTCGCTGGACGCCAACGTCCAGTACGCAGCCGAGCAGGCGCTCGCGGACGGCGTCAAGCACGACAAGGCGGAGAGCGCCAGCGTACTGATCATGGATCCAGCGACCGGTGGCATCATCGCGTGGGCCGACTACCCCAGCTACGACGCCAACAACTTCAACCACACCGACCCGGCGCTGTTCCAGGACAACGTCTCGAGCTACCTCTACGAGCCGGGGTCGGTGATGAAGGTCGCCACCCTTTCGGGTGCCATCAACGCAGGGGCGATCACGCCCAGCACCGTCATCAACGACCCGGGCTACCTGAAGGTTGGGGGATTCCGGATCTCCGACTGGGATCATCGAAACCACGGGAACATCGACTACACCTACGTGCTCCAGCACTCGCTGAACGTTGGCGCCATGAAAGCGATGCTGGCCGAAGGGCACCCCGCGTTCTACAGCTACCTCAAGGGTTTCGGACTCACGCAGCCGAGCGGCATCGACGTCGCCGGCGAAACGTCAGTGCCCCTTCCGTCGCAGGACCAGATGAGCGACAGCCAGTACGCCACGACCTCTTTCGGACAGGGTATCGGGGTCAACATGGTGCAGATGCTGGCCGCGATCAATGTGGTCGCGAACGGCGGGAAATATGCTCCGCCGCACGTCGTCGAGCGCGTCGGTACCACCCTCAACCCGCTTCTGTTGAAGCCCCAGCGCCAGGTCATCAGCCCATCGACCGCGGCGCAGATGACGACGATGATGGAGCAGGTCGTGCAGCACGGCTCCGGCTACACGACCCGGGTCAAGGGCTTCGCTCTCGACCAGGCCGGCAAGACCGGGACCTCGCAGATTCCGGTCAACGGCCAGTACACACTGGACGTCTGGTCGTCGTTCGTCGGCTTCCTGCCCGCCAAGCACCCGAAATTCACGATGCTGGTCGTCGAGCGCAAGCCGCACGCCCCCGGCAGCCAGTACGACTGGACCCTGAACGACGGCTACATCACCGCCGGACCGATCTGGCAGAAGATCGCGCAGGCCCTTGTCGTCGACTGGCGCATAACCCCCGACTAGTAAACCTGTGAAATCTTCGATTTCACAGGTGGAGAAAACTCTGTTGCAAAGAATGGCGAAGCAAGCATTTCGATTGGGGGACGCCCGAAGTAAATTCGGGCTTGAGCTCCACTTGGCAAAGCTCGAGAACCAGTTGGCTGCCCGCACCGTTCCACACTTATACGTATGAAGCTGACTCTCCTCGAGCTCCTCGAGGCGACCGGCGGGGGCGAGATAGGCGGCACCCAGGTCGGAAACACGTTTGCGAGCTACCACACCGATTCGCGCGAAGTGGTTCAGGGCGGCGTGTTCTTCGCCCTGCGCGGAGGCAAGCTGGACGGCCATCGTTTCGTCGCCGATGCTCTGAGCCGCGGCGCCGCGGCGCTGGTCGTCGAGCGCCGCACGGAGCTATCGCATGGGGTCGTCGAGGTCCTGGTCCCCAACACCTGGAACGCGCTCTACTCGCTCGCGGGCTACGTGCGCGACCGCGTGAACCCTCTGGTGGTGGGTGTCACCGGCAGCAACGGCAAGACATCGACCAAAGAGATGGTCGCCGCGATCCTCCAGCGCAAGTACACGGTCTTGCGTACGAGCGGCAACCTCAACACTGAGACGGGCGTGCCGCTCACGATGTTGAAGCTCGAACCAGAGCACACAGCCCTCGTTGTCGAGATGGGCATGCAGCACGCGGGCGACATCGGCCGGCTCGCGGCGCTCGCCAAGCCATCGATCGGCATCATCACGAACATCGGGGTCGTGCACATGGAGTTCTTCGCGTCGCAAGAACTCCTCGCGCGCGGCAAGGGCGAGCTCGTCGCCTCCCTCCCCGGCTCCGGCCGCGCGATCCTCAATGCCGACGACCCATTCCTCGGCACGCTGTCCGCGATGTCGGCCGCGCCCGTAACGACATTCGGCCTCGGCGGGGGCGACATTCGGGGCGAGCACTACCGGGCTGACGGCGGCGGCGGTTGTGAGTTCACAATCCGCGGCGTCCATGTCCGCCTCGCCCTCGAAGGACGCCATCAGGCCCGGAACGCGCTCGCCGCGCTGGCCGCGGGCGAGTTTGCCGGCGTGGGCTTCGCTGCGGGCGCCGCGGCTCTTGCCGAAGTTGCGGTTCCGCACCGCCTCCAAGAGCATCTGACGTCGAAGGGTGTTGTGATCGTGGATGACGCCTACAACGCAAGCCCCGAATCGATGCTGGCGGCCTTCGACACGATGGCCGAGAAGCCGCGAGCAGGGCGGCTTTTCGCGGTCCTGGGCGCGATGGGCGAGCTGGGCGCGCTGGCCGACGACGCGCACCGGCGTGTCGGAATGCGGGCGGCAGAGGTCTTCGACGGGGTCGCCGTCCTGGACAGCGAGCTGGGACGGACCCTGGCCAATGCCTCCGGAGCGCACCTGGTGCCCGACCGCGAGGCGGCTGTGATGTGGGTCCAGAACAACGCCCGCCGGGGCGACCGGGTGCTGATCAAGGCCTCGCACGGCGCAGGCCTCGAGCAGGTCGTGGAGGAACT
>DATINX010000178.1:0-4631 GCA_035473835.1 Candidatus Dormiibacterota bacterium | reverse complement strand
GCGACCACGTCCTCGCTCTTGACCGGCTCCACGGTGAAGCCGAACTCGTCCGCCACGATCTCGGCGGTCGAGAAGTCGATGACCTGGTTGATGGTGGCCAGGATCTTGGACGCCATCAGCTTCTTGATGACCTCGACCGGGCTCACGGCCAGCTTGTCGGCGAGGTCCTTGACCGACAGCGTCGGGGGCAGCTCGACCTTCCGCTCACCGTTGGCCTCGATCTTGACCGCCACGGACGAAGGTTTGAAGGCCGAACGGGCAGCCTCGATCGCCCCCGGCGCCAATGGCGCGGCGGCGTTACGTGTCAGCCGGCGCTGCTGGAGAAAGTTCACCAGCTCCTTTTGGCTGATCCCAAGTTCGCGTGCGAGTTCGTGTGCCTTCATGCCCGAACCTATGATTATGCCGCCCGCGCCGAATTCGAAACTTCGGGCCGGTTGTGCTAGGAGCCCAGCTCAGCCCACACGTCGGGGCCCACGGTCGCCTTCAACGCCCTGTCGAGAGCCTTCTTTTTGCGCGCGATTTCGATGCATTCGGGGTCCCGATGAAGGTAGGCCGCGCGGCCGGGCGCGCGACCGGCAGCGTCTATAGAGGCGACGCCGCCCGCGCCTCGAACGACCCGCACCAGGCTCCTCTTTCCCGCCTCCTGCCGGCACGCCACGCAGGTGCGGATGGGGTCACGTCGCCGGTTTGGCATCGCCCGAAGCGTCGCCTTCGCCTGCCTTGATGTCAATCCGGAAGCCTGTGAGCTTGGCGGCGAGTCGCGCGTTCTGGCCATCGCGGCCGATGGCGAGCGAGAGTTGAGCGCGCGGCACGAGCACGGTGGCGGTGCGCGTGGCGCGGTCGATGGTCACCGAATCCGACTTGGCCGGGCCAAGCGAGGCGGCGACGAAAGCCTCGGGGTCGTCAGACCACGGCACGATGTCGACGTGCTCGCTGGCGAGCTCGCTGAGGATCGCGCGGTGCCGAACACCCTTCGGGCCGACGCAAGCCCCGACCGGATCGAGACCGGACTCTGTGGCTGAAACCGCGATCTTGGTGCGCAGCCCCGGCTCGCGCGCGATGGCGCGTATCTGCACCGTCCCCGCCTTGATCTCGGGCACCTCGGCCTCGAGCAAGCGATGGACGAACATGCGCGCCGCGCGCGACACACGGACCTGCGCCTGCCGCTGATTGCGCTGCGCGTCGAGGATGACCACGAGCACCGGCCGGCCCGGATGCAGCAGCTCGCCAGGGATCTGCTCCTCCGGGGGCATGACGCCTTCAGCGCGACCGAGGTCGACATAGACGGTGCCCGCTTCGGAGCGGTCGACGATGCCGGTGGCAAGCTCGCCCCGATGCTCGGCGACGTCGCGCAGCACCTTGTCCCGTTCCAGGTCGTGGATGTGCCTCAGCACTGCGTGCTTGGCGGGCTGCGCCGCCATCCGCTTGAAGTCCTCGGACGGCAGCTCCCTGACCATCTCGCTCCCATCGCTTCGGACGGCGCGACTCGTGACCACCAACGCCCCGGTCCCCGTGTCGAGCCTCACGCGGACGTCGCCCGGCGGATTGAAGGCGCGCACGTACGCGGCCGCGAGCGCCACCTCAACCGTGTGGAGCATCTCCGCAAACGGGATGCCGACCTCTGCACAGAGCGCCGTCAGGGCGTCCGCGAGGCTTTCAGTGGAAGCGTCAGATTGCGACCGCGAGCCTGCCCGCGACAACGTCATCCCATGCAATGTGGACTATCACCGGAGCCCTGCCTCGCGCGCCGAGCGCGGAGACCGCGATGCCGGCGGAATCGACCGCGACCAGCTGCCCTTCAACGACCGTCTCCGAGGGGCCGGTGAGGTAGCGGATGTTGACGCGCTTTCCGTTGAACCGCTCGTAATCGCCGTGGCCCCGCAGGGGTCGCTCGGCGCCGGGCGACGAGACCTCGAGGTCGTAGGCTCCATCGATCAATCGCGAGTGGTCGAGAAGGGGACCTGCGACGCGGCTTACACGCTCGCAGTCCTCGATGCTGATCGGCTCGGCGTGGTCGATGGACACGCGCAGCGTTCGACCCGCATGACCTGATTGCTCGAGCGCATACAGCTCATAGCCCATGTGGTTGAGCGTGGGCTCGAGCAGCTCCTTGATCGACGTTATTGGCCATGTCGGCATGTTGGCGGTCTCGGACCACATTACCAGCCGGTCGGACCGCGCAGTTAACGGACTGGTTGCAGCTTCCGCCAGACCACCAGCAGAGGGGCGGCGTTGAAGATGGAGCTGTAGGTCCCCGAGACGATGCCGATGAGGAGGGCGAGCGCGAAGCCCTTCAACGTGTCGCCTCCGGCGACCAGGATCGCGACGAGCACCAGGACCACGGTGAAGCTGGTGATGATCGACCGTACAGCGGTCTGCATGATGCTGAGATTGACCACCTGCTCGAACGACAGCCGCTGGCTCACACGGAGGTTCTCGCGGATCCGGTCGAAGACGACGATGGTGTCGTGGACGGAAAAGCCGACCACCGTGAGCACCGCGGTCACGAACAGGCTGTTGATCTCCCCTATCCGCAGTTGGAAGACCGTGCCAAGAATGGAGAAGACACCTGTGAGCAGAAACACGTCGTGAAGGAGCGCGGCCAGGGCTGAGCCGCCGAACTGGAAGCCTGCCCGCCATCCTCCAGGCACGTTGCGGAACCAGAACGTCAACAGGATGAGGATCACGAACGCCGCGATCACGACCGAGAGCAGCGCCAGCTGGATGGTCTCGCCGGCGATGGTGGCGCCGACCTCCAGCACCTGCTGCAGGTCGTAGTTCCCGAGGCTCGAGCGGATCTGGTTCTCGAAGGTCTGCTGCTGCGCCGGCGTCAGCGCCGGAGTTCGGATGATGTAGCCGCCGTTGCCGGTCGAGATGACCGAGCCCCCCGGGATGTCGGCAGCCACCACGCTTTCGACCTGAGCCTGGGTCGGCTTCTGGACGAAGTTGACCGTGAACTCCGTGCCGCCGGCGAAGTCGATGCCGAGCTTGAACCCGTTGTGGGCCATGGAAAGGATGCCGGGGATGATGATCAGCAGCGAGAACAGGAAGTACCAGTTACGCCGGCTGACGAAGTCGATCTTCCGGACCCGGGGAGGTGCGGGCGGGGTCTCTGCGCGGGCTGCTTCGACTAGAGCCTTGTGGGTGTCGGCGCCTTGCTGCTCGTCCTCCTGCTCTTCCGCCTCTTCTTCCTCTTCGGTCTCCGGGGTTTCGGTTACAAACCGGCCCTTGGCATCCTCAGCTTGGTCGGACACGATCCACCCCCATCAGGGCCGGGCTGCGGAAGCGACCGCCCGCCATGACGATCGCGAGCAGGTTGTGGGTGACAACAATCGAGGAGATGAGGCTCGCGACGACGCCGATGCCAAGTGTAACGGCGAATCCTTTGACGGGACCGGGCCCCACGAATCCGAGGATGAGGCAGGTGATGAACGTCGAGAGGTTCGAGTTCCAGATTGCCGGCCACGCTCGGCGCACGGCGGCGTCGACCGCGGCCGGGATCGTTCTTCCCGCGCGCACCTCTTCTTTGAAGCGTTCAAAGATCAGGACGTTGGCGTCGACCGCCATACCGACCGACAGGATGAATCCCGTGATGCCGGCCAGGGTCAGCGTGACCGGGACGATCTTGAACGTCGCGAACACCGCGCCGGCGTAGAACAGCAGGGCGAGGCTCGCGAGGAGGCCCGGCACCCGGTAGTAGACGATCATGAACAGGACCACGATCGACAGGCCGAGGAGGCCGGCAGCGATGCTGAGCTTCACGGATTCGGCGCCGAGGGTCGAGCCCACCTGCTGGACGCTGAGCACCTGCAGGTCGACCGGCAGCGAGCCCGCGTTGATGCCAGTGGCGAGGTCGGTCGCGGCTGACTGCGTGAACCCGTTGCCGCCGCCGTTGATGACCGCGTTCCCGCCGGTGATCGCCTGCAGGGTCACCGCGTCGACCAGCAGCTTGGGGCAGACGGTGGTCGGCGCTGCGGTCGCGAGGCAGGTCGTGTCGTAGGGCTGGGAGACCTTGTTGGCGTAAGCCGGGTCCTCCCAGTTGTCGATGTCGTGCTGAGTGAGGTCCAGCCAGATGGTCAGGTGGCGCTGCGCGCAATTGGCGGACGCGGTGGTGTTCGGGTCCCCAGGGCAGGCAGTGACGTTGTTCTGGGTCAGGGTCGAGAAGAGGTCGGCCCCTCGCGAAGTGAACACGATGTTGACCACCCAACCGATGCCGTTCTGGTCGATGACCGCCGTGGCGCTCGCGATGTCGTCACCGGTCAGGCCGGTGAAGGCCGGCTTGTAGCCAGGTTCTATGCCTCCTGTGACTTTGGTGTCGGGTACCCATTTCGTATAGACGAGCTTGTTCACCGCGCCAATGACCTTCTGGGCCTGGGCGGCGGTGACGCCGGCGAGGTCGACGGTGATGCGGTCGTTGTTGGTGCCGGCACCGCGGATCTCAGGCTCGCTGACCCCCAGGGAGTTGACGCGCTTCGAGATGACGCTGATCGTGCGCTGCTGTACGTCCGAGCGGGTCTGGCCGGCTGGGAAGTTCGTCAGCTGGTATTCGATGTGCGTGCCGCCCGCCAGGTCCAGCCCCTTGTGGAAGAACC
This sequence comes from Candidatus Dormiibacterota bacterium, assembly GCA_035473835.1. Classification (GTDB taxonomy): domain Bacteria; phylum Chloroflexota; class Dormibacteria; order Dormibacterales; family Dormibacteraceae; genus UBA10449. The sequence continues at coordinate 39 of DATINX010000178.1, read as the reverse complement.
GCTGCCAGCCGCCAAAGTTCGGCGGGAGACCCTGGACGT
>DATINX010000177.1:0-1553 GCA_035473835.1 Candidatus Dormiibacterota bacterium | reverse complement strand
GGTTTGGATGCTGCCGCAGCCCAGAAGGGCGAGCCCGCTACCGTGTAGGGACACAATCACATTGACGCGTGTCCGGTACGCGCTCAGTTTTCGGGTATAAGCATTCAGGCGGACGAACTTCAGCCCTAACTAGAGCGCAAGCGTGACAGCATGCCGGGCCTGATGACGACGAGCCTCGGCTGGGTGAACGTCGGCCTCTGGGTGCTGCTCGCCGTCATTGTGCTGGTGATTCTGGTGTCTGCGTGGTGGCCATGACCTGCCTGGGGATTTTCGGACCAGGGCAAGCTTGAGAGAATGGCGGCCTCCGGGACGGGGAGGGAGCCATGCGCAAGGGGCGGTTCACCGAAGAACAGATGGTCACGATCCTGCGGGAGGCCGATCAACGGTCCGTACCAGAGGTGGCGAGGAAGCATGGGGTGAGTGAGCAAACGATCTATGCCTGGCGGAAGCGGTTCGGGACGTTGGAGCCCCTGGATGTCCGGCGGTTGCGGCACCTCGAGCACGAAAACAGCCGGCTGAAGAAGCTCGTGGCCGAGCGCGATCTCGAGGTCGAGGTCCTCAAGGAGATCACGCGAAAAAAATGGTGAGCGCCCGCGCGCGCCGGCAGGAGGTCGCGTATGCTCGATCGCGCGGCGTGTCGAGCCGCCGCGCGTGCGCCCTCCTGTCCGTGGCCCGGTCCACGTTGACCTATCGGTCACGGCTGGCGGTCCGAGACCGGCCGGTGCTCACGGCCATGCGGGCCCTGGCGGCGCAGTATCCCCGCTACGGATACCGGCGCATCCAGATCTTTTTGGCGCGCCAAGGCCACGCGATGAGTGCCGATCGCACCCACCGGCTCTGGCGAGCCGCGGGGCTCCAAGTGCCCCGGAAACGGCCACGGCGCCGGGTCGCGGCGAGCCGCCCACGGCCGCAACCCCCGCAGGGGCGCAATCACGTCTGGGCCTACGACTTCGTGTTCGATCACTGCGCCAACGGCCAGCGCCTCAAGTGTTTGACGGTCGTCGATGAGTTCACGCGCGAGTGCCTGGCGATCGACGTCGCCGGCAGCATCCGGTCCCCGCGGGTCATCGAGGTCTTGGCCCAGCTCGTCAGCGTGCACGGGGCCCCGACGTACCTACGCTCGGACAACGGGCCGGAGTTTGTCGCGACCGCGATCCTGCGCTGGTTGCATACCGCGCAGATCGAAACGGCGCTGATTGACCCCGGCAAGCCGTGGCAGAATGCGACCGATGAATCCTTCAACGGGAAGTTTCGTGACGAGCATCTCAGCCTGCAGTGGTTTCGGAACCGGGTCGAAGCAAAAGTGGGCATCGACCAGTGGCGGCGGCACTACAACGAGGTCCGCCCGCATTCGAGCCTGGGCTATCGGACGCCGGCGGAGTTCAAAGCAAGCGGTCTAACCGAGCGCCCAGTGGACGCCGTTCTCCAGTAATTCTTGGTCCGAAGAAACCAGGCAGGTCACTGAGCCATAGCCGTAGATGGCCTTGCTGGCATCCCAAACAGTGAGGAACAGGAATCCGAAATCTGGAACGACTCCTGCCTTTGATCGGAGC
>DATINX010000176.1:0-2363 GCA_035473835.1 Candidatus Dormiibacterota bacterium | reverse complement strand
GACATGACGCAGCTGATCGTGTTCCGCGGCATCCAGGGCATCTTCGGCGGAGTCCTGTTCGCCACCGTGTTCACCGTCATCGGCGACCTGTTCCCGCCCGAGAACCGCGGACGCGTGCAGGGCCTGTTCGGCGCCGTGTTCGGCCTGAGCGCAATCATCGGCCCGACCGCGGGCGGCTGGATCACCGACCACTGGGGCTGGCGCTGGGTCTTTGAGGTGAACATCCCCGTCGGTATCGTCGCCGTCGGCGTCGTCCTGGCGGGACTCCCCTACGTCCGCTCGCAAGCATCGTGGCGCGACATCGACTTCTGGGGCGCGTTCACGCTGGCCGCGGGCATCGTCCCCCTGCTCATCGCGCTCTCGATCACGCGCGACCACGCCTGGACCTCACCCGAGGTCGCGGGGCTGCTCGCATTCTCGGCGGTGATGCTGGCGACGTTCGTGTTCGTCGAGGCCCGCGTCGAGCACCCGATCGTGCCGCTCGAGCTTTTCAAGAACGCGACGTTCACCGTCTCGATGATCGTCGGCTTCCTCACCGCGTTCGGCATGTTCGGGTCGATCCTGTTCACGCCGCTGGTGTTCCAGGGCGTGCTTGGCATCAGCGCCACCAACTCGGGCGCGCTCATCACCCCGATGATGTTCGGCCTCCTTGCCGCGAGCACGGTGACCGGATTCGTGATGCGCCGGATCAAGTACTACCGCTTCCTCGGCACGATCGGAGTCGCGGTGATGATCGGGGGCATGTACCTGCTGTCCTTGATCACGCCTTCGACCGCGGAATGGCGCGTGGTGGCGGCACTGATCGTGGTCGGGCTCGGCATCGGCGTCACCTTCCCGCTCTACCTGACCGCCGTGCAGGTGGCCCTGCCGCGCAAGCACATGGGAGTGGCGTCGAGCCAGATTCAGTTCTGGCGCAACCTTGGAGGCACGGTCGGCAGCTCCATTCTCGGCGCGGTGCTCGCCAACCGGTTGCCGGGATACCTGGGCGCCCGGATCGGCTCCCTGCACCTCCCGCCGCAGGTGCTGAGCCACATGCCCTCAGGGGGCGCGAACGCCATCCTCCAGCCGGGAGCGCTGGCTCAGCTGCCACCGGCGGTGGCGAATGCCATCCGGCTCGCCCTGGCGGACACCCTCCACGACATCTACCTCTTCGCGGGCTTGATCCTGATCGCGGCGCTGGTCTCGACCGTGTTCCTGAAGGAGGTTCCGTTGAGTAGCGTCCCCAGCCGGACAGGCGTCGCGGAGCCCGTCCCCGAGGATGACGCGGCCGGGGTGCGCGACCCGGTACCCGCCTAGGCTCCAAAGGCGGCGTCTCCAAATTGCCGGCGGGCGCGTTAAAATCGCCCCCGCAACGCTAGAGGGGGTAGACCGGTCACCTTCGTCCGGGCCTCTGAGCGACTTTCATGGGGAGGCCAGACGGTGAGTTTCTCGGACAGGACGTTGCAGTGCCGTGACTGTGGGCGCGATTTCATATTCACGGGTGGGGAGCAGGAGTTCTATCAGTCGCGAGGACTGCAGAACGAGCCACGCCGGTGTCCGGAATGCCGGGCGGCTCGCCGGTCGTCGGAGGGTAACGGCCGGACACGGGTGATGCATGACGTGATCTGCTCCAACTGCGGGAAGCAGACACAGGTGCCATTCGTGCCCACCGGGGCCCGCCCGGTCTACTGCCTGGACTGCTTCCAGACGGTCGGCCGCCGCTGAACGGGATCCGTTTCGTATAGCGTCGATCTGGCGGCCGGTTCCCACACCGGCCGCAAGTTTTTTATGGTCTATGCCAGGGCGATGGGGCGCACCGGCGACCCGGTGGCGCCACGAATCTTGAGGGGCAGGCAGACGAACGCAAACTCGTTCACGCCCTGCGCGGCCAGCTCCTCGAGGTTCAGGTTTTCGATGATCGGGATCCCCGCTCGCACCAGGAGCAGCAGGTGGCCGGGCAGCGTGACTCCCAGCTCCGGGTCGGCCGGCCCCTCAACGTCCCATGCCATGTTGTCGGCACCGACGGCCCGCACGCCGACATCCGCCAGCCAGCGCGAACCCGCCGCGCTCACACCTGCCGCGCTGAGGTACCCCGGAACGTCAGACCACAGCGCGCCATAACCCGTCCGGACGAGCACGACGTCTCCCCCACGCACCTCCACGCCGGCCGTTTTCGCCGCATCCTCGAGCTCCCCTCGGGAGATTGCGTAAGCGGGCGGCAGCCGCTGGTTCTGCGCGACGTCGAGGAGGATGCCCCGGCCGACCAGGGGCTCGAGGGTGTCGACGCCGTGCACCCGAAAGCCCGCCGACGTCTGGACGCCCGAGTCGACATGCACGCCGCCGTGAAGCATCAGGTTCTCCGCCTGGTGCGACAGGGCGTCGAT
>DATINX010000175.1:0-2505 GCA_035473835.1 Candidatus Dormiibacterota bacterium | reverse complement strand
CGGTTGAGGCTGCCGGTGATCTTCACCGGTACACCGAGCATCGATTCGGCGTTGGCGGCGATGCCGCGCAGCTCCGCGGGTCCGTCATTCCCGAGCACTCGACGCGGCTTGTAAGTGCGCACCCAGTTCTCCGTCTGGCGGACCGAAAGGCGCTTTGCGATCACGACCTTGAGGCCGTGCTCCTCGGCCTGCTGGCTGTCAAGCGCGATCAGCGCGCGAGCGTGACCGGCCATGATGGCGCCGGCTGCCACCGATGACTGCACGGCCGCGCAGCCGCCAAGCAAGCGGAGCGATTGGGTCACCGACACGCGATGCTTGCCAATTCTCTGCGCCACTTCGTCATGCGTGAGGCCGAACTCTTCGGTGAGGCGCTTGAGCCCGCGGGCTTCTTCGATAGGGTCGAGGTCGGCGCGCTGGAGATTTTCGATGAGGCCGAGGACGAGCTGCGCATCATTGCCGGCGTCGGTGCGCACCACCGCGGGCACCGACGTGAGTCCCGCGAGCCGCGCGGCCCGCCAGCGCCGTTCGCCGGCGATGAGCTCGTAACCGTCCGCGCGCCGGCGCACGAGGAGCGGCTGCAGGACACCGTGTTGGCGGATCGACTCCGCCAGCTCGCCCAGAGGCTCGGCGTCGAAGCGGGTGCGGACCTGCTGATGCGAAGGCTTGATCTGGTCGACAGCGATCATCTGCGGCACCATCGCCTCGCCTTCGCGAGACATGGGGATGAGGGCGTCGAGTCCGCGGCCTAGTCCGCGTGGGTGTGGTTGAGTCATCGTTCCAAGAGCTCCTTTGCGAGGGCGCGATATGCGGCGGCGCCGCGCGATGCGGGGTCGTACTGGATGACGGATTTGCCGTGACTCGGCGCTTCGCTGATCCGAACGTTGCGGGGAATGAAAGTCTTCAGGACGTGGCTCGGATGTGTTCGGCGCACCTCTTCGAGCACGTCCCATGACAGCGTCGTGCGCGCATCGAACTGCGTCATCAGGATGCCGGCCACCTCTAGCTTGGGGTTGAGGCGCGTGCGCACGAGCTGGTGCGTGTAGAGGAGGTGGCGCAGTCCCTCGAGAGCGAAGTATTCGCACTGCGTGGGGATGAGCATGCTGGTGGCGGCGGTGAGGGCGTTCAGCGTGAGAAGTCCCAGCGAAGGTGGGCAGTCGATGATCACGCACTCGATTCCCATCGGCACGGATGCGAGCGCACTGCGCAGCTTCGATTCGCGCTCGTCAAGCGATGCCAGCTCGATCTCGGCGCCGGCGAGGTCGATGTGGGAGGGCACGAGGCTGAGCCTCGGGATGGTGGTCTCCGCCATAGACTCTTCCACGCTCGCCTCTCCGGCCAGCAGCTGGTAGATCGTGTTGCGGACTCGGGACGGGTCCAGGCCCAGGCCGGACGTGGAGTTGGCCTGGGGATCCAGGTCGACGAGCAGAACCGGGTGGCCAAGCTCCGCGAGGGCGGCGCCGAGGTTGATCGCCGTGGTGGTCTTGCCGACGCCCCCTTTCTGATTGACGATGGCCATCACCGCTGAGCGGGTGGTAGCCAACATCTGGGGGTCGACCATCATGTCAGCTCCTATATATGGGGCCATGCTGCCCGATTGTAGCCGAGAGGCGCGAGCGTGGCCAGCCCGGGTGTTAAGAAGATCAGTGACCAACGACCGGGCCGCCCCGGCCAAAGCGCCCTCTTCCTTTTGGGGCCCTCCCTGTCCCGGTGTGGCCCCTCCCCCGCCTCGCACCTTCCGCGCACTCTAGGAATTTCGGTTTGCACCGACAACCCTGCCTGTTAAGGGCTGGGAGTCATCGATTGTTCGCGGCCGGCCTGGCGCCGGCGATACGACCACAGCGCGTAGATGGTTACCCCCGCCAGGAGAAGCTCCGCCGCGATCGCAAAACCGAGCACGGCCGTGCCGATTCCGATGGTCGCCGCGATTCCGGTCGTGAGGTTGTAGGCGGCATGGCAGACGGCCGACGTGGTCGTGTTCGTGTATTTGCGAATCAGCCCCAGGCCGAGCGCGAGGATGAAGACCGCGAGGGTGTCGAACGAGATGCTGTACTGGGTGTGGATCGAGGTGAACAGAAGCGCGGTCACCACCAGACCCAGCCTCGGCTGAAGCGCGCCGCGGAACAGGATCTCCTCGCAAATCGCCGGCAGTAAAGCCAGCGCCACGATGCCGATGGGGTCGTTCAGGCCGCCGAAGAGGTGCTGGGTCGTGGTGTCGACGTTGTGCGCCACCTGCGGCGTCCATGCATGACTCAACGCGTCGACCCCCTGGCTGAAGGCGACGAACACGCCCGCGGCGGCGAGCGCGAGCGTGAGCTGCCACCACGCCGGCGTGACCACCCCGAGTCGGACCGCAGCCTCGCGTGGGCTGCGGCGGATGAACAGCCCCACCCCGGTCACGGCAAGGATGAAGAACGGCAGCTCTTGCGCGACAAGGTCGAGCACGGTCAGCGGAGGCTGGCTGCGGTCGACGGCAAGGACATCGACAAACGTGACGAGCGCTATCTG
>DATINX010000174.1:0-18303 GCA_035473835.1 Candidatus Dormiibacterota bacterium | reverse complement strand
CTGCTCGGGGTTCAGGCCGGGAATACAACGGCGGCGCACGGGCTTGCCAACAGTTGAGATGAAGTCAGGACGAGAGATCCTCGAGGCGGCGACGGTGATCGCGGTCGTGGGTGCTTCGCGCGACCCGAGCAAGGCCGGCGGATCCGTGCCCGGGGGTCTCCAGCTGCGCGGCTTTCGGATCATCCCGATCAACCCGTTCGCCGACACGCTGTTTGGGGAGCGCGTCTACCGCTCCCTGGCCGACGTCCCGGAGAAGATCGACCTGGTCGACGTATTCAGGCCGGCACAGGACGGGCCTGAGATCGCGAGGCAGGCGGTGGCGGTGGGCGCCAAGGCGCTATGGCTGCAACTTGGCATCCGATCGGACGAGGCGCGGCGGATCGCCGAGGAGGCTGGCCTCGACTACGTCGAGGACGAGTGCACGGCTGTCACGGCCTCCCTGCACCGAATCAAGAAAGAAGCCGCCGCCTAGGTCCTCCTTCTAGAGGGCATCGCCCAATCAATTAATCTCCGACCGTGGCCAAGGGCCGTGCCGCTCATAGACTTCGTGACCGCAGCGTGGAATGCGAGCTGAAGTTCCGCGTGGACGGATCCCGCGACCACACCCGCCAGCGCGCGATGCTGCGCAAGCGGGGAGCCAGGCTGGACGGCAAGTACGACGAGGAGAACTACCGCTTCCACGGGCCGGGTAAGTCGACGCGCCACACGACATTGAGGCTGCGCGTCCTCGATGGAGGCCCGCACGGCGTGCTGACGGCGAAGGGGCCGGCGCGGTTCGTTGGCGGCGTCAAGATTCGCGAGGAGACCGAGGTCGACGTCAAGGACGTGCATGCGACCCTCGACCTGCTTGCGCAGCTGGGCTTCCAGGTCGAGTTCACCTACAAGAAGCATCGGGAGATGTGGACGCTTGACGGCGTGGTGACGGTCACCCTCGACACGCTCGACTTCGGCTGGTTCGTCGAGCTCGAAGGACCGCTCGAAGCGCTGCCCGAGAAGGCGCGCAGCCTCGACTTCGATCCCCGCAAAGCCTTGAGGGACAGCTACTCCGTCCTGGCTCGGAAGCACCTCCAGGCGACGAGGAAGCTGCCGCCCGGATGACAAATTCACCTCCCCACACCGTGGGGAGGCGTCCTGGCCGCGCAGCGGCCACGGCGGTGGGGCGATCCCCTCTCTACTTACTTGGCTGGGCCTATCCAGACGGTTTGGATGTTCGTGAACTCTTTGATGCCGTAGCTCGACAGCTCTCGCCCGAAGCCTGACTTCTTCACGCCGCCGAAGGGCAGGCGCGCGTCCGAAGCGACCATGCCGTTGATGAAGACCATGCCGGCCTCCACGCTCTCGGCAAGCTTGGTGGCGCGCTCGACGTCCGCCGTCCAGATGCTCGAGCCGAGTCCGAACTCGGAGTCGTTCGCCACTCGCAGCGCCTCCTCCTCGTCGCTAACGCGAATCACCGCCGCGACGGGGCCGAAGGTTTCCTCGTGGTACACGGGCATGCCAGGCCGGACGTCAGCGAGCACTGTGGGCTCGAAGTAGTAACCGGAACCGTCCAGGCGCTTGCCACCGGTGAGCGGCCGTGCGCCCAATCGCACAGATTCTCTGACCTGGCGCTCGAGCTCGTCGACCAGGTCGGCGCGCGCCAATGGCCCGACCTGCACGCCGCGGTCCTTGGGGTCTCCGATCTTGAGGGCGCCGACGGCCGCCGCAAACAGAGACTCGAACTCGTCCGCGACCGACTCCACGACGATGAAGCGCTTGGCCGCGATGCAGCTCTGGCCGTTGTTCTGGTTGCGGGCGCGGCAGGCGACTGTGGCCGCCGCCTTGACGTCGGCATCCGCAAGGACGATGAAGGGATCCGAGCCACCGAGCTCGAGCACGGATTTCTTGATCGCCTTGCCCGCCGTTGAGGCCACGCGCGCCCCGGCCCCCTCCGAGCCGGTGAGGGTCACGCCCGCCACCCGGTGGTCCGAAATGATCTGGTCGACCGCGCCAGAGCCGATGAGGAGGGTCTGGAAGACGCCCTGGGGCACACCGGCCTCGCGGAAAACCTCCTCTATGGCGAGCGCCGATTGGGGCACGTTGGAAGAGTGCTTCAGCAGCATCACGTTCCCGGCCGCCAAAGCCGGCAGCCCGGCCCGGAACGCCTGCCAGAAGGGGAAGTTCCAGGGCATGACGGCGAGGATCACACCCAGGGGCTGGAACCGCACATAGCTCCTGGTCGCGGAGCTCTCCAGCGGCTCGTCGGCGAGCAGCCCGGCCGCGTTGTCAGCGATCCAGGCGGCGGACCAGGCGCACTTCTCGACCTCAGCCTCGGCCTCGATGATCGGCTTGCCCATCTCAGCGGTGAGCAGCGCGGCGTACCTGGCCTTGTCGGCCCTCAGCACGCCGGCGACTGATTTCAGCAGCGAAGACCGCATGTCGATGCCGACGTCACGCCAGGCGTGGCGCGAGCCCCAGGCCCGGGCGACGGCGGACTCGATCCCTGCGGCATCGAGCTCCGGGAACTGGGCGATCTCCTGCCCCGACGCGGGATCGATCGAGCGCAGCATCCCCACGGCAACAAGATTACTGGCTTGACGCCCGTCTCCCCGACCCCTCTCCCCGCACGGGAGAGGGGGATCAGTACGATTTAGCCGTGGCTCGCGCACCCGTGAAGCGGACGGCGAGGCCGAACCGCCCCTCACCGTCGCTTCGCGAGGGAGCTCCCCGCGATGCGGGGAGCCCAGGTCGCAGGCTCGTCGCCATCGAGTCGGTGTCGCCCGAGATCGACTCCGGGCGATTCCTCGCCAAGCGGACGCTGGGGGAGAAAGTCAGCGTCGAGGCCGACGTGTTCGCTGACGGGCATGACGCGCTCGACGCCGTCCTGCGGAACCGCCATGAGGACGGCGAGGGCTGGACCGAGTCGCCCATGGCTCCAAACACCAACGACCGCTGGCGGGGCGAGTTCCCGGTCACCGAGCTGGGGCGATACCGGTTCACGCTCGAGGGGTGGGTCGATCCCTTCGACACCTGGAGCCGCCAGCTGGCGAAACGGGTCGAGGCGGGCCAGGACGTGACGCTGGAGCTGGAGGTAGGAGCGAAGATCGTCGAGGAGGCGGCCGATCGGGTCGGAGGCCTGGACGGCCAGCGCCTGCTCGCCTTCGCGGCCCAGCTCAGGCAGGGCAAGGCCGCGGCGACGGCGGCCCTGGGCGCCGAGCTCGCCGAGCTCATGGGCCGCCACGCCGACCGAAGTCGCTCGGTGACATACGGTCGCGAGCTCGGCGTGAGCGTGGAACCGGAGCAGGCCCGGTACGGCGCTTGGTACGAGATGTTCCCCAGGTCGGCGGGCAAGCAGGGTAAGCACGGCACGTTCCGCGACGTCGAGGACTGGCTGCCCTACATCTCGGGCATGGGCTTCGACGTCCTCTACTTTCCGCCCATCCACCCCATCGGCCGAACCCACCGCAAGGGCGCCAACAACGCGATGGGCGCGAAAACCGACGAACCTGGGAGCCCCTGGGCGATCGGATCGGCGGAAGGCGGCCACAAATCCATCCATCCCCAGCTGGGAACCCTGGAAGACTTCCGCCGCCTGCTCGGCGTCGCCGGGGAGCACGGTTTGTCGATCGCCCTCGACCTCGCTTATCAGTGCTCGCCCGACCACCCGTACACGACAGAGCACCCCGAGTGGTTCCGCCACCGGCCCGACGGCTCCATCCAGTACGCCGAGAACCCGCCCAAGAAGTACGAGGACATCTATCCCTTCGACTTCGAGTGCGAAGCCTGGCGCGAACTGTGGGCAGAGCTCCTCTCGATCGTCGTCTTCTGGATCGACCAGGGCGTGCGGATCTTTCGCGTCGACAACCCCCACACCAAGCCGTTCCCTTTCTGGGAGTGGTTGATCGGCGAGGTCAAGCGGGACCACCCCGAGGTCATCTTCCTGGCCGAGGCGTTCACGCGGCCGAAGGTGATGTATCGCCTGGCCAAGGTGGGCTTCAGCCAGTCGTACACATACTTCGCGTGGCGGAACACCAGCTGGGAGCTGCGCCAGTACTTCACCGAGCTTCGGTCGGCGCCGATCCGCGAGTTCTTCCGCGCCAACCTCTGGCCGAACACCCCCGACATCCTCACCGAGTACCTGCAGACCGGCGGCCGGCCCGCCTTCGCGGCCCGGCTCGTCCTGGCCGCGACCCTGGGCGCCAGCTATGGCATCTACGGGCCCGCTTTCGAGCTCTGCGACAACCGCGCCAAAGAACCCGGCTCGGAGGAGTACCTCGACTCCGAGAAGTACCAGATCCGGAGCTGGGACCGAGACAGCCCTGACAGCCTTCGCGAGCTCATCACGCTGGTCAACAAGGCCCGCCGCGAGAACCCGGCGCTCCAGAGCGACAACGGCCTCGTGTTCCACCCCACCGAGAACGACCAGATCATCGCGTACACGAAGAGCACCGACGACCTCGCGGACGTGGTGCTCATGGTCGTCAACGTCGATCCGCACCACACGCAGACCGGCATGGTCAGCCTGCCGCTGGACGCGCTTGGGATCGATAGTGACCGCAGCTACCAGGCGCATGAGTTGCTGAGCGGCGCGCGCTATATCTGGAACGGTCCTCGCAACTACGTCGAGCTCAACCCTCAGTCATCGCCGGCGCAGATCTTCCGCTTCCGCCGGCGGATCCGCAGCGAGCACGACTTCGAGTATTTCTTGTGATCCAGACGACGAACCGGCGCCGGAAGCTCGAGACGTTTACGCTCGATGACGACCCCCTCTGGTACAAGGACGCGCTCATCTACGAAGTTCACGTACGCGCCTTCTACGACAGCGACGGCGACGGCAGCGGTGACTTTCGGGGCCTGATCGATAAGCTGCCGTACCTGCAGGACCTTGGCGTAAATGCGATCTGGCTCCTGCCGTTCTACCCGTCCCCGATGCGCGACGACGGGTATGACATCGCCGACTACACCGACGTCAACCCGATGTACGGCAGCCTGACCGATGCGCACCAGTTCATAAAGGAAGCGCATCGTCGCGGAATCCGCGTCGTCAGCGAGCTCGTCTGCAATCACACCTCCGACCAGCATCCGTGGTTCCAGCGAGCTCGGCGCGCTCGCGCGGGAAGCGCGGCGCGAGAGTTCTACGTATGGAGCGACACCAACCAGCGGTACCAGGACGCGCGGATCATCTTCAAGGACTTCGAGGTCTCCAACTGGACCTGGGACCACGTCGCCGGCGCCTATTACTGGCACCGGTTCTACTCCCACCAGCCAGACCTGAACTTCGATAACCCCAAGGTCAAGGAATCGGTCCTCAAGGCGATGGATTACTGGCTCGATGCCGGCGTCGACGGCGTCCGGCTCGATGCGATTCCTTACCTGTTCGAGCGCGAAGGCACGAACTGCGAGAACCTGCCTGAGACGCACCAGTTCCTGAAGGAGATGCGCAGGCACGTCGATGAGCACTATCCCAACCGAATGTTGCTGGCGGAGGCCAACCAGTGGCCGGAGGACGCCGTCGCCTATTTCGGCGAGGGCGATGAGTGCAACATGTCCTTCCACTTCCCGCTCATGCCGCGCCTGTTCATGTCGATCCGCATGGAGGACCGCTTCCCGATCGTCGACATCCAGGCCCAGACGCCTCCGATCCCCGATAACTCGCAGTGGGCGCTGTTCCTACGCAACCACGACGAGCTGACGCTCGAGATGGTCACCGACGAGGAGCGCGACTATATGTATCGCGCGTACACGCAGGACCGTGCGGCGAGGATCAATCTCGGCATCCGCCGCCGCCTTGCCCCGCTGCTCGGCAACGACCGCAAGCGAATCGAGCTCATGAACGGGCTGCTGTTCTCGCTCCCCGGCACGCCCGTCATCTATTACGGCGACGAGATCGGCATGGGCGACAACATCTTCCTCGGCGATCGCAACGGAGTGCGCACGCCGATGCAATGGAGCGCCGACCGCAATGCCGGATTCTCGCGGGCCAACCGCCAGCGCCTCTATCTGCCCATCGTGACCGACCCCGAATACCACTACGAGAGCGTCAACGTCGAGGCGCAGTCCCAGAACCCCCACTCGCTCCTGTCCTGGATGAAGCGGCTGATTGCGCTGCGCAAGCGCCACCGCGCCTTCGGCAGGGGCACGCTCGAGCTGCTGCGGCCCGACAACCGCAAGGTCCTGGCCTTCGTGCGCCGCTACGAGTCGGAGCAGATCCTGTGCATCGCCAACCTCTCCCGCTTCCTGCAGGTCGTCGAGCTCGACCTCAGCAAGTGGAAGGGAATGGTGCCGGTGGAGCTGTTCGGCGCCACCGAGCTGCCAGTGGTCGGCGACACCCCCTACTTCCTCACGCTGGGACCGCACTCCTTCTACTGGTTCTCGATCCAGCCCCGAAGCGCGCCGGCGATGCTGACCGACTCCGGTGTGACGGCCGCGCTGCTGCCCGAGATCAAGGTGGCCGGCTCGTGGGATTCGGTTCTCTTCGGGTCGGCGAAGGAGAGGCTTGAAGCGGTCGTGCTTCCCTACATCCGGCAGCGCCGCTGGTTTGCGGGTAAGGCGCGGCGGCTGAAGTCGGTTTCGATCGTGGATGCGATCGAGGTCAACGGCATGGATCGGAGCGCGTATCTGCTGGCGCTGCTCGTCAGCTACGCCGAGGGCGATCCCGAGACGTACCTGCTGCCGGTCACCTATGCGACAGCGGCGGAGTCTCAGCAGATCATCGAGCGGTGGCCCCACTCGGCCGTGGCCTGGCTGCGCCCGACGGCCGAGGATCAGCGCGGGCTTCTGTACGACGCTCTGGGTCCACCCGGTTTCGCCGAGGGCCTCCTCAACATCATCGCCAAGCGCCGCCGGGCGGCCAGCTCGACCGGAATGCTGGTGGGGTCGACCACCCGCGCATTCGCCCGCCTCCGCGGACCCGAGACGATCCGCCTGGAGGCCGCCCTGTCTGTGGCCGAGCAGAGCAACAACTCGGTGGTGTTCGGCGAGCGCCTCATCCTCAAGGTCTTCAGGCGCATCGAAGAAGGCGTCAACCCGGAGCTCGAGGTCGGTCGCTTCCTCACCGAGAAGACGGATTTCTCTCAGATCGCGCCTCTCGCCGGCAGCCTGGAGTACCGGCGCGATCGGGGCGAGCCGATGGCCCTGGCGGTGCTCCAGGGCTACGTCCCCAACCAGGGCGACGCCTGGCAGTACACCCTGACCACCATCGCGCACTACCTCAAGGCCATGGAGGCACCGGCGAGTGGAGAGCCGCCTGCGCTGCCGCGGAGCCTCCTGCAGTCCAGCTCCGTGAACCTTCCGGAGATCGCGACCAGGGCCGTCGGCAGCTACCTGGAGTCGGCCAAGCTTCTCGGCCGCCGGACCGCGGAGCTGCACATCGCCCTGGCTTCCGACCCCGACGATCCCGCCTTTGCGCCCGAGCGGGTCTCGCCGCAGGACCAGCGGTCCATCTATCAGTCGCTCAACGGGCTCGCGGCTCGGGCCCTGGAGCTCCTGCGCAGCCAGCTGAACCGCCTCCCGGGAGATGCCCGGGAGGACGCGCTGCGGGTGCTCGAGCTGGAGCCGCGGATCACTCAGGCGCTGCGCGCATTTCTCGCGCGACGCCTGAACACGACCAGGATTCGGGTGCACGGTGACTACCACCTCGGCCAGGTCCTGTACACCGGACACGACTTCGTGATCATCGACTTCGAAGGTGAGCCGACCCGCACGCTTTACGAGCGCCGGCTGAAGCGACTGGCGCTGCGCGACGTGGCGGGCATGCTGCGCTCGTTCGACTACGCGAGCCAGGCGGCGCTCAAGTCGGAGCACCTGCAGCCCGAATTGACGCCGCGGCTGGAGGCCTGGGCCCGCTTCTGGGTCGACTCCGTCTCCGCCACCTTCCTGCGCAGCTACCTCACCACCGCCGGCACTGCCTCGTTCGTACCGCAAACGGCAGAGGATCTGGATCTACAGTTGACGACGATGCTGCTCGAGAAGGCGCTGTACGAGCTGCGCTACGAGCTCAACCTCCGGCCCGACTGGGTGAGGATCCCGCTGCGCGGCATCCTCGAGGTGGTGCATCCCGCGTGATCGCGTCATCCCTGCTCACGGCGTTCGACCTTCACCTGTTCAACGAGGGCACCCACAGCCACCTCTACGAAAAGCTGGGCGCGCACATGTCGGCGGATCCGGCCGGCGCGTGGTTTGCCGTCTGGGCTCCCAACGCCGACTGGGTGAGCGTCATCGGCGACTTCAACGGGTGGAATCGCGACGCGAACAAGCTCGTTCCGCGCGAGCAGTCGGGTATCTGGGAAGGCTTCATCCCCGACGTCCAGCACGGTGCGCTGTACAAGTACCACGTCCATTCGCGCGTCACCCGCACCGGGGCCGACAAGGCCGACCCATTCGCGGTTTCCGCGGAGCAGCCGCCGCGCCAGGCCTCGATCGTGTGGGACCTCAGCTACGAATGGGGCGACAGCGATTGGATGTCGAGCCGCCAGCGTTCGAACAATCGCCAGGCGCCCTGGTCCGTATACGAGGTTCACCTCGGCTCCTGGATGCGTGTGCCCGAAGAGGACAACCGCTGGCTCACCTATCGCGAGCTCGCGCCGCAGCTGGCCGACTACGCGCATCGCCTGGGCTTCACCCACGTCGAGTTCATGCCGGTGATGGAGCACCCCTTCTACGGGTCGTGGGGATACCAGGTCACCGGCTTCTTCGCGCCGACCAGCCGCTACGGCACGCCGCAGGATTTCATGTTCCTGGTCGATCACCTGCATCAACACGGCATCGGCGTGATCCTCGACTGGGTCCCCTCGCATTTCCCGTCCGACGAGTTCGGGCTGCAGCTGTTCGACGGCACGCACCTCTACGAGCACGCGGATCCGCGGCTGGGCGTGCACCCCGACTGGGGCAGCTCGATCTTCAACTACGGACGCAACGAGGTGCGCGGCTTCCTGCTCAGCAGCGCGCTCAGCTGGCTGAGCCGCTATCACGCTGACGGGCTTCGAGTCGACGCAGTCGCGTCGATGCTCTATCTCGACTACTCGCGCCAGGCCGGCCAGTGGCTGCCGAACAAGTTCGGCGGCAAGGAGAACCTCGAGGCGGTCGATTTTCTGCGCCGGTTCAATATCGAGGTGTACAAGGAGCACCCCGATGTGCAGACCATCGCTGAGGAGTCGACGAACTGGCCGCTCGTTTCGCGACCGACCTACCTCGGCGGCCTTGGCTTCGGAATGAAGTGGGACATGGGCTGGATGCACGACACGCTGGCGTACATATCCAAGGACCCGGTCCACCGCCGTTTCGACCACAACCAGCTCACGTTCCGCATGCTCTACGCCTTCTCGGAGAACTACATGCTTCCCCTGTCGCACGACGAGGTCGTGCATGGGAAGGGATCGCTGCTGGGGAAGATGCCCGGCGACGATTGGCAGAAGTTCGCAAACATGCGGCTGCTGCTCGCCTATATGTATGCGCAGCCGGGCAAGAAGCTGCTGTTCATGGGCATCGAGTTCGGGCAGTGGAGCGAGTGGAACCACGAGGCGAGCCTCGAGTGGCACCTGCTCGAACAGCCGATGCACGGCGGCCTCAGCCGGTGGACCGGCGACCTGAACCGGGTCATGCGCGAGGAGAAGCCCCTGCACGAGCTCGATTTCGACCCGGCCGGCTTCGCCTGGATCGACGCCAGCGACGCTGAGCAGAGCGTGATCAGCTTTATTCGCCGGAGCGCGAACAACGAAATGATCATCGCGGCGTTCAACTTCACGCCCGTCCCGCGCCACAACTATCAGATCGGTGCGCCCCTGGCCGGCCGCTGGCTCGAGCTGCTGAACAGCGATGCGCCCATCTACGGCGGGAGCGGTCAGGGCAACCTGGGCGGTGTCGACGCCGCGCCGGTGCCGCGCCACGGCCACCGGCACAGCCTCAACCTGACCCTTCCTCCACTTGGCGCCGTATTCCTGAAGCCTGAGCCCAGCGCCGAATCCGCGAAATGAGGAGGGCGCTCACCCTGATCGGGTGGGCCGCCGTCGTCGGGCTGGCCGCAGGGGTCTTTCTCGACGTGGCGACCTTCTTGGTGGCGCGCTACGGACCGCAAGCGGACAGCTGGTCGTTTCGCGGCAATGGTGCCCTGGCCGTGCCGTTCGGCCTGGGCCCCGCGATCCTGGCCGGCGCCTGGGCAGCCCTTGTGCTCCGCTATAGGGGATTCGCGCGCTGGAAGGAGCTTGGGCTGGCGGCTGCGCTCGTAGGCGTGTTGTTCCTGTTGGTGAGTGTGCTCGTGCTCGCGCTGTTCAACTCGGCCGCGATGGGCGTCTCGAGCGACTTGACCTTCCTCATCCTCGGCTGGATGGTGCTCGCGCCGGTCCTGGCGGCGTTCGTCCGCGCACCCGCGCCGCAGCCGCAGCCGAGCGAGCTGCCCGCCCACGTCGGGGCGGCCGCGATCCTGGGTGTGGTTCTGATCCTTACCTTTTTCCTGGCGGGACTGGTGCTGGCGCCCGGGTCGTAGCCGTCATGCAGCCTCCGGGTTGCTTTCGAGCTCACCCGCGCCCGCCTGACCGCGCATGCGGATGAGCGCCTGCGGCGCCCACCAATTTCGCGTTCCCAGCAATCGCATGACCGCGGGCACCAGGAGAGCGCGGACCAGCGTGGCGTCGACGGCGATCGCGACCGCGATCCCAATGCCGATCGACTTGATGAGCACGACGTCCGCGAGGCCAAAGCCGAGGAAGGTTGTAACCATGATCGCGGCTGCTCCCGTGATCAGCCGGCCGCTGAGCTCGAGGCCTTCGGCCACCGCCCTCGTGTTATCGCCCGTTCGCCGCCAGACCTCCTGAATGCGAGCGAGCAGGAGCACCTCGTAGTCCATCGACAGCCCGAAAACGAGAGCGAACAGGATCACAGGCACGGTCGGATCGATGGATTGCGGGGTGAAGTGAAGAACACTGGCCAGGTGACCCTGCTGGAAGATCCAGACCAGCGCCCCGAACGACGCCGAGATCGAGAGCAGGTTGGTGATCACAGCCTTCAAGGGCAGGACCACGGAGCGGGTCATCAAAAAGAGAACCACGTAGGTCACAAGCAGGACGAATGCCGCCGCAACCAGCAGGCGTGCCTTGATGAAGGCGATGATGTCGAGGTCGCCCGCGGTCTGGCCGTCCACCAGGACCTGGCCGCCGCCGGCCAGGGTGTTGTGGGCCCGAATCGTCGTGACGATGCCCCGAGCGCCATCCGTCGACGGGTCCAGGTTGGAGACGACATTCAGCAAGGCGATGTGGGTGCCCGTCACCGCCTCATCGACGCGAACCACACCCGGGATCGAGGCCAATTGCTGCCTCAATGCAGCCACCGTGGCGGCCCCGCCGGCAGAAGTCGGGCTGCCGTTCGGGAAGTACGCGACGACCGGTATCTCGTTGTTGTCGTAGCCGGCGAAGTCTCGGACCAGCGTGTCATAACCCTGCCGAGCCTCATTGCTCGGCGGCAGCGCGTCGACGCCGCTGCCTGCCAGACGAAGGTGGATGAACGGAGTGCCGGCCGTCACAAGGATTGCGAGGCAGGCGACCAGCACCAGAACCGGACGCCGCATCACGCGTGTGGCGGTCGTGTGCCAGAAGCCGCGCGCTGTTGCGGCGCGCTGCCAGGGCAGTCGGAGCCGGTTGACGCCCGCGCCCATCACAGCCAGCAACGCCGGCAGGAGCGTCAGGGCATAGAGGACCGCCAGGCCGACCACGGCCGCACCGGCAATGCCCATCGATGCGAACAACGTGCCCTGGAAGAACAGGAGCGACGAAAGCCCGACCGCGACCGCCAGACCGGAGAAGGTGATGGCGCGGCCCGCAGTGGCCATCGCGCGGGCCACCGCATCTTCGCGTGATTTGCCCGCGACGAGCTCCTCTCGGAACCGCGAGACGAACATCAACGAGTAGTCGATCGAAACCCCAAGCCCGACCAGGGTCACGATGTTGAACGCGTACTGAGACACGTAGGTGAAGTAGGACAGGACCAGGGTGGCCGCGACTCCGCCACCGATGGTCAGAAGGGCCACGCCCACCGGCAGCAATGCCGCGACGGCGCTGCGAAAAATGAAGACCAACAGGAGCAGGGCGATGGGAAGAGACACCAGCTCCGCACGCTGAAGGTCGGCTTCGAGGGTCCTGTCGAACGCGTTGTTGATCGGCACGTTGCCGGTGAGCACGATTTGCAGCGGGCCGGGCTTTATCCTCGAGCGCAGGTCCCGCACGTATCCGGTGGCGATGCGGCTGGAGTCCTTGACGTTCACGACCACGACCGCCTGCCGCCCGTCTCGCGAGATGAGGCCGGCGCTCGATGCACCGTAAGGCGTCACCACCGACTTCACGCGCTGGTCGGTCAGCAGGGGAGCAACTGCGTTTTCGAGGGCGGATCGATACTGAGGATCGGCGACCTTGAGATCGGGGCTGCTGAAAAGCAGGAGGAAAGAGCTTCCGCTGCCGGAGACCTGAGGCAGCTCGGCCTTGATCAAGGCGCCGGCGCGGTCGGACTCCATCGTGGTCGTGGGCCGGTCGGCATTGAAGTTGCCGCCCGCCAGGATGGCGGCGATCGAGAGGGCGAGCATCACGAGCGAGCCCACGAGCGTGGCCCACCGGAATCTGTAGACGAAGCGACCCCATCGTTCGAACATCTCTTCCTCCTATCCGCCGGTGGAAGCCGGCGTCGAGAGGTCAGCGTGTCAAGGAGATGTCGCGGGCCGGTGCCGCATCGCGCTCAATTTGGTCGCGAATTGTCGCCACTTTGGAAAAGGGAGTCGCCCCACCTGGCGTGCTCGCTGCGCGAGCAGGCCTGTCCTCCCCGCGTTGCGGGGAGGTGAAAGTCGGCCCACCTGGCGTGCTCGCTGCGCGAGCAGGCCTGTCCTCCCCGCGTTGCGGGGAGGTGAAAGCTAGGCAATAAATCGGTAACCCACGCCCCAGACGGTGGCGATCTTGTCGCCATAGTCGCCGAGCTTCTGGCGAAGCCGGCGGATGTGGTTGTCGACGGCCCGATCGAAACCGTCGAACTCGCCGCCCCAGATGCGCTCGATCAAGAATTCGCGGTTGAATGCCCGTCCCGGGTTGGAGGCAAGCAGCTCGAGCAGCTCGAACTCCTTCGGCGTCAGCGCCAGCTCCACGCCGTCTAGCGTCGCACTGTGCGATGTGGGGTCCAGGCGGAGAGCACCCTGGACGACGGCCTGGTCTTCTCCCTCGGCGGCATGACCGCGCTTGGCCTCGAGGTCGACCCGCCGAAGCGCCGCGCGAGTGCGAGCCAGCAGCTCGCGCACGCCAAACGGCTTGACCAGGTAGTCGTCGGCGCCGACCTCCAGCCCAAGCACGCGATCGACCTCCTCGGACCGCGCGGTCAGCATGATGATCGGCATCAGGTAGTCCTGCCGCAGCTGCCGGCAGACCGAGAGCCCATCGAGACCGGGCAGCATCCAATCGAGGATCACCAGCTGCGGCGGATCCTCCTGGACCAGCCTGATCGCAGAAGGCCCGTCGTGCGCCTGCCGCACCACGTGACCCTCGGCCTCCAGCTCGGTGCGGATGAGGTCGTTCATGGCGGTTTCGTCTTCGACGACCAGGATCGACGCCATGGTTCAGCTCGCCTCTCGAGGCAATGAGACCCGGAACACGCTGCCCTGCCCTGGGGTGCTCTCGGCGGCGATGGTGCCGCCCATCGCGGCGAGCAGGTCGCGCACGATCGCGAGCCCCAATCCCGACCCGCCCTTGTCGCGTGCTCGGGAAGGGTCGGCGCGGTAGAAGCGGTCGAAGATGCGCGCCAGGTCGCTTGGCTCCATCCCGACCCCGGTGTCCGAAACGGTGATCACAACCCGATCCGCGACCGGTGCCGCTTCGACCGAGATGATGCCTCCGTCCGGAGTGTGGTTCAGCGAGTTGCGGATGAGGTTCGTGAGGACCTGCGCCAGGCGATCTCTGTCCGCCATGGCGCGGGTGCCGGGGGCTGCCGTGTGCACGAGGCTGAGCGTCCGCTCGCGGCGGGCCAGGGGGGCGAGCGTTTCGCAGACCTGGTCCACAACGCCGGCCACGTCGACCGCCCGCATATCGAGGTGGAGCTCGTCCGCGTCAGCTCGGGCGAGCGACATCACGTCATCGACCAGGGAGCTGAGGCGGTCGGTTTCGGTGGCCACCACGGACAGGTAGCGGCGCGTCTCCTCGTCGATATCGCGGCCGGGCTTGAGGAGCGATTCCACGTGCGCGCTGATGCTGGCGACAGGCGTCCTGAGCTCGTGGGAGGCGTTGACGATGAGCTCCCTGCGGCTCCGATCTGCCTGGTCGGCCCTCGCGTGCTGCTCTTCGGCCTCGGCCTTCGCTGCCGCGAGGTGAAGCTTGCTCTCGTCGACGCCCAGCATCACCTCCGCGAAGCGTCCCCACAGCCAGCCGATTCCGTTGAGCAGCGCCAGGGAGCCGACGAGCAAGGCCACGCCCACCGCGCTGACGAGCAGGAAGTTGGTCACGATCGCGGTGTCGACGTGCCCGTTGATGGTCACACCGGGCCACATCGTTCCCTGCATCGCGGTCGGAAACTGGGGATACAGGCTGTTGAGGACGATGTAAACGACGGGATAAAAGACAAGCGTCACCGAGACCGAGAGCAGAGTCACCACGAGGGTGAAGGAAAAGATGCCGAAGGGGAACTCGAGCAAGACATAGACCAGGCTCTTCCAGGTGACCGGGTCACCGAGCATCACAAGCAGCCTCTGCCAGAGGGTGCGCGGAGTTGGATCGGGCACGGTCATCGGCCGGACCGCGGCGCCCAGGAGATTGATCGCCAGCTCGCGTTCGATGCGCGCGAACAGCAGCCAGCCCAGCAGAGTCAGAACCAGGATCGGGAGTCCGATGAAGACGATCGCCAGGCTGAATCCAACTGACATGCCTGTGACGAGGACGGTGAAATAGATGATTCCGAGCGGAAATGCGAGCAGCAGGTACAGGATCCGGAGGTAGGTCCGGCCGTCGGTCGTCAGCTGCCACGCTCGATCGATCACAGGCGGCAGCTTAGGCCCAAACTGTCGCGCCTTTATGTCGGTTTTGTGGTTAAGAAGGCCTCTTGGCAGAGGCTACTTCCCCACCCGGCCGGCGCTTCGCGAGCGGGCCGACCTCCCCACGGCGGGGGGAGGTTAAGTCTCGATAGTGAGAGGGCCACCTACGAATCGGTTGTTCTGGCCGCTCTCGGCCCGGATGACATGCATGACCGCATTGATCAGCGCGAGGTGTGAGAACGCCTGTGGGAAGTTGCCGAGATGGCGGCCGCTGCGTGGGTCGATCTCCTCGGCGTAGAGCTGCAGGGGGCTCGCGTACGAGAGCAGCTTCTCGCAGAGCTCGCGCGCGCGAGTCACCTCGCCGATCTCGGCCAGCGCCGACACCATCCAGAACGAGCAGATGGTGAACGTGCCCTCCTCGCCATGCAGGCCGTCATCGGTCTCCTCCGTCCGATAGCGCAGCACCATACCGTCGACCGTCAGCTCGTCGGATATCGCGAGCACGGTGGCTCGCACGCGCGGGTCGTCCGGCGGGAGGAAGCGCACCAGCGGGATCAACAGCACCGATGCATCCAGCGCGGTCGATCCATAGTGCTGCACGAACACCCCGCGCGAATCGACGCCGTTAGTGAGGATGTCGGCCTTCATCTCGTCCGCCGCGGCTTGCCATTTCTTGGCCAGGTCGAGATCACCATGCAGCTCGGCCAGTCGCGCGCCGCGATCGCAGGCGACCCAGCACATCAGCTTCGACGACGTGAAGTGCTGCGGCTCGCCGCGCACCTCCCAGATGCCGCGGTCGGGCGTTCTCCAGTTTGCGATCGCGGCCTCGACGCAGCGCTTAAGGATCGGCCACACGACCTCGGGCAAGAAGTCACGTGACTTGGTGTGCAGGTAAACCGAGTCGAGGACCGCGCCCCACACATCGTGTTGCTTCTGCTGATAGGCCGCATTGCCGACGCGCACGGGTCGCGAACCCTCGTAGCCGCTGAGGTGGTCGAGCGTCCGCTCCGGCAGCTCTCGCTCGCCGCCGATGCCATACATGATCTGCAAATCCTGCTGGCCGGCGGCGACGTCCGCGATGAAATAGAAGAAGTCGTTCGCCTCTCGCGCGAACCCGAGCGTGTAGAGGCCCCAGAGCATGAAGGTGCCGTCGCGCATCCAGGTGTAGCGGTAGTCCCAGTTGCGCTCGCCGCCGATCGTCTCCGGGAGCGAAGTCGTCGCGGACGCGAGCAGCGCCCCGGTCGGGCTGTACGTCAATCCCTTGAGCGTCAGCGCGCTGCGCTGGAGATAGCCCTGCCAGGGATGCTCTGGAAAGTCTCCGCGGTTGATCCAATCGCGCCAGAAGTCGGCGGTGCGCTCGATTCGGGCGAAGGCCTCCTCGACATCGGCGGGCGGCGGGTGCTCGGCCCAGAGCTCGCTGGTCGCGGAGTACTGCGACCGGGGCCAGGCCAACGCGACATACGCCTTCTCACCCTGGCGCAGCGTCTGGGTCGCGTGCGCGCCCGGGCCCTCGAAACCCATGCGCAGATCGGTGATAAGGCGAAGTGGAATGTCGCTGTCGCCGCCCTTGGCCATCGCCTCGCCATAGCCGGGGCCGGAGTACTCCCAGCGTGCTGAGCTCTGCCCGTAGTCGAAGACGGGATGACAGTCCAGGCTGAGCTCGACGCTGCCGACGACGCACTTGGCCGTCCGCAGGAGGATGTGCTCCGCCTCGTAGTCGGTGGGTGGACGCCGGTGCGTCCCCGATCGGCGCTGGCTGTGGTACCAGGGTCCGATGCAAAGGGCGTCGCGAACGATCATCCATCCGGTGCGGGTGCGCCAGGTCGTCTCGAGCACGAGCGTGCCGGGCAGGTAGCGCCGGCCCGCCGGGACCATGACGCCGGTGGGCGCAAACCGGAACGAGCCGGCGGCTCGGTCGAGAATGGCCGCGAACACGCTCGAGCTGTCGGGACGGGGCAGGCACATCCACTCCACGCGGCCGCTCGGCGCGATGAGGGCGTTCACCTCGCAGTCGGAAAGGAACGCGAACTCGGCGATGGGCGGGAACGAGCTGGCGATATGCGCCAGGCCCTGAACCGGTGCCGGTGAGGGCGACGGATTGCCGTCGCCGTTGACCATCGGCTTGATTGCTTGTCCCACGTCTTCGACGCGGGCTTTTCTTGCCATTTCTAAGCCTCCTCTAAGCCGGCGGGAGGGTGATCATATGCCGCCTGACCCCGCGTTGGGCTCAGGTTGATGAAGGGCCTCGTGGATGCCATGGCGGACCCGATCGAACACCTGGACCACGTCGCCGACGCCGCTTACCTCCGCCACGGGCACGCCATGACGGCGGTAGTGGTCGAGCACCGGCGCGGTGCGCGCGCGGTATTCGTGCATCCGCTCCATGATCGCCTCGCGTGTGTCGTCCGCCCGCCCCTCGACGGCGGCCCGGTGCAGCAGGCGCTCGACCAGTTCCGCTTCCGGCACGTCGAGCGCTACGACGAAATCGACCTTGCGGACCAGCTCACCGAGCATCCGGTCCAGGGCCTTCGCCTGCTCCACCGTTCGCGGGAAGCCATCGAGGAGCACGTTGGTGTCGTGGCCGGTGCGGCGCAGCCGGCTGTCGACGATGCGATCGATCAGCTCGTCGGAAACCAGGTCTCCCGCCGCCATGACCCGCGCGGCCTCCTTCCCGACCGCGCTGCCGTGCGCAACCTCGGAACGGAGGATCTCGCCGGTGGAGAGATGCGACATGCCGAAGTCGCGCTCGACGCGGGCGGCCTGGGTGCCCTTGCCACTCCCAGGTGGACCGAAGATCAATCCGATCATCTGTCCACGTCCGCCTGGCGGCGCTCGGGGAGGCCGATCGTCCGTCGTCTCTGCCACCATCGCTTGGCGTCCTCCGCCAGGAGATCATGCACCGCGGGGTGAGGACCCGCCGGTTCGCCCGCCTCGCTCAACGCCAGCCAGCGCCGCGTGATCTCGACGTACAGGTCTGCCTCCGTCCAGCCCGGGAACTGCTCCAACACCTTGTGCTTCCGGATCGCCTGCGCGATCGGCAGGTAGACGGAGTCGTACCAGCTCGCCGCCGCCTCCAGCAGCGACACCTCATGGCCCCGCTCGAGACCCAGGAAGTACTTGTGGCCGAGGATGTGCTTGAACAGCTCGTCGTAACGGCCCAGGCGGCTGCACTCGAGCCGCGCCTCCGGTCGAAGCCGGTGGAGCTGAGTCGTCTCCAGAAACTGCGCATACTCGGCCGCCTTCAGCAGCTCTTCGGCGTCGAGGTGGCCGGTCAGCGGCGCGCGGGTCTTGACGTCGATCACGCGAGCGTTGATCGTGTCGCGGCCGAGGCTGCGCGCCACCGA
>DATINX010000173.1:0-6487 GCA_035473835.1 Candidatus Dormiibacterota bacterium | reverse complement strand
GGCTACGTCACCGGGCGTACCGACAGCCCCGACAACAAGACCCGGTTGCGCGCATTCGAAACCGAGGCCGTCGCGCTCGGCGCCGACATCGATACCGGACCCGCCTGGCAGGGCAACTACAGCGCCGCGGGTGGGGCCAATGTGATCGCCTCGCTGCTCAACGCGAACAAGAAGCTCCCACGAGCCATCCTCTGCGCCAACGACCAGACCGCGCTCGGCGTCATCCACGAGCTCGGCCAGCGCGGGATAAGAGTGCCGCAGGACGTTGCGATCACCGGCTTCGACGACGTCCCCGTTGCCCGCCACATGCACCCGCCCCTCACGACGGTCCGCCAGCCAATGCAGGAGCTTGGCGCCACCGCCTTCGACGTCCTGTACACGCGGATCAGCCTGGGCGGAGGTAAGACCGACACCGTCCTCCCGGTCGAGCTCATCGTCCGCGAGAGCTGTGGGTGCACCAACCGCACCAACAACAAGGACGGTGCGAAGTAGCGATGCGCGCCATCATCCGCAGGCTCGGCGTCTACCTCTTGGCAGCTTGGGTCGCGATAACGGTCAGCTTTCTCCTCCCACGTGTGGTGCCGGGCAACCCCGTCGCCGGCGCTGTCGCCCGGGCCACACAATCGGGCAACTGCAACTCGCAGTGCGTCGAGGCGATCAAAGCGCAGCTCGGCTTCAACGTCCACGCGAGCCTGTGGGATCAATACATCCAGTACCTGGGCAACCTCGCTCAAGGCAACCTCGGACAATCGTGGTCGGAAAACGCGCCGGTCGGCAGCCTCATCCTCTCCTACCTGCCGTGGACGCTGGTCCTCCTCGGCGTCGCCACGGCCGTGAGCTTTCTCGCCGGCACCGCCGTCGGCGCCCTCATGGCCTGGCGCCGGGGCACGGCCGTCGAATTGGTACTGCCCTTCGCCACGTTCTTCCAGGCGCTGCCCTACTTCTTCCTCGCGCTGGTCCTGGTCCTGTTCTTCGGACAGACCGGGACCATGCTCAAATGGCTCCCAAGCCTGTTCGGGTACGACATCTACACAACCACACCAGGACCGAACCTGCCCTACGTCAGCAGCGTTGTCGCTCACGCGATCCTGCCCGCGGCGACCGTGATCCTCGCTTCAATGGGCGGATTCATCTTGTCGATGCGCAACCAGATGATCACCACCATGGACGAGGACTTCGTCCTGCTGGCCCAGGCCAAGGGCCTGCCCGCCGGCACAGTCGTCTGGTATGCGGCGCGCAATGCTCTCCTGCCCGTCATAGCCAACTTCACGATCGCCATCAGCCTGGTAGTTGCCGGCCAGATCCTGGTCGAGATCGTCTTCAACTATCCGGGCATCGGTTACCACCTCTTCGACGCCCTGAGCAAGCTCGACTACAGCCTGGTGCAGGGCATCTTCGTGGTCATCACCCTCATCGTGCTCGTCGCCAACCTCCTGGCCGACGTCGTCTACGTGCTCGTTGATCCTCGCGCAAGGCAGATGGCGTGAGCCGATGACGATCAACAGCCCCTCCCTGATCGAAGTACCGAAGCAAGGCATCGAGCCGGTTTTTCAACGAGCTCGCATCCTGCATCTCCCGCGCTCAGCGAAGGTGATCGCCGGCCTTGTGATCATCGCCGTCTTCACGGTGGTGGCGATCCTGGGTCGCTGGATGGCGCCCTACTCGCCCAACGCGACTGACACAAAGAACTGGGTGCAGCATGTGCTCGTCCCCGGCACCGGTCCAGGCACCGGATTCCCGCCGAACTACTACCCGCTCCCGCTGCCGCCATCCGCCGCGCACTGGCTCGGCACCACGGTCTTCGCCCAGGACGTGCTGTCCCAACTCCTGGCCTCCACCGCGGCGACTCTGTTCGTCGGTCTGCTCGCGGCGGCCATCGCCACGGTGCTCTCGATCCTGTTCGGGGTGACGGCCGGTTACGTCGGCGGAGGCACCGACGAAGGCCTTTCGCTGGTGGCCAACGTCTTCCTGGCGATCCCCGCCCTGCCGCTTCTGATCGTGATCGCGAACTACGTGCCGACCGCTGGTTCGAGCATCTTCCTGGTCGGGGCCATCATCGCCGTCACGACCTGGGCGTACAGCGCGCGCACGCTGCGAGCGCAGACACTGTCCCTGCGCAACCGCGACTTCATCGAAGCGGCCAGGGTGTCGGGCGAGGGTCGCCTCCGCATCATCCTGGTCGAAGTTCTGCCCAACCTCATCCCGATCGTGGCCGCCTCATTCCTGTTCACGACCCTGACGGCGATTGCCGCATACGTGGCGATCGCGTTTCTCGGCCTCGCGGGGTCGCCGACCTCGAATCCAGCAGGCCTGTGGAACTGGGGCGAGATGCTGCGCGAGGGTTTCTCCAACAACGCCGTGCGCGGCGGTTGGTGGTGGTGGTGGGCGCCTCCCGGGATCTGCGTCGCCCTTCTCGGGACGGGCCTTGCCCTCCTCAACTTCGGCATCGACGAGTTCATCAACCCGCGGCTCCGCGTGGCAGGTGTCGCGCGCAAAGCCGCCAGGGAGGCCGGCATCGACATCCGTTCGACGCTGGGAGCAACCCCTGTTGTGAGCCGCCGCGCGGCGGTTGCGGCGCCGCGCGCTGCGGCCACACCGGACGCCGTGCTCGAGATTCGCGGCCTTTCCGTCGACTATGGATACGGCGACGCCGCGGTGCATGCAGTGATCGACTGCGACCTCACGTTGCGCCGCGGCAAGGTGCTCGGCCTCGCGGGCGAGAGTGGCAGCGGCAAGACCACCCTCGCGCTTGCGGCCATCCGCCTCCTGCGGACGCCCGCGGTGATCACCGCCGGCCAGGTCCTCTTCCACTCCAAGCCGATCAGCGGCGACGGGCCAATCGGTGCGGTCGACATGCTCGCCGCCTCACAGCAGCAGCTGCGCGCGATTCGCTGGTCGGAGATATCTGTTGTGCTGCAGAGCGCTCTGAACGCATTGAACCCGGTCATTACGATCGGCGCCCAGTTCGACGACATGCTCCGGGTGCACCGTCCTCACCTTTCGAAGACCGCGCGGCGGGATAGGGCGGGCGAGCTTCTTGACATGGTCGGATTGGGCGCTCACAACCTCAACTCCTACCCTCACGAGCTGTCGGGAGGAATGCGCCAGCGGGCGATGATCGCGATGGCGATCGCCCTCGACCCCCAGGTCATGATCCTGGACGAGCCGACGACTGCCCTCGATGTGGTCACCCAGCGGGAGATCCTAGAGGAGCTGATGGGTCTGTGCGACCGCATCGGTTTCGCCGCCCTATTTGTGACCCACGACCTTTCTCTGCTAGTCGAGCTCGCGGACGAGATCGCGGTCATGTACGCGGGTCGCGTCATGGAGCGCGCGCCCGCCCACTCGCTCTTCCGCGCGCCGCGGCTGCCCTACACGCACGGCCTGCTTCACTGCTTCCCGCCGCTCCACGGCGCGCGAACAGCGATGGACGGCATCGCCGGCTCGCCGCCCGACCTGCGAAACCTCCCGACCGGCTGCGCCTTCAACCCGCGCTGCAAGTGGGCGATGCAGCAGTGCCGCGAGGAAGTGCCGGCGCTGGCGCCGCTCAACGGATCCGGACGCGAGGTTGCGTGCTGGCTCCACCGAGGGGATGCGAAGGTCCCCGCCGAGCTCGCGATCCCTGACCCGGGAATTCTCGTGCCTCTCGCCGGCCCTGTCGCCCCACCGGGCGCGGCCGCTTTG
This sequence comes from Candidatus Dormiibacterota bacterium, assembly GCA_035473835.1. Lineage (GTDB taxonomy): Bacteria > Chloroflexota > Dormibacteria > Dormibacterales > Dormibacteraceae > UBA10449. Next base: position 2,803 of record DATINX010000173.1, on the reverse strand, counting down.
CGGCCGGGCCGTCCTCCCCACGGTGTGGGGAGGTGAAAGGGAGGTGATTGGAATGACCAAACCTGTGTTGGAAGGGCGTGGGCTCACCAAGTACTTCTGGGTCAAGAAAGGCCGGGGACCCTTCGCTCGCCGCGAACCCGTCCACGCCGTCGAGAACGTCTCGGTCCGTCTGGACGCCGGCAAGGTCACCGCGGTGGTGGGCGAGAGTGGGGCGGGGAAGACCACCGTGGCGCGGCTCCTCGCCAAGATCATCAAGCCTGACGCCGGTGAGATCCTGCTCGACGGCAAGCCGGCTCCCTCGGGACGGCCGCGGTCCTACGCAGCCCAGGTCCAGATGGTCTTCCAGGACCCGTTCGCTTCGCTCAACCCCGTGCACCAGGTGCGGCACGACCTCGAAAGGCCGCTACGGATCCACCACATCGCCGACGGCCACGTCGACGATGCCACTGCAGACCTGCTGCGCCGCGTGGCGCTGAAGCCGCCTGAAACCTTCATCGACAAATACCCCTATGAGCTGTCTGGCGGCCAGCGCCAGCGCGTCGCCATTGCGCGCGCGCTCGCGGTCAAGCCGCGGGTGCTCATCGCCGACGAGCCGGTGTCCATGCTCGACGTCTCGATCCGACTTGGCGTGCTCAACCTGCTCGCCGACCTGCGCGACCGCGAGCACCTCGCGATCCTCTACGTCACCCACGACATCGCGTCCGCCCGGTATCTGGCGGAAACGATCGTGGTCATGTACGCGGGCCAGCTGGTCGAGGCGGCGCCGAGCGTCAGCCTGACCGACCACCCGGCGCACCCGTACACGCAGCTACTGCTCTCCGCCGCGCCCGATCCCGATCGGGCGGAGCCGCCGCAGCTCGCCGGGCGGGGAGCGCCGCCGAGCCTGCTCGCCCCGCCCAGCGGTTGCCGATTCCATCCGCGATGCCCCTATGCGATGGACATCTGCAAGCGCGAGGTGCCGCCCAGCATCACCGTCGCGCCGGGCCACGTCGCAGCGTGCTGGCTCCATGTGGACTCCGCCGACCGGCAGGCGAGTCCGAACGGAACGTTGGCAACCGTTTCCGCCCGAGCCGAAGGCGGATCACTCGATTCGGAGTCGAAAAAGAGGTGAGGAAGGATGGATTTTCGTCTGGTGTTTCGGTCCCCGCCGCGTCGTCGAAATGGGGAAATAGCGGGTGGTCGTTTTGTGCCGGCAGACGTCATTAGTGCACGAACCCACGAGGGTCGTGCGTCACGGAGGTGACAAACCTATGAATCGACGAGCGTTCAAGTTCCTGCTCGGGGCCGCGGCCTTGGCCATGGTCGTGAGCAGCTGCCAGCAAACGTCAAACACTCCGACGGCGTCGGGAGGCAAAGTTCTCATCGCGGAGGGGACCACCGGGGTCACCTTCTCGGAAGACTTCAACCCCTACGACCAGAACTCGGTCGCGGCCGCCATGAACACCCGAAGCATGGTCAACGAGCCGCTCTACGAGTTTGACCAGCTCGATGCCACCGCGGCCGGCATCCACCCGTGGCTCGCGATCGGCTATGCGTTCCAGAACAGCGGCAAGGACCTGCAGGTCACGATCCGGCAGAACGTGAAGTTCACTGACGGCTCGTCCTTCGGTCCGGCCGACGTCGCCGCCACCTTCAAGATGCTGGAGAACCCGAAGGCCAACACCCGCGGCGTCCCGCCTCAGGCGTCGGACCCGACGGTGAACGGCAACAACGTGACTCTCCACTTCAACTCCGCGCAGTACACCGGACTGTTCAACATCCTCAGCAACACTTTCATGCTCAAGGCTTCGACGGCGAGCGACATCGCCACCAACCCGACCATGACGATCAAGGTCCCACTTGGCACCGGGCCGTTCATGCTGGCGAGCTACACGAGCTCGCTCATCAAGTTCAAGCCCAACCCGAACTACTGGGGCGGGACCCCGCCAGAGTCTGAGATCGACATCCCGTCCATCGCGACCAACGCCGCGGCGAGCGACGCGCTCGTGAGCGGCCAGCTCGACTGGGCAGGCAACGACATCCCGAACGTCTACGCGAACTACGTCAACCAGAACCCGCTGACCAACCACGCCTGGTTTGCGGCAGGCAGCACCGTCACGCTCTGGTTCAACTTGAACCCTGGCAACGGCGGCGCCACAGGAATCAACGAAGCAGCCGTCCGCAAGGCGGTCAGCTACGGCGTCGACCGCAATGCTCTGGCCCTCCTGGGCGAGTCGGGCTACGAGCAGCCCGCGAGCTCATCGAGCGGGCTCATCCTGCCCAACCAGAACGCCTTCCTTCCGACCGACGGCACGCTCAAGGGCGACCTTTCGCTCAGCGGCAGCGTGCCTGACGCGGCCACGGCGAAGGCCGCCAATCTGCCGGCGGGCATGGACGTTTACGAAATCCTCAAGGGCGGCGGCTGGACGCCTCCCGCTTCGTCTCGATACGACGCCGGCGCCGGCACCTTCAAGTCGGGCGGGAACTGCGATGGCACCAACCTGGCCAACTGCTGGACCAAGGGCGGCAAGATCATCAAGTTCTCCGTCTACGACCCCGTTCCGTTCTCCGACTACTGGGAGAACGCCGCTCTAATGTCGCAAGAGCTCCAGCCGCTGGGCATGGACGTGACCACCAAGCCGGCCCAGGGCTACTCCGACTGGAACACCAACATCACCTCAGTCCCCTCGGCATGGCAGACGGCCATCCACTGGGGCAACGGCGGCAGCATCCCGTACATCCAGTTCCAGAACTGGTTCGACAGCACGGACGCAAACTCCGTGGCTCACTTCCAGGGCTGGACGAGCGCGGAGGCCAACGCGGC
>DATINX010000172.1:0-16073 GCA_035473835.1 Candidatus Dormiibacterota bacterium | reverse complement strand
GGCGCCGGCCGTGCGTTCGGGACAGTCCATCGCATACGACTCGGCCCGCGGGCGCATGGTCATGTTCGGCGGGTGGAACGCGGCGACATCGCCGGCCACGATCTACGGCGACACATGGGAGCTCGGCAGCGGGATCCAGACGCCTGCCGGGACGCCCGGCGGCGACCTGCAGTGGAGGTCGCCCAGCGGGACCCTGAACTTCGGCAGCGTCTTCGTCGGGTCGAGCAGCCAGGCCACTCAGAACTATGTGGCCTTCAGGCTCACGAACACAGGCACCGGCCCTCTGACCGTCAACTCCATAACGGTCACGGGCACCGATTTCCCGGTGACCAACTACTGCCCCAACGGCGGGAATCCTCTTCCGGCAGGCTCGTACTGCATGACGCTCGTGGTTTTCGCGCCGACCGCGGCGGGCACACGCACAGGCAGCATCACGTTCGACTACAACGCGCCGGGCGGAAACCAGACGTTCCAGCTCCAGGGCACCGGCGTGCTCAACCCCACGACGCTCACCCTCTTCCCCGCCTCGGGCCTGTTCAAGGGAACCACCGCCGTCGTGGCGGCCCTGGCCAGCAACGGCTCGGGGCTTGCCAGTGAGCCCGTAGCGTTCACCCTCCCCAACGGCGCGACAGCCACGATCCAGACCGATGCGCAGGGACGAGCAATCTGGTCGGGCGTCAGCCTGACCGGCATCCACGCCGGCAGCTATCCGACGGGAATCCAGGCGAGCTTCGCGGGCACGCAGGCCTACGCGGCGAGCTCGGGATCTGCCGCGCTAACGATCGTGCAGCCGGTGACGTCGACGTACACCGGTGAGTTCTACGTCGCCGACACGACGACCGTCCGCGTCGCGGTCAAGGTCGACCAGCGGACTCCGGCCAGCGATCCGCAGTTCATCGACTACTCGAAGACCACGGTTTGGGCGCGATTCACAGTCGTCGGACCGACATCGTCCACCTACTTGTTCGCGCAGGTGCCCGACGCGACCAACTGGTCCACGACCGGCGTGGGCATGGCCACCGCCTCGCTGCCTGCCCTCGCGGACGGTGGATACACCGTGGTCTCCGCGCTCGTTGACGGCCCCTCATTTGGCCCGCCCAGCAGCGCGGTGGCCAGCGACGACGTCCGCAGCGGCCTCGTGTCGTCGCCGACCAAGGGCGCGTACCTCAGCGCTGGCGGTGCCATCGCGACCGATCCGTCCGCGAACGCCGGCGATAAGCACGGCTACTTCTCGCTACAGATGAAGCCTGGCAAGCCCCCGGTGGGCAACCTGACGTACAGCTACCGGGTTCGCATGGACGTGGGTGGCGGCAACATACGCGACGTCGACGTGTGGGTCACCAGCACGTCGATCACGACGCTCAGCGGCGACTCGGCAACCGGCCAGTTCGCCGTCCAGTACGTCGACGCGCAGTTCAGCCAGCATTACTCGACGTTCGAGTTCGCGGGCGGCACGTTCAAACTGACTGCGGTGGACGCGACCGGCACGTCGCCCGCAAAACTCCAACTGGTGCTAAAGCGGGCCGATGGCACCGTGTTCCACACGACCGGCGGCGCACCGGTGCCGGTGGTCCTGGGCAAGCTGGTCAGCACCCTCTAGCCGTAGCGTTCATGTAGTACTTCAATCACCACCTCGTCGCTACCGAGTCGCCAGGCTTCCATCAACGAGGCGTGACCCCTTCAAGTCCTCGCGCGTCAACTATTGCTCAGCCTAGGAAGCCAGCCTGGGGATGCTATCGATAAGCCGCTACTACCACGAACTAAGTTGGCTCAACGTCAACCACTAAAGGTACGTGGTCACTCATACGACCCCACTCTGCACGCGAGCCCAAGCTGACTGAGTGAAGCCGCTCGGCCCACGGTTTCGGCACGAAGCAGTAATCGATGTGATAGACCGATCGATCGCCGGGCCGGCCGCTCCAGTAGAGGGTGGTCTCAGTCTCGGCGCCGTGATTTACTCCAGAGAATCGGTGGTAGGCACTTGTCAAGCCGAGATCGTTGAGCAGTTCCACCGTGCGACTGTGGTTACGCGCGCGATTCGGTTTGTCAAAGCACGTGTTCTGGTTGAAGTCTCCCGCCACTACAGTCCAGCCCGACCTAATCATCGGAGCGTACTTAACCAAAGCTCTCTGGACCGCCTCGCCATAGGGCGGCATACTCCAGACCGCCAACAAGAAGAATGGATGCGGGCCAGCGACCCACACCGGGGCCACTTCCTTGATGGAATCGTCATAGGTCTGGTCGAGGGACACCCGGTAGTCGCCGTAGGCAAAAACGGACAATCCCTTAGAGGGGATCGATCCGACCCAAACTGAACCGCCCGTTGCTGCGTCGATGCGGGCGCTGCATTCGGGCACGATTGCAACGTCGGGCTCGAGCTGTACCAAGGCGTCGTGTTTGCGACCGAAGCCCATCCGGGCGTTCCAAACTACGATGCGCAATTCGGCCTCGCCGAACGGTTCATGTCCTGCACGGGAGCGGCATCATATCGTGGCCTCGGGTAGCTGCAGGCTGAGGTGTCGGCTCTCCGCCGCCAGGTTCAGGTTCTCGAGCGCCATATCAAATCGGGTGCGCTGGACCGCAGGCAACAGGCTGGTTCTGGCCGCCCTGCGCGACACGCGTCCGAGGTCGGCTTGGGCGGGTTTGCTGGTGAAGCCGGAGACGGTTCTGGGCTGGCAACGAGCCCTGGTGCGCCGGCAGTGGGCGGCATATCGAACGTCCACGTAGGGTGCGACGGCCGGTCGGCGGGTATCCCGCCTGACGTCCTCCTCGCCTAATGTGTGGAGCTCATGAGCGGCGGCGGCGTGAACGCAGCTTCTCGATAGTCGCTTCGGGCGTCTGCTCGGGAGGCGGCGGTTTGGGCGTGCGAGCCGCACGTACTCCAGAGACACGCTCCTTCAGGCGGGTCACCGTCGCTTCCGCCGGTAGAGGGGCCGCCGGCGCGCGCTCCAGCGCCGCGCGCCAGGCCGGCAGGTCTTGGGCACTGAACACCAGGCGCCGCAGGGCGACATCGATCGGAAACAGCAGGATGGCCAGAACAAGCAAGAGCTCGCCGATGGGTTGAGCTGCATGGACGGGCGGCACTGCGAGATTGAACACAGACGAAACATCCGTCAGAAGTACGCCGCCGCCTGCCCGAGCGATGGTGCTCAAGGTGGCCGTGTCGGTGCCAAGGTTTCGGTACTCAGGCGAGTACGGGACCACGAGGCCGATCGTGCTCGTGTGTTTGACGGCCCCACCGACAGAGTCCGTGACACGAAGGAGATAGCTGCCAACCTGGTCAGTCGGAAGGTCGCCCTCGAAACGCCCCGGACCGGTTTGCGACAGCGCAACGGTCGTGTCCGAGAGATCGGGTGTCAATGCGCTCACGCTCACAGCGGTCCCCGACGCGGAGGGGGCGGTGACGAGCAGGTGCGTGTGGTCTCCCTGAACCTGAGTCTCCACCTGCAGGGCGGGATCTCCCGGCTGGGGAAGGCTATATCGAACGATATCGCCGAAGAAGCGATTGGCAGACGCCCAGCGCAGCAGGTCGGCCGTCCAGCGTCCCTGGGCATCGCTCGTCCAGGCGACCACGCGACCCAGGCCGTACTCCCAGGTCGCAAGCAGCGGATCGCCCTGCGGGCTCTTCAACACAACATCAGCAGCTGCACGCGGAGTTGTCGCCACGTAACCGGTGAGGTCGGGAAGCGAGTCGAGCGGCACACCCGGTAGGACGTCGGCCAGAGAAGACAGGCGAGGTGAGATGCGGCCCTCGACAATCCATGGCTTGAGAGCCTCATTCGTTTCCTTGAGGAATATCTGAGGCACGTCCCGGATGCTTGTGCTCTGGTAGAAACGACCATGGCCCCACCCCGCGATGGCGCGCATCACAGCACCGCCGTTGGGGTCCGACCCGACGGCCACTGTCGAAACGGTGATGCCATGTCCGTGGATGGTCTCGACGGTGGATTGGCCGGCGGCCGCGGGAGCGTCGCCGTCGCCAAGCATGATGATGTGTTTGAGGGACGCGGACGTCTTGACCAGCTGTTCATCGGCTGCCCTCAGATCGGGTTCGTACGTTGGCGGGTCGCCGAGGCTCATGGCCTCGATCTGCTGCTTGACTTTGGCTTTGTCTGTCAGCGGGGCGAGCGGCACCACGATCCTTCCCATCGTTCCGTTTGTGACCCCAACCTTGTCCTGGGCTGTCAGCTGGTCGACGACTGCCTCGGCGGCCCCACGGATGACCTGATCTCCCTGCATGCCCTCGCTGCTTTCCAGAACCAACATCACGGCGACCGGTGGTTTCTGAACGTTCTGGGGCAGGAGCATCTGAACCGGCAGCGCGGTTTCGAGCGGCGAGCCCGCATAGCCACCCGGGCCGAAGCTGTCCGAGCCACCGATGACCACCAGGCCAATCCCCAGATCCCGAGTCACCGCCTGCAACAGCATCATTTCGTCCTGGCCGAGGCTCGAGGCTGGAACGTTAACCAGCACGACAGACGAATAAGCGGCCAGGTCGGACGAAGTTCGCGGAAGCTGCTCGGCCGCCACCGTCGTGGTCAGGATGCCGGTGGAGCGAAGTGCCGAGTCGATGCTCGCGGCACCTCCAGGAGTGTTCTCGACCAGAAGCACCCGGGGGGCTCCTACGACCTGGATCAAAGCTTCGCCAACGTTGTTCTCCGCGTACGTATCGATCACCGGGTCGATCTCGACACGAACCGAATGGAAGCCCGGTTGCGCGGGCTGCACGGTCTGGATGAGGGTGGTTTCACCTGCAGCAAGTTGGAGGCGAACGGTATTGACCAGGGCGTGATCGAGGTACCAGCGCACGGTTGCGGCGGTGGCAGTGTTGCTGACGATGATCGCCTTCACATCGGCGCGATCTCCGGCGGCCATGGCGCGTGGAGCGGCGAGGCTGTCCACCAGGACCTCAGGGCCCACAGGTACAGTGATGGCCACCGTGTCGACTCGCACTCCCTCCGCTTGCAGCAGACGCGCCTCGCCGACTGCATCACCGAGGTTCGCCCTGCCATCGCTGACGAGCACCACGTGCCGGCGAGTATCGGGCGGGACGATCGACCCGGCCAGCTGTAGTGCCGCCGCCACGTCCGTGTAATGCTGATTCGGCTGGCTCTGGAACGCGCTTAACCGAGGATCTGCGCTGACGTTCACCTCGACCTGGGGATCGCGTCCGAAGCTCACCACGCCGGCGCGGTTGTCTCCCTGACGCAGGCCGAGGATGCGCTGGACGGTCGCGAGCTCCACGTCTTTCGCGCTCTGCACGCTCGCTGACAGGTCGGCCACGACGACGAGCGACTGCGACGAGGGCGTGGTCTGCAGCTGGAATCCCGCCAGGGCGAAGGTGAGCAACGCAACGATCAGCACACGCAGCGCGAGCGAGACCCGCGCCCGCCGAGGCGGCAGCGGTGGTGCCAGGCGCAGCCAGATGACGATGATCGCAACCAGCGCCAAGACGCCCGCCCCCAGAAAAATGGGGCGGGTCAGATCAAAGCCCACGGTGGAAGGCCAGCCATTCCAGGACGACGATGACCAACGCGACCAGAGCGATCCAGGGCCAGATCTCGAGCAGTCCGTGGTGCGCCGAGTGAACCGTGGTCGTGTTGCCGATCGGCGGCAGCGTGAGGCGCGATGCCGGCTTGAGCTGAGAAATCTGATCGGAGAAGAGATTGACCGTGAACCACGACCTGTCCACCTTCCCGGACACGGCCTGCTCGACCGTATAGAGACCCGTGAGATCTGTGTCCGCAAAGGTGGAGATCGAGCTGGTGGCCAGGGACCGACGGCCGCCATCGGGCCGCACGACTGTCACCGACGCCGCACCTGGCTCTGGAACGATCGTCACCGGCTCGTCGGGGTGAAAGCTGTGGCTGGGCACGCTGGGAGGAAGCATCCACTCGCTGAGGTTCTGGACCAGGATGGGAAAGGCGATTCGCAGCGGCAGGTCGGACTCGTGGATGTCAAAACCGAACAACACCTGCCGGAACGGTTCGTCGCGGACTACCAGCAACGGAGTCTGCGGGCTTGTGATGAGCGCACGTCCGAACTGACTGAGCCGAAGATCCTGGCTGCGAGCAACGTGCACATCCTGCAAGTCGACATTCGTAAGCAGCGGATCGCCCGCATCCGAAGCGCGCACGCGACCGATGCCGATGCCCGTACCGCCGGCGAGCGGACTGCCGGCCGGAGGGTCGATCATGATGAACGGTCCATCGGGCAGGGCGGGCGGCGAGTATCGATCGAAAATGCTCATCGCATAAGCAGTCGATGACTTGTACGCGGCCGGCGCGATGACATCGAGCTGCACGTCGGCGCGTACGCCAATCGCCTGCTGCAAGAAAACGTTGCCTGGCGTCACAAGCAGGACGCGAAAGACACGTGGCGTCCTTGCCACCGCAGTCACCGTGTCATCCAGCGCGAAGACATCGCCGGCGTCGAGGTGAGCGGATACGAGCGTGGCTCCCGCCGGCACTGGAAGGACGAGATCTGCAGCCTGGCCACCTGCCAGCGTGAGCTGGCGCACGTCGAGCAGCTGCCCGTCTGCGCGCCAGTCGAGGCTGAACGATCGCGACTGCTGGCCGAAGTTCTGCACGTGCAGATAGCCGGCTCGGGACTGTGCTCCGGTGCGCACGACGAGCGAGGTCAGACCTACGTTCTCGCCAGAGACGCCGATCGGGTGGTACTCGACTGGAAAAGGAAGGCTGTTCGACGAGTCGGTACGCAGAGGGCCGACGATGCCGTCGCTGAAGAGATAAGCACGCGCATCGTCTCCCGGTCGCACGAGGCCGGCGGCCAGCCTCAGCGCGGATGAGAGGTCGGCCGCGCCGTTGGTGGCTGCGACGTCAGTGAGCGCGCGGTGTAATGAGTCACGGTCGCCGACAACCGAAGCCAGAATCCGCGGCGCCGAGCTGACCCCGATCAAGGTCATTCGATCTTGTGGGCCCAGCTGGTCGATGACCGCGGCGACCTGTCGCTTTGCCTCATCCAGCCGCGACGGTTGCACGTCATGTGCCTGCATCGATGCCGACACGTCGAGCAACACGACCGAGTGACGGGCGAGGCTCGTCCCCGCAGAAAGCGCCGGCTGCACAGCCGCTGCGACAAGAACTGCCACCGCCAGCAGCTGCAGGAGCAGGAGCCAGCTGAACCGAAGCCGCTGCCACGGAACGTTGGCCTGGCGGTCGAGGATCTGGTCGGGCCAGAGATGAAGGTCCGGCACGACCCTGGTCTGTCGCCGGATGCGCAGGAAGTAGAGCGCCACTATCGCCGGCAGCGTCAGCGCGAGCGCGGCTGCCAGCGGCGCGAGGAGCGTCACGAGAGCAGGCCGAGCCGGCGCAGCGTCAGCTGCACCATGTCTTCAACCGGTTCGTCGGTTGAGAGCCTCGCAAAGCGAAGACCCCGACGGTGGGCCGAGCGCTCGATCTCCTGGGTCCTTCGCGCGAGCGCTTCGAGGTAAACGCCTTGCGTCAGCGGTGTGAATGTGAAGTCGCGCTCGACGCCTGTCTCGGAGTCCCTGAGGGTGGCGTCGCCGGTCCAGTCGGGCTTGATCTCCTGAGGAGCCAGCAGCTGCAGGACCGCCCCCTCTTGCCGCGCGCGGCGCAGAGCAGCAATGGCCGGGTCCATGGAGGATTCGCCCAGGCCGTCACTGATGAGGACCGTCATTCCCGGTCGCTGCCTTCCGATCGGCCAGACCAGCTTCGCGTAATCGGTCCGCCCCCCAACCGGAAGGGACTGCAGCCGCGCGAAGAGATCAGCCACCGCGCGACGGCCGCGATACGGAGCAGCGGCAGACGTGGGGCTCGCGGCAAAGACGGTCAGGCGCACGCGGTCCAGCGCGGCGAGCGCCACATACGCGATGGCCCCCGCCAATCGCTTTGCGGCCAGAGCCTTGCCCGGCCGGCCCCAATCCATCGATCCACTCAGGTCCACGAAGATGCTCAGGGGCAGCTCCTGCTCCGCGACGAAGAGACGCAGCATGAAGCGGTCGAGCCGCGCATACGCGTTCCAGTCGATCAAGCGGTAGTCGTCGCCTGGTGTGTAGTTACGGAAGTCGGCGAACTCCACCGAGCGCCCCCGAGCCACCGATCGCCGCTCGCCGCCCATCTGGCCACTGACCTCTCTTCGAACCTGTAGCGCCAGCGCTTCCAGGCGGCGCAGGAGCGGCGGCTCCAGTAAAGGCGTCACGGCTAAGAGCCGGGCGATTCTTTGTTGGTGTGCTCGAGGATCTGGTCGATGATCTGGTCGGTGGTCACCGCGTCGGCCTCCGCCTCGAACTGCAGGAAGACTCGGTGGCGAAGCGCCGCGTGCGCCACAGCGGCGATGTCTTCAAAGGCCACGTTGAAGCGTCCCTCGAGCAAAGCGCGAACTTTGCCTGCGAGGACCAGCGTCTGCAGGCCCCGTGGGCTCGCGCCGTACCGGACATAGCGGCGAACCGAGTCGAGCTCGGTTCGGGTTGGGTGCGTGGAGATGATGAGCCGTCCTCCGTAACGCAGGACATGCTCGGCGATGGGGACCTCACGAGCGACGCGCTGGGCGGCGACGATCGCAGCGGCGTCGCCGACGGCATGAAGCTCTGGCATCGTGTCGCCGGTCGTGCGCCGCGCGATCTCCAGCAGCTCGCTTTCGGTGGGAAAAGGCACCACGGCCTTGAAGAAGAAGCGATCGAGTTGAGCTTCTGGCAACGGGTACGTGCCTTCTAGCTCGATTGGGTTCTGTGTGGCCAGCACAAAGAACGGGACGGGCAGAGCTCGAGTGTGGTTGCCGACGGTGACCGTGCGTTCCTGCATGGCTTCAAGCAAAGCGCTTTGCGTCTTCGGTGTCGCGCGGTTCACCTCGTCGGCGAGGACGAGGCTGGCAAAAAGGGGACCCGGCTGGTACTCGAACTCCCGCCGGCCGGAGTCTTCTCTGATGATGTTGGTGCCGACGATATCGGCGGGCATAAGGTCAGGCGTGAACTGGATGCGCGCAAAGCTCAGGTCGAGCACTTGACCAAGTGAGCGGACGAGCATCGTCTTGCCCAGGCCTGGCACGCCCTCCAGGAGGATGTGGCCGCCTGCAATCAGGGCGATGACCGTATCGCGAAGCAGCTGCTTCTGGCCGACGATCAGCCGCGCGAGCTCGGTCTCGAGATTGTTTGCAAGCTCTGTGACCTCAGTCGGGTCGACGCGCTCATCAGTGATCACGGGCCGGTCTGCGGCTCGCCCAAAGCTGTGAAGTACTCGCGGACCAGGTCGCGCTCGCTCCCAGGGATGAGGCTCTGGTTGGTGGCGTCGAGTGCAGCCTGCTGATAGGCCTGGAGCACCTGCGTGTATGGGGTGAGTGGAACGTTTTGCCCGGGTCCGAGAGGGGTGGGGTCGTTTTCGAGCTGTCCCGGAACAGGCTGGCCGGGCACATACAGGCTCTCGCTCGGCTTGGCGGCGTTTCCGCTGCCGGAGCCACTGCCGTTGGAACCATTGCCACTCGACCCGCTGCCGTTGCCATTCCCACTGCCATTGCCGTTGCCGCTCCCGTTGCCGTTGCCATTGCCGGCGCCGGCGTTGGCAGTCGCGGTGGGCAGAGCCCCTGCACCTGCATTCCCCGAGCTCGATGCCGCGTCCCGATTCGCCTGGGCCGCCAGCTCTTGCCTGGCCGCCTCCAGGCTGCTTATGGCTGACGCGACTTCCTGGTTGTTGTTCTGTTGATCCTGGAGCGAATCCAGCTGGCCGGCCAGGTCATTCAGCGCCGCGGAAGCGCCGGCGAAATCTCCGCTCGACAGCGCGGCCGAGGCGCGGTTCAGCGCGGCTGCCATCGCGGGATCCTGCGCATGCTGCGCCGCATCGGCCAGGGCCTTCGCCAGCTGCGCACGATCCTGCGGCGAGAGGCTTCGCAGCTGCGATGCAAGGTCTCGTACCGCCTGGGCACCCTTCGAGGGGCTGGAGCCCAGTGCCTGACCGGCGGCCTTGCCCGCCGTCGTCGAGCTCAGCGCGGCGGCGAGGTTTTGCGCTGTGCTGCTCCTGGCTGGGGTCTGCGGATCGGTCAGCTGCTGCAACTGCTGCTCGGCCGGGGAGATGGCTTTCAACGCCTGGCGCGGATCCTGGGCGTCCCTGATCTTTCTTTGCGCATCGCTCAGGATCTGTTGCACCTTCGGATCCACCGGAGCCGCCTTCGGGCTGGCCGCGACCTTCTTCTGTACGTCACGGATGGCGTTTGCGGCTTTGGCCTGGCTGGCGCGGTCCGCCTGACGCTGCGCCAGGACCTGGTCCATCGGATTCGGAAGGACGGCCAAGGCCAGCGCAGCCGCAACCACGATCGCCATCGCCCCGGCTTCCCGGCGGTTGACCCGCACGGGGAACGCGCGTCGGAGCCGATTCAGCTCGGCATGCTCGAGCGCGTCGCGGCGAAGAAGTTCGTCCATCACGCTGCTCGCGGTTCGCCGCTCCCACGCGGTGGAAAGGCGCTCTTTCAACCCGAGGCGGAGGTCGGCTGCCTGCATCAGCATGGCGGGCGCAGGCCGTGTCAGGACCCACCCGATGGCGGCGATGGCAAGCACGATGGGGACGCCCAGTACCGCGAGCTGGAATCGTTGCTCGACGGGCACGACCCTGGCCACAAGCAGCACGGCAGCGACCCAGATGGTGGCGCCAAGCGCGGCATGCAGCACGTATGGAGCAGCCGAGGATCTCGCGTCGGCCCTTCGGAGTGTGCCGACTACCGACTCCAACGAGCTCATCTACTCATCGACGGTCGCCGCGCCCGTGCGCCGCCTCCGCCACGGTAGACGGCGCACCGGCGGCAACCAAAGAGCGCTGGCCAGCAGGGCGATAAGGCAGATCGCGAGCTGCATGACGACCGTCGCCTGCCAGTACTGCCAGCCCTCGAAGAGGCCGCTTGGAATCGTATTTCCACTTGCCTGCGGAGGCGCGATTGGGCCAAACCCGGATTTGCCGATGACAGGCGGTGCCCCCGGGCCGCCACTCGTCGAGTAGCAGGTCGTGCCGCCGTTGGGAGTGCCCTGGCAAACGGTGCCGCCCTGCTGCAGGTAACCGTTGTTCGGGTATCTCACGCCATAGCCCTGGAACAGCCCGCTGCCCGCGATCTGAAACAGCGGAATGATCGGGCTGAGGTAGGTGAGCGCCGGCGCGGTCGCGGCCTTTGTCGCGTTGGGATCGATCTCAGTCGGAAAGATGAGGCCGTACCCGAACGTCCCAAAGAGCAGCACGAACGCGCCCACGTATGCGGCAACAGTTGCCGCCAGGCTGCGCCGCAGCAGGGTCGAAAATGCGATGGCGACGAGACCCAGCGTCAAGGCGGCCACGACGGTGATCAGGAACGCATAGAGGACCTGGTCGAGCTCGATGCCGCCGAACATGAAGACAAGGCTGAAGATGGGCACCGACAGCACCAGCAGCAGGACCACGAAGGACATCGAGGCCAGGAGCTTCCCCCAGATGATGGAGAAGGGCGGGATGCGGGTGACAAAAAGCAGGTCGATCGTCTGGCGTTCGCGTTCGCTGCTGATGGCTCCTGCGGTCAGCCCGGGGGTGATGAACGTCAGCAGGATCATCTGGAACACCACCAGGTACAGGAAGAGGGTCTGACCGTAGTTGGCGGATTGGCCGCCCAGACCGTTGTTCGCACCGGCCATCGAGGAGAAGATCGCGAAGCCCAGGCCACCGATGAGAAGGATGTAGATCATCATCGCCAGCGGTGAACGCCAGGTCCGCATCCGAGAGCGGTACTCCTTGGCCACGATCGGATTCCAGAATGCGACGGCGAGCCGGCTCAACCCACTCCCTCCGATGTCGCGCGCATGAAAGCGTCCTCCAACCCGCCGTCTGCCTCGCTGAAAGCCGACACCTTGATCCCGCCGGCAGTCAGCGCTTGCAGAATCTCGGCCGCAGTGGAGTCGTCGCCTTCGAACGTGGCTTCGACGTTCCCGTTCGAGATGTCCACGTGACGAACGGCTGCAAGCGGCTCGAGAATCGCCACGGCAGGCTCCTTGTCCCCGACCACGGCGATGCGCACCCGGCGGCCGCTGGCCATCTGCTTGATGACCTCTTGGACCGAACCGGTGGCGCGCATGCGACCGTGGTCGATGATCCCGATCATGGTGCACAGGTCGGTGAGCTCGGGCAGGATGTGGCTCGAGATGATGATCGTCTTGCCCATTCCCCGCAGCTCTTTGAGGATCTCGCGCATCTCCACACGCGCCCGCGGGTCGAGTCCCGATGCCGGCTCGTCCAGGAGGAGCACCACCGGATCATGGACCAGCGCCCGGGCGAGGCACAGGCGCTGCTTCAGCCCGCGCGAAAGGGTGTCAACAGGTTGGTCGCGCCTCTCGGTAAGGCCGATGAGCTCGAGCAACTCGTCGACGATCTTCTTGCGCCGCTGCTTGGGTTGCCGGTAGCAGGCAGCGTAGAAGTCGAGATATTCAGACACCGTGAGCTGGTCGTAGACGCCGAAGAAGTCGGGCATGTACCCGATCCGGCTGTGAACCTGATCCGAATTTTTCGCCACATCGGCGCCATCGATCGAGGCGCGGCCACTGGTCGGCTCCAGGAGAGCTGCCAGTATCCGCAGAGTGGTCGTCTTGCCGGCGCCGTTTGGCCCGACGAACCCGAAGATCTCCCCCTTGGGAACCTCGAATGAGACGTTGTCGAGCGCGGTCCTCTTGCCATAGACCTTGGTCAGGTTCTCTGCGCTGATCACCGCACGGTTCCTGTCAATGAGATTGCTCCGAGCAAGACTCCGCCACCGTTGGCGCTGAGCTGCAGCCGCACCTCGCCCGACGACGGACTGACTGCGCCGGCGGGTAGGGCGGTGGTGCCGACGGGGTTGTAGTCGAGAGAGACCCACGCCGATTGCGACCAATTCCAGACCTGCGCCTGTGGGCCGCTTTGGGAGGTCCCCGGCATTATCCCTTTCGGGCTTTGATTGGTGGAGTCGAGACTGGCTCCCGTCAAATGCGTACCCGGCGCGAGATTGGGCGTGAAGTCATAGGTCGCCGTGCCGTTCTGCATCAGGACCGCGCCCGGCGGTCCCGATTGGGTCGTGCCCTCGATGTCCGTGAAGCGGCTCACCACCATACCCGTTGGCAGCGAACCGGCTCCGATCGCGCCGACGGTCAGGGGAAGGATCACAGCGGTCTCCGCCATTGTGCGGGGCTGGTTTCCCAACACCGTGATGTGCTCGTAGGGCACGGGCGCCCACGCGACGACCATCGGAGAGATGGTCGGGTTCAGGACCTTGTAGCCCGATCCGGCAATCAGCGACAGGATGGATGCCTTCTCGATCGCTATACGGTCGGCGTCGGTCGGTTGGTTGATCGGCGGACCGTTGAAGTAATTGGTGTAGATGGTGGAGATCGCGGGCGGCCCTACGAACGGATTGGCAACCTTGGGAGTGACGGCGAACGTCGCGGTGGCACCTGGCGCGAGTGCCGGAAGCAGCTGGTAGCCATCGCCGGCAAGAACCACCAGGTCGGTGAAACGCATGGTCGAGTTGTTTTTCACGGTGCCGGTCAGCTTGCCGTTGACGAGCGTCGCGTTCCCGACGAGCGTCGGAGCATCCATCACGCCTTCGCTGGCGAAGCCTCGAAGTGCGAAAGCGGTCATGTTGGGAAGCGTGATCGAGTTGCTGTCGACGTTGACTCGAATCACATCGGTGTTAGAGCTCACAAAGCCGCCGTTGTACGAGGTGATGGGTCCAACCATCTGGCGGTTGCCGGCCACATCGACCTGATAATCGCCCCGCGTTGGGGTGAGGATGCCCGTATAGGACTCCTGGTACGCGCGATCCCAGCCGGGTTCCAGATGAATGACGGAGATCTGGTTGGTCTGCACGGACCGGCCCTTTGTAAAGAGGCCGGCACCAAACGCGCCAGCCGACGCCACGATCGCGATGAGCGGCACTGTGACCCAGGCCAGCGCGCGGCGGTGGAGTGCGCGCAAGACGAGATAGTTGATCGGCCCGACCACCAGTACATACGCCAGGACGAGGAGGCCGACCACCACCAGCGACGGCAGATCGAGGGCAGGTAGATTGCCCAACGCCTGCGCCAGTGAGTTGCTTCGCTCGGTGATCGACCCGCCTGACCCGCCGAACGTCCCGTTGAACCCCCCCGACGCCAGGGTTTGAGCCGATCCGGTCGAGAACAGGGTGCGGACCAGGATCTGGCGGCGCAGCACATCGGCGCCGGACCAGCCGGCGATCGGATCCTGGTTCCAGTCGAACGTCGCCAGGGTCACCAACCCGCTGCCCACGAACCTCTCCACCAGCAGTGGCCGCGCGCCATCGGACAGCCATGGACTCGCGCCACCGCTGAGCGCGCCTGTCGCAACTTCCACGCCCGACAGATCGCCTAGTGCAGTCGTCGAGCCCAGGATGGTCGTGCCGTTGATTTGCATCGGCAAGATCGCCGGCGACACACCCGCGAGCGTCTTGTGCCACGAACCGCCTGTCCCAAGCAGCAGGGTGCCGCCGTTCTGCACATAGTCCGCGATGGCGCCACGTTGGGCGGCGGTCAGCTGGTCGGTGGCGAAGTCGTCGATCGCGAGCAGGTCGAATGCGCGCAGGAGAATCGCCGAATCTCCTACGTCATCGAGCGAGAGGTGCGCAATATTCGCCGACACACCTCCCGGATGCACGGCGGCAAAGTTGTCCAGCGCGGTCGATTGGTCGGATAGCACACCGATGAGGACGGTTGTCGATGAACCAGTCGTCGAGCTGGCCGACGCCAAGACCTGCCCGTTCTGGACGATGCGGACTGATACGGACGAAGGCGCCTGGTCCTCGACCACATAGGTGCGCAGATGTTTGGTCGCTCCAGACGGCAGGCTGACGCGGGTCTGATAGATCGCCGACCCGATCGGAGGCCCGTTCTGTGAAGAGCTCGCACTGACCTCGAGGGTGCCTTCGACATCCTGGCCCTTGTTGGTGACATCGATAGTCACCGGCATCCACTGTTGGGCTTTGAGTAACCCTGAGTAACCAACTTTCACGGCGATCGATAGAGGGTTGGTCGCAGCCTGGACGGTGGTGGAAGCGGCAAGCAGGACCAGGGCCGCCACCACCAGGGCCTGGGCCGCGCAGACTGAAAAGCGCCGGCGGGTAGCTGCCATCTATTCCTCTAATACGGCCCGGAGGTTGAATGGTAACGCCGGGCTTAATGCATACGGAAAGCAAATGAAGCCATTCGGCTCTCCCTGGAGCCTCGAAGGCCATATCTAAGGACGCGCGCGCGTGGAACCTGGGCGAGGACTTTCTGCGCATCACACCCTCTGGCGGAGGTGCCCTCACCCGGTTCTCTCCAAATTACGTTGTATAATTCCATCGTGATCATCACCAGGAAGATCCGAAAGGTAGGCAACTCGCTGATGATTCCGTTGCCTCCCGAGACCATCTCCGAGTCAGGTTTTGAGGAGGGGATGGAAGTGGCGATAGGATCGCGGCCCGGGCATGTTGACCTCGATCCCGCTGGCGTTCCGGACAAGCGGCTCGTTGAGTTCGCGGCCCGATTTACTCAGCGCTACAGGGAAGATCTGGCCGAGCTTGCCGACCTCTGAGAAGGGGTCGGCGGAACCAATCCTCACGCTGGAGGAGTTGGTGTGGCTGCACGCGGTAGCCATCGAGGAGTTCGGTGGCTCGAGCGGCATTCGAGACCGTGGGATCCTGGAGTCCGCGATCGGGCGTCCTCTCGCCACCTTCGGCGCCAAGAATCTGTACGTGACTCCATTCAAGCGAGCGGCAGCTCTTGCGGAGAGTCTCGTTCTAAACCACGGATTTATTGACGGGAACAAACGAACCGCAATGTACGGGATGGGCGCTTGGCTCGAGCGGGAGGGTTACACGGTCGAAGCGGAACGCGGGGAGCTGCGCGGTCTGGCACTCGCTATTGCCGCGCGGAGCGCCAGCGTCGATTCGATCGCTGCTTGGCTGGAGGAGCGGTCGAAACCGCTTTTGAGTTAGTCGTAGGTCATGCGAAGAGTAGACATCGCTCACTCCGGCCAAACGGTTCCCGAGGCACTCGAGCAATTGGTCGGAGCGATCAAGAATGCGCAACGCGTTGGGGAGGACGCCTTGCTGGTTGTTCATGGCTT
>DATINX010000171.1:0-11899 GCA_035473835.1 Candidatus Dormiibacterota bacterium | reverse complement strand
GCGCGGAGCCGAGGGCTGTATCGAGAACGTAGAAAACCGCGACTTCGTCACCTTCCACGATCGTCTTCTCGTGACGGAGCCCCTTCATCATGGTGCCCAGGCGGGTGATCGAGGCCACATAGTCGTCGGCGCGGCTGAAGGTGTCGATCGGTCCGTGAAAGGACATGTCGTCGTGCAGCAAGCGTCGTGCTTTTGCGAAGTCCTTCTTGGCGAAGGCAGCGCCGAAATCATCGACCAGCTGGCGAGCTTGTGCGGATGACGTGGTCCCGGACATGGATGGTTCCTCCCGATTGATCAGTGCCGACAACGCGGCCATTCGAGTCCCTTGGCCAAGAAATTACGCGCGCAATGCCAGCCGCGCCATACCCCAGACGACGAAACAGTTGTCGCCGCGTCCAGCAATTCCATCCGCATCCACACCCGAACCGGGGAGGTTCTGGTTGGACGTTTGGACACTTTAGGAGTACAACTCAGGCGTGGACCCGCTGAGCGAGGCGCTGCGCAGCCTTCCACTTTCAGGCTGTCTCATCGCCCGCGCCGAGCTCAATGAACCTTGGGGAATTTCGCTCAGCGGCTTCGACGCGGCTGTGTTCCACGTGATGATCTCGGGCTCATGCTGGTTGGACCCGGCCGGCGGTTCCCGGGTCCACCTGACCTCAGGGGACATCGGCGTCCTCATGCATGGGCAGCCTCACACGTTGCGGAGCGACCCTGATGCCCCGGCCACGGACTTTGCGGACCTGTTGGCGCACTGCGCGCCAGATCGCTTTCCGACCATTCACCTGGATGGTGGAGGCCGAAGCGCCACCATGCTCTGCGGCTTCTTCAAGTTCGATCGGCAAAGCGCTCACCCGCTGCTGCGCATGCTCCCGGACGTCGTACACGTAAACGCTGGCGGGGACGCGCCCCTCCTGGAGGGTTTACTCGCCCTAGCGGACAAAGAGTCGGCCGCGCCTCGGCCCGGGTCAGGGGCGCTTGTTGACCTGATGTGCGGCTTGCTGCTGGTTCAGATGCTCCGCGCCCAGCTCTCGGTCGACCCCGACGCCGCGGCGCCGTGGATCCTTGGCCTGAAGGACCGGCGGGTAGCGACCGCCCTCGACCTCATCCACGAACGACCGGGCGCTTCCTGGACGGTGGCAAGCCTGGCGTCGCGTGTGGCGATGTCGCGGTCGAGCTTCGCGGCTCGATTCGCGGAGTGTGTCGGCGAGGGGCCGATGAGCTATCTCGCTCGGTGCCGGATTCTTCGTGCCGCGCACATGCTGGGAACAGACAGACTGTCGGTAGCGGAAGCGATGCATCGTGTCGGCTACCGATCGGAGTCCAGCTTCTCGAAGGCTTTTGTACGATGCCTCGGCTGCACGCCCGGCGCCTACAGGGACTCGGCCAGGCCCAGCGCTTCGAGTCAGACGCCTGCAGTCAGCACCATCAATGTGTGATCAGCTAGCGGGACAGCGACTGCCGAACCGCCTCTAGGGCCGCATCGTAATCAGGCTCGGCCATCTGGTCCGCCACGTACTCGGCGTGTACCACTCTGTCATCCGGTCCGACGACGATCACGGCCCTTTGCAGGAGGCGCCATTCCTTGATGAGGACGCCATAGCCTTGCCCAAAGGCCTCGTCGCGATGCGCTGACAGAGCCATGTGGCTCGTTCGCTCTGCTCCGCACCATCGCGCCTGCGCGAAGGGCAGATCCATGCTGATCGTGAAGAGGACGACGACGCCGCCCAAGCTGCGAGCGGCCATATCCCAGCGGCGTGTCTCCACCTGGCACACGGGCGTATCCAGCGAGTTGACGATGTTGAGGAGGCGAACCCTGCCCTGCGAATCGGACAGCCGGACGGTTTCCAGCGCGCCGGTTTCGAGGACCAGGTGGTCGAGCGCAAAATCAGGCGCGATCGCCCCGGGCTCCAGGCGAGCTCCAACCACGGTCAGCTTCTCGCCCAGCTCGAAAGCCTCGCCGACACGCTCCCCCAACTCAATTGAGAGGATAAGCACCGCGGGCCGGGTCGAAGGGCCCTAGGGCTCGCCCAGCTCGATTCGCTTGCGGAGGATGGCGAGAGCGTCGGCGATGCGCTGGCCGACTGTGCGCTCGGAAACGCCCACCGCCGCGGCGATCTCACGGTTCGTATATCCGTGGTAGTAGCGCAGCACGATCGCCGCGCTCTGCTTGGGCGGAAGGCGTCGCAGCTCCGCCACCAAGCTGCGCGAATCCGCCCAATCGGCAGGGTCCAGATCTGTTCGCGGTGCACCAAGCCTGAACAGGAGTGAGGGCAGCGCGCGGATCTTCTCGCGCCGGCGATAGGAGATCGCGGTGTTGACGGCGATGCGATGCAGCCAGGCCTCGACCGGCACCTCGCCGTGCCATCGCGTCCACGATCGCAGCGCGCGAGTGAATGCTTCCTGTGCGCAGTCTTCCGCCGCCGCCTGCGAGCCGACGATGCTGCTGAGCGTGCGGACCACTCGCGGAAAGCTCACGCGGTACAGCCGGTCGAAATCGGCCAGCGAACCGGGCGTGTAGCTATTGAGCCCTGCGTGCTCGGGCTCCTGGATGCTGATGGTGGCGAGCGCCCCTACCCCTCCCATCCCCCCAAATTTCAAGTCAGTGGTCGCGCCCCGGTGACGGCGATGCGCCGCTCGATGGCGGTGGTGGCGATGGGCTGGGCGACGGCGGAGGGCTGGGCGACGTCAATGGACTCGGCGTGGGCGATCGATAGCCGCCATCGCCAGGCTCCGGCGATTCGCGTTCGCCCCCGCCTGACGGCCGGATGCCCAGCGGCACGCGCTGTTGGGCAGCCGGGTGCGAAGCAGGAGTCGGCGGCGGCTTCGCGTTCGGCGAGCTCGGAGTGGGACTCGGCGAGGGTGCGATCCCGGTGTTCCTCGACCACGCGCCTGGATCGGTCCAGACGACCGGGTTCGTGCTGCCGGTAAACGCGCTGGCCAGAACCATGACCGCGGCGGTTGCCGCCACGGTGATCGCCAGCGGAGACAGCACTCCGTAGACGAACAGCGAACGGTGACGCTGGCGATCAGGTCGGATCGGCGGAACCCTGATGACCATCGCGTCGAGCTCATAACCCAGCCTGTGGCTGAGGTGCTCCTCGAACCGCCCCACGGCGTGCATCGTAGATAAAGACGCGCGAACCTCGCCTAATCGGAAGCGGCGCCTCGCGCGGGATCCTGTAAGCGCATAGGGGTTCCGACTTTGGCCGCCTCGGGCGTCTTTCTTCTAACCGTCCTCGGACGGAGCGTCATCACACGTTTGAGGTGGTTCGAATGGATGTCCGAAAGCCCGTGAATCTCCGGCTGGTGTCGATGGAAGACCGGCGGAAACCGCAAAGGAATCGCACCGGGCTGTTTGCCGCCCTGACTGTCGCCGCCGGCTTCGTATGCGGCCTGGCCGCAGTGCTGGGCATCGGGCCCTTCAGCGCCCTCCACGCATCGGCGAACTATGCCGGCGGCAAGCAGCCGGCCGTCACTCCTGCCGCCCAGATCGAGGCGAGGACCTTGTTTCCCTCGGTGCCGCCCGTGACCAAGGTTGTGAACGTCAACGACCCACCGCGCGTCCCGCGCCCACCTGAAGAGTCGCCGAAACCCGCGCACGAAAGCGAGGGCCCGACTTCAACCCTCCACTCCACCCCATCGGCAAGCCCGGAACCAGGAGATGGCTCAGGAGGCAAGAAGGGGGACGACTGATGGTGAGGCGGCCTGAGCAGATCAGCCGTGACCGGGCCATCACTGTGGTTCGCCTGGCAACTTTCGGCGGATCGGTAAGCGCGATCGGGCTGACGTGGCTCTTCTCGAACCTTGCGGTTCAGTACTTTTCCGGGCAGCCGGCCGCGGCGCACGTGCCACCACCGCCTCAGGTGCCGGCATTGAAGGAGCCGGTCCAGTCTCCGCCCACCGTGATCACGAAGGTGATCCACCACCCGACTTCCTCGAGGTCCGCCGGTGGTTCGGCGCCTCGGCCACCTGCGCAGGGGCCCGTCGCTGCCCCCGCTCCAGGAGCCCCACCGGCGCCGCCCCCGCCGGCCTGCCACTCGACGCCCAGCAAGCCGTGCTGAGCGCCGGCAGCTTCCGTGCCATGGGCACGCTCAATACCGTCGTGGTCGAGAAGGCCGGCGACCTCGCCGCTGCGATGGCTGTCGTCGAAGCGCAAATCCGCGAGATCGATCTGATCTGCAGCCGTTTCAGGGAGGACTCCGAGCTATCCCGCCTCAACCAGATTGGCGGCGGCTGTGAGGTGAGGCTCTCCCCACTGCTCGAGGAGGCGATCGTCGCAGCTCTGCACTCGGCTGAGATGACCGATGGGCTGGTCGATCTCACCGTGGGCAGGTTTGTCGAGGAGGCCGGCTACACGGTCACGTTCCGCGACCTGCCGCTGGACGGTCCTCCACTGCAACTCTGCGTACAGCGGGTGCTCGGTTGGCGCGCACTCGTCCATGACCCCGAGGCCCACACGCTGCGATTGCCCGAAGGCGTCCGCCTCGACCTCGGCGCAAGCGGCAAGGCGTGGGCCGCCGATCGGGCCGCGGCCGCCGTGGTCGAGATGCTCGGCGTGCCCGTCGCGGTCGAGTGTGGCGGAGATGTCGCGGTCGGCGGCGCGCACCCACAGGGTGGGTGGCCGGTTCGGGTGGCGGAGGACGTGGGCGGCGGCGAATTCCAGGATGTCGCCATCTTCGACGGCGGGCTGGCGACCTCGGGGACCACCGCGCGGCGCTGGCGCCGAGGAGGGATCGAGCTGCACCACATCATCGACCCGGCCACCGGCCTGCCCGCGAGCACGCCGTGGGCGATGGTCACGGTCGCCGCGGCAAGTTGCGTCGAGGCGAACGCCGCCGCCACCGCCGCGCTGATCATGGGCGAGCGCGCACAAGCTTGGCTCGACGACCTTCGGCTTCCCGCCCGCCTCGTCGATGCGGGTGGCAGGGTCAGCTTCGCCGGCAGGTGGAGCAGCTGAAGGTGTACATCGCCGCAGCTGCAGGCGCGACCACGGGTCCGAGCTGGTACTGGTACGCCACCCGCGGGCTTGGAGTGAGCACCCTCATCGTGTTGACGGTCACCGTCGTCCTCGGGATCATCACCTCGGCGCGGTGGAGCGGCCAGGCCACGCCTGGCTTTGTGGCCGCGGAAGTGCACCGCAATTTCAGCCTGCTTGCGATCGTGCTCCTGCTCGCCCACGCCGCGACCACGGTGCTCGATCCCTTCGCCCACATCGGCGTACGCGACGTGCTGGTCCCGGTGGGGGCCGCGTACCGGCCGGTCTGGCTGGGCCTCGGTGTGGCGGCCGCCGAGGTGTTGGTGGCCGTAGCCGCAAGCAGCCTCCTGCGCGGTCGCATCGGCCGCCGCGCGTGGCGCCTGATCCACTGGGCCGCATACGCGGCCTGGCCGCTGGCTCTAGTGCACGGATTGGGCACTGGCAGCGACGCGCGGGCCTCGTGGATGATCGCGGCGATCGGTTGGTGCTTGGCCGCGGTGCTGATCGCGCTTGCTTACCGCCTCCGGCGCGGTCCGCTCGCAACGCTTCCTGTTCGCGCGGCCGCGGTAGCGGGGATCGCATTGTTCGTCGCTGCAGGCTCGAGCTGGGCATTCACCGGTCCTCTGGCCCCTGGGTGGGCGGCCCGGGCAGGCACGCCCACGATCGCCGCCGCCGCCAAGCACGGCTCGGTTCATGCCGGCCCGGAGGGTTTCAGCGATCCGCTCGTGGGTCTGCTCGTACGAGATGCCTCTGGCTACACGCAAATCTCGATGAGGGACACCGTGGACACGGCGCTGACGGTCGCCATCCGTTCGCCGAACAGCAACGAGACGCTGCCGGTGGTCACGGTCTCGCGCGACGGCCGCTCTCTGTGCGCGACCCCAGCGGCCGTGACCGCGACTCTGTACGCCGTGTGCGGAACGACCCGGCTCACGATCTCGCTCGACGCCCAAAGCACGCTCGCGGAAACTGGCGGGCGGATCACCGGGCTGCTGGTGACCTCGGGACCGCTCAATTGACACTGGCCAGCGCGCTGCAGATCACATCAAGGCCCGCGGTCGTGACCCGATTGCTGTCGGGGCCGCCCCCGATGGCCGGCTACGAACCTCTCGACGAGCATCAGGCCCGGCTCGGATTCCTTCCCGCCGGCGGGGAGTGGCTGCTGGACGAGCTGGCGCGCAGCGGGCTGCGCGGGCGAGGCGGCGCGGGGTTCCCGACCTGGCGCAAGTGGGCCGCGGTCGCCCAGAGCGGGAACCACGACGCGGTGGTCGTGATCAACGCCTCAGAAGGCGAGCCGCTCAGCCAGAAAGACCGGACCCTCCTCGCCTTTCGACCACACCTCATCCTCGACGGTGCCGCTCTCGCCGCCGAGACGGTCGGCGCGACCGAGATCGTTCTCTACCTGGCGCGCAGCCCGCTAACTGCCGAACGGACGATCAAGGAGGCGCTCCGCGAGCGCGCCCTGGCCCGCCCGGCGGGATCCCGGATTCGGGTCGTGCGCACGCCGCACCGCTATATCGCGGGAGAATCTTCGGCGGTTGTGAGCCGGGTCGCGGGCGGCAGCGCCAGGCCGACGTTCAGCCTCCACCGCTCCGCAGCCAGGGGCGTCGGCAATCGTCCGACGCTGGTCCAGAACGCTGAAACCTTCGCCCACGTTGCGATGATCGCGCGGTACGGAAGCGATTGGTTCCGGCAGCTCGGCACCGATTTCTCACCTGGAAGCACGCTGTTGACCCTGTGTGGGGACGTCAGGCGTCCCGGCGTGTATGAGGTGGACCTGGCCGCGCGACTAGGCAGTGTCCTCGCGGCCGCGGGCGGGATGCACTCCCCATCGGGCGGTGCGCTCCTTGGTGGTTATTTCGGCACGTGGCTGGCTGCCGTAGCGCTCGACGACCTCCCACTTGATGCGGAGCGCTTGCGCTCCGCCCACAGCGCTTCGCTTGGCTGCGGGGTGGTGGCGGTGCTTCCGCAAGGTGCCTGCGGTATCGCGGAGGCCACCCGGATCCTTCAATACCTCGCTGCGGAGTCGGCCGGCCAGTGCGGGCCCTGCGTGTACGGGCTGGCGGCCCTCTCTGGGGCGATGGCGCGCGTGGTCGATTCCGAAGCGGAGCCCGCTGACGTCGATCGGGTCCGGCGCTGGATGGAGATGGTTCGCGGGCGCGGAGCCTGCCATCACCCGGATGGCGCGGTGGGCCAGCTGTCCAGCGCCCTGGCCACCTTCAGCGACCACCTCGATGTGCACCTGGCCGGGCAGCGCTGCGAGGGGCGGAACGTGATCGGCCTGCCGGCGCCGCCGGTTCCCGGTAAGCGATGGCGGTGAGTGAGAACCCAAGTCGCCGTGTGGTCGTCAATCCGATCCTTTGCACGGGGTACGGATACTGCGCCGAGATCGTGCCCGAGCTGATCACCCTGGATGACTGGGGCTTTCCTATCGTGAACTCGCGTCCGATCGAACATGAACGAATGGTGCAGCTAGCACGTCGCGCGGTCGCGACATGCCCGCGCCTGGCGCTGCTCCTGGTCGACGCCGACCCAAACCCGTAGCACCCACCTTGCACATATAGAGAAGACGCTCGCCAGGCGAGCGCCCATCAAGCCCGAATCGCGTCGCCGGCGCTGTCCACCTCCAGCCGGGCGCCGCGGACCACGATGAGCAGCCCCTCGACGGATGACAGCGCGTCCGCGAGCTCGGGCCTCACCGTCGCCGGATGGCGTCCCTTTTCCGAGTACGCGCCAAGGACGACCACATCCGCGTGCGCGGCGGCGGAGACGATCGCGCTGCCGACATCGGCCGTGCGCTGCTCGATCAGCGACGCCAAGGGTAGGGTCGAGGCGGTCGAGCGAGCCCGCTCGAGGTCGCGAGACTGACGATCCGGATGGTCGTCGGAATTGATCAGGTGGAGCAGCGACATCTCTCCACCCCACGCGTCGGTCAGGGAGGAGGCCACCTTGAGAGCAAGCCGAGCGTTCAGGCCGCCACGCACCGGCACCACCACTCGAACGGCATCTCCGGCGATCGGCAGCCTTCGCCCCGCCGGCCTGACGAGCACCAGATCCGCCGGCGGAGACGCGCTCAGGTTGTCGAGCATCGAAGCCAGCGTTCCAGCCCGCGGACTTGATGGGCCCGGCCATTCGATCACGACCATGTTGGATCCGGTTTCGTAGACGGCTTCGCGAATGCCCATGGCGACGTTGTGGACGACGCGGACCAGGATGCCGAGGTGGCCAGACGATCCCCTGGCGATCTCCTGATCGGCGATCCACTTGAGCAGATCGCGCCGCCTGTGCGCCACCTGGCCGGTCATGTTCGGTTCGGGTTGACCGCGAATCTCCACCAGGCCGAGCACCTTGCCTTCGGCGTCCCGATGCTTTGCAAGTGCGTCGCCGACGGCGATCAGCGTCGCCGCCGCCTGAGCGCGCACGATCGGCACCAGAATCCGGAGATCGGTGTCTCGTGGATTGGACGTCAGTGGTTGCGTGCGAACGACGCTGCTCGATGCCCGCTTGGTGGACGGCATAAGACACATGATCCAACATCGGCCTCCCGCGAACCTTGGGGCGCGGGCCGCTTTTCGGCCACGGCTCTTCGCGGTCGCATCGAGGATGCTTACCTCCTGAGGATCGCGCCGTAAATCACTCCCAACGGAACACGCGTCCAGCCGCGATGAGCAGGACGGCGGCCCATGCGATCAGCGCGATCACATCGAGCTCGATGGCGCCGAACGCGCCGCCCTGGCCGAGTTGCTGCATCCCATCCGTGACATACGAGACCGGCAGGAACTTCGTGATCGCCGAGATGCCTGGCGGCAAAGCAGACGAAAGCAGCGCGATGAAGATCATCGGGAAGGCCACGCTCTGGGCGACCGCGGTCGCGCGCTGCGGGTCTTTGATCCACCCGCTGATCGCAAGGCCCATGCCGAGAAAGACGAGAAACGCGACCACCACGAGGAAGAAGAGAGCCACCAGGTCGAGGTGGACGCTGAAGAGAATGTTTGCGGCGACGAGGATCGCCGCGGTCTGGACCAGGCCGAGCACAAATGAGGACGTGGCATGGGAGAGGACGAAGATCGAAGGACTGATCCCGGTGGCCTTGAGCCGGCGGAGCACACCGGTCGACTTGTAGTTGGCGAACGTGCCGGCCGCGAGCATCAGCCCGCTGCCGATGATGTTGAAGGCGACGATGCCTGGCAGGAGAAAGTCGATCGCTCCGGCGGAACGGCTGTGCAGAGGAGCGGCGGCTACGGAGATGGCTGGCACCTCCTGGAGGACGGTTTCGAGATAGGCGCCGACGGTCGCCTTGATGAGCGGCAGGCTCGACTCGCCCGCCGTGCCGGCGCGGTAGGTGACGACCAGGCTCACCGGGACCGGCCTGCCGGCAGCATCCTTCCGGCCGAAGTTCGATGGGATCAGGATCTCGGCATCGGCCTTGCCGTGGGTGAGCTGCGTTCGCGCCGCCTCGGCCGAAGCCTGGGTGACATCGAAGGTCGGGACGGACCGAAGGTCCTCGATGAGCTGGGCAGCGGTTCCGCTCGATTCGTCGACCACGACGAGACCGGTGTGCGGCCCCGGACCGGCAAACACAAGCTTGAACAGGACGAGCAGCACGAGCAGTGCCAGGAAGAGTGAGGATGACGCGATCGGATTGCGTATGTACATCTTGAAGTTGGAAATCGTCAGCGAGACGAATGCGCGGATCCGGGTATCCATCTCAGGCCTCCCTCAACTGCTTGCCGGTGATGTGCAGGTACACGTCCTCCAGGTCCGCGGGCCACACGACGACGTCTTTGTGGAAGCCGCTCTTGACGAGCTCCTCGACCAGCGTGAGTGGAGCATCGAGCGCGACGATCTTTCCCGAGTCGAGGATCGCCACCCGATCGCACAGGTGCTGCGCCTCCTCCATGTAATGGGTGGTCAGCACGACGGACCGCCCCTCATTGCGCAGGAGGTCGATGAGGTCCCAGAGGCTTCGTCTGGCCTGCGGGTCGAGGCCTGTGGTCGGCTCGTCCAGAAAAAGGAGCGCCGGGTCGTTGACCAACGCCACCGCGATGGCAAACCGCTGCTGCTGACCGCCCGACAGCGTCTTCACCTGCCGCCGGTGTAGCTCCTGCAGGCCAACGCGCGCCAGGAGCTGATCGACCCTCTGCGGCCTCCCGTACAGGTCCGCGAAAAGGCGCAGCAGCTCGGCGAGCGTCAGGCGCTCGAAGAACGCGCTCTTCTGCAGCGAGATGCCGATCGAGCCTCGGACACGCTCGGGGTGCCGGGCGACGTCCACGCCGTCGACGGTCACGGTGCCGCCATCGATCGGCAGCATGCCTTCGACCATCTCGAGAATGCTCGTCTTGCCCGCCCCGTTGGGCCCCAGCAATCCGAAAACCTCGCCTCGCATCACGTCGAAGGTGACGCCTCGAACGGCGTGGACCGAGCCGTACGACTTCTCGAGATCGTGAACGACGACCAGTGGCGCGCGATCCAGCCGAGCATGACCAGACGCGAGGCCCGCTGCCGGGCGAACAGACGAGTCGACTTGAGAAACCATGTTCATCCCCTCCTCATGGCGATCACGAGCCCGGCCAGGTAAGCCACCCCGAACAGTCCGCCCAGAGGCGGCCAGATCGAATGGTCGACAGCGCCGCGGGCGATGTCGTAGAAGAACCCGACGACGATGACCAGCGCCAGCACCTGGCCCGCGACGGCCGCTGCGCGGGTATGCACCTGCGCCGCGCGCTCGTCCGCCCCAGGCGCACCGAGCACGGCGATGGGCTCCCACCGTCGGCCGATGAGCAGGATCACCCCGTACGCGACCATGATCCCGGCCATGGCAAGAGCCAACGGCACCGGGACGTGGCCGATCAGGGCGAGGCCGAAGATCACGACCGCGAGCACGAAGGCGCCGCCGGCACCGTTGACAAACGACCACACCCTGTTCATCCCTGACCTCCATCACTGTTCGAGCCGGAATCGAAGATCTGCTCGACGGGCAACTCGAAGTACCTCGCCAGCGCCAGCGCCAGCGGCAGCGATGGCGTGTAGCGCTCGGTCTCGATGGCGTTGACCGTCTGCCTCGAGACGCTCATCGCCTTGGCCAGGTCGCCCTGCGACAGCTGGCGCGTGGTCCTGAGCTCCCGAATCCGATTCCGCATAGGTGTAAAGTTAGCTTGTCAGGTAGCTCCCTGTCAAGTCGGCTTTACACCCAGCCGCCGCGATGGCACTCACGGCGCCGCCTGCCTGCCGGCGACCTGCTCGAGCAGAGGCTGCCCGATGTGCCGGATCGAGCAAGTTGCGGCCGATCGCCCCGCGCGCCTCGGCGTCAGGGCTGATCAGGACTCCACTAACGGTGGGCCCCAGGCCGGCGAGCTGACTTTCGATCGGCTGCTCGGCCTCAAAGTGGCTGTCACGGGGGCCAGGACCACCACGCTGCCGCACCCCTTGGCCAAGGTGTAAGAAACCTTCCCCAGAAGTGATTCGCCCCACCTGGCCTTGCTCGCTACGCGAGCGCGGCCGTCCTCCCCGCGCTGCGGGGAGGTGAATAACCTTCCCCAGAAGTGGTTCGCCCCACCTGGCCTTGCTCGCTACGCGAGCGCGGCCGTCCTCCCCGCGCTGCGGGGAGGTGAATTTAGAGTTCAACTCCCCGCACCGCGGGGAGTCGCGCCGGCCGCGTAGCGGCCGCGGCGGTGGGGCCAGTGACTTCTCAACAAGCGACGTAGGCGTAAGAAACGGCACGAGTCACCGCTTCATCGAGAGGCGGCCGGGGACAAGGCTTCGTTTAGGCCGGCTTCTCGATAAGGCCGACCAGGGTTTGCACGAACTCAGCTGCGCGTGCACCGTCCACTCGGCGGTGGTCGCAGCTCAGGCTCATGAGCATCGTGGGCCTGACCACCGCGCTGCCCTCCATTGCCACCACCCGCTCCGCGATCCGGCCCAAAG
>DATINX010000170.1:0-2673 GCA_035473835.1 Candidatus Dormiibacterota bacterium | reverse complement strand
CGCTACCTCACGTCTTCGGCACGTGCGCCATGGGCCCATCTGCTGCGGACGGTGCCGTCGTCGATGCCTCCGGCCGCGTACACGGCACTGAGGGCCTGTACGTGATTGATGCGTCGATCATGCCGAGCGTGCCGTCTGCGTTCACCCACATCCCGACGATTGCGATCGCCGAGCGGCTTTCCGACGCTCTCGCGAAATGAAGTCGTCGATAGCGTTCCAGCACGTCGGCCGCGAGCAGACCACCTCCGTGGCTCCAGTGCATACAGCACGTTCTGGCGCCACTCCTTCTTCGTCGACGCAGCGCTCCGAGGAACAGATGGCTGGCTGACACCGAGCCGACCGGGGGGCGTTAGTGACGCCAACATGGCGCCAATATGCCTTGACATGGCGTCATCAATGGCGCTAAGATGCAGCCATGGAACTCAACCCTTACGTCGAGGCACTCCAGGCTCAGCTCGCCATCGCCGCTGCGGCAGCAGGGAAAGAAGGCGCGGAGATGGCGGAAAGGCTCACCGGGCCTCTCGACGCCGTCGCGCGCCTCGTCCTCCAGGACGCCCTGTCCGATGCCGCCCAGGAGATCACCCGCGACCTGGCCCCCGGCTCGGTCGAGCTCCGGCTGCGAGGCCGTGAGCTGGCTTTTGTCGTCTCTACTGCCCACGCCGCCGACGAGCCGGCCGGCGCGGACGTGCACACGCCCGGCGCTCGCGCAACTGAACCCGCAGGCGACAGCGCCACGTCGCGCATCAGCTTTCGGCCTCCCGACCACCTGAAGGCCCGGATCGAAGACGCGGCAGAGCGGGAGGGACTCTCGGTCAACGCCTTCCTGGTCAGGACGTTGACGAACGCCCTCGACCCGGGGAGGGCGCCGTCCGCGCGCACGGACCGCAAGGGCGCCACACGCGTGGAGGGTTGGTTCCGATGACCACGGCACCAACGGACACGTTCGATACCCCAGAGGCCATCTCGGTCGACATCGACCTCGAGTTCGGCGGCGCCCGCATCATCGCCGGCAACAGGAAGACGACCATCGTCGCCGTACGTCCCGCGAGCGAAGGCAGACGAGCTGACATCGAAGCCGCCGAACAGACCCGCGTCCAGTTCGCCGGCGGCCGGCTTGAGGTTCGGGCGCCCAGGCCTCGGGGCCTTGGCCGTTTCATCCGGCCCGGGGGGATCGAAGTGGTGATTCAGCTTCCCACCGGTTCGCACGTTCGGGGCAACTCGTCCTACGGGGACTTCGACGCCGTGGGCCGACTCGGCGACTGCTTCCTCAAGACGTCCTACGGGACGCTGCACGTCGAGGATGCCGGTGCTCTCACGCTGCAAACGTCGGCCGGAAACATCACGGCCGGCCGGGTGACCGGATCTGCAGAGATCAGCTCTTCGTCCGGCGACCTGCGGCTGGGAGAAACCAGCGCCCCGGCGAACCTCAAGACGTCGTCGGGCGACATCCGCGTGGAAAGGGCGAGCGAGTCGATCAGTGCTCGCACCGCCTACGGCGCGATCCAGGTCGCTCATGCCGTGCGCGGTGAGCTGGACCTCACTACCTCATACGGCGATATCGAGGTTGCCGTCGTCGACGGCACTGCGACGTTCCTCGAGCTGAGATCGGACCACGGCCGTGTCCGTAACGAGCTCGACAGCGTCGACGATCCCTCCGAGCCGGCGGACTTTCTGAAAGTTCGCGCGCTGGTGGGCTATGGCGACATCAGGATCCGCCGGGCATGACCTGGCGAGACAGAGCACAAGGAGACTGAAATGGATACCACGCTTGCGATTCGCGCACGTGGACTGCGCAAGTCCTACGGAGACCACCTGGTCCTCGACGGCATCGACCTGGAGGTGGCCGCGGGCAGTGTGTTCGCGCTGCTCGGACCCAACGGCAGCGGCAAGACCACGACCGTGCAGATCCTCTCGACCCTGATCCGCCCGGACGCAGGTGACGTGCAGATCGGAGGCCTCGACCTCATCAAGGACGCGAGGGAGATCCGGTCGCTGATCGGGGTCACGGGACAGTTCTCAGCCGTCGATGGGTTTCTCACCGGCGAGGAGAACCTCAGGCTCATCGCGGACCTCAATCACCTGCGCCCCGATGAAGGGCGCCAGCGCACGCAGCGGCTGGTGCGGCGTTTCGACATCGTCGACGCCGCGAAAAAGACTCCTGCGGTGTACTCGGGCGGAATGCGCCGGCGGCTGGACCTCGCCATGACCCTCGTCGGCTCGCCCCGCATCATCTTCCTCGACGAGCCCACCGCGGGGCTCGACCCTCGCAGCCGCCGCGGCATGTGGGACGTCGTGCGAGATCTCGTCTCCGACGGGGTGACGATTTTCCTGACCACGCAGTACCTCGAAGAGGCGGACCGGCTGGCGGACCGCATCGCGGTGCTGGACCAGGGCAGGATCATCGCCCAGGGCACGTCCTCGGAGCTCAAGCGGCTGGTGCCGGGCGGGCATATCAGCCTCGAATTCAAGGACTCGGCCGCGCTGGACGCGGCGGGACAAGCCTTTGGCAAGGCGAAGGCCGACTCGAACGCACTGACGCTGACGGTGCCGAGCGATGGCAGCCCGCGGTCCCTCCGCGACGTCCTGGACGAGCTCGACCGGCGGTCCATCGAGGTCACCAACGTCGCCATTCACACGCCCGACCTGGACGACGTATTCCTTGCCCTGACCGGT
>DATINX010000169.1:0-8551 GCA_035473835.1 Candidatus Dormiibacterota bacterium | reverse complement strand
TGACGGTGAGGATGCTCGACCAGCGCCCCGCCCTGCGCGAGGCTTATCGCGCCCGATACCCGCATGTCCTCGTCGACGAATACCAGGACCTGAACATCGCGCAGGAGCGCCTGGTCGAGCTCGTCGCCGGCGGGGGTGAACCCTTCGTCGTCGGCGACGACGACCAGAGCATCTATCGGTTCCGAGGCGCATCGCGCGCGAGCCTCGAGAGATTTGTGCGCGCCTTCCCTGATACGCAAACGGTGACGCTCGGCCGCAACCACCGCAGCCCGCGGCGCATCGTCGCGGCCGCGTCCGCGGTGATCGGCAACAACACCGACCGCCTGCCGAAGCAGCTGAGCTCGACCCGATCCGGCGAAAAGGTCGAGCTGTGGGAGTGTCCGGATGGAGTCATCGAGGCGGACGCCATCGCGGCGCACGCGGCGCGCCTCATCGGATCCGGGATGAGTCCAGCCGCGATCGCGGTGTTATGCCGCACCAACGCCATCGCGCGGCCCATCGCCGCGGCGCTCGCCGGCCGCGGCCTGCCGCACGTGCTCATCGGCGGCCACGGCTTCCACGACCGCCCGGAGATAAAGGACGTGATCGCCCTTCTGCGCATCCTGCGCAATCCGGATGACGTCGTGGCGCTCGCCCGCGCCGTGACACGACCACCCCTTGCGCTCGAACCGGCCGGCGCGCTCGCCGTGCTTCGCGACCGCAAGGATCGCTCGGCGCTCGAGGCGTTGGAGGAATGGGCTCCGACATCGTCATTCGCGCTTCTTCTGCGCCGGCTCGGCGTGATGGCCGGTGCGCTCGATGTGCGCGACCTGTTCTTCGAGCTGATGGAGAAGACGGGTTACCTCCAGGCGCTCTCGTCAGAGCTCCAGGCGAGCGAGGGCGCGCGCTCGGTGGCCAACGTGAGCCGGTTCGCGGAGCTCATCGCGGACTTTTGCGAAACGGAGACCGACCGCTCGCTCGAGGCCTACATGCGCCACCTGGATCTCGTGTTCCTCTCGCAGGAGGACGAGAGGCCGGCAGAGGTGGAGGGCCTCGTCGATGCCATCCAGGTCATGACGATTCACCAGTCGAAGGGTCTCGAGTTCGAGGCCGTCTTCGTACCCGGTCTCGTCGAGGGCAGACTGCCGCAGTCGGGGCGCTCGCCAAGGTTCGAGCTCCCCGCCGCGGTCCTGGAACCGCTCGTGCGCGGGCGCGAGGACGTGATCGCCGAGGAACGCCGCCTGCTGTACGTGGCGATGACCCGGGCGAAGCGATTCCTCTATCTGACCCGCGCCTCGCATTACGAGGGTGGCCGGCGGTGGCGAGACTCGCGGTTCCTGGAAGAGGTGCGCGCCGCCGGCGCGCGCAACGTTGCGCTTCGGCAAATCGAGGGTGTCCCCCTCATTCCAACCCCTTCCTCCTCCACGAATCGCGAGCGCGCGGATCCGGTTGTGCTCTCTTACTCCTCGATTGCGGCCTACCGCGATTGCCCGCGGCAGTTCTGGTATCGCCACATCCAGCGGCTGCCCGCCGTGCAGACGGCGGAGGCCGTGCAGGGTGTGATCCTCCACGAAACGCTGCGCCGTGCGGGGGAGGCCAGGCGGACCGGGACCGCGGTGAGCGCGGCCATCCTGCGCGCGCTGCACCGGCAGGTGCGGAGCGAGATCCCATTCCCTGATCCACGCCGCGCCGCAACATTCGAGCGCAACGGCACGGCTCAGCTGGAGGCGTACCGAAAGCGGGGCGGCCTGGAGCTCGCGCCAGAGTACGTGGAGCAGCCCTTCACGGTTGCGGTCGACGGATGGAAGCTCAACGGGATCATCGACCGCATCGATCGGTCCGACGGGACCTGGCGAATCATCGACTACAAATCGGGGCGGCCGCTAGCCCGCGGCCGGCGGGATCTCCAGGTGGCGCTGTACGCGCTGGGCGCCGAGTCCGCGTTGAAGCTCGACCCCATCGAGCTCGAGATCGTGTACCTCGCGGCGGGCGAGACCGTGCGGGTCGATCACACGCCCGCGGTCCTGGCCGAAGCGGCGCGGCAGGGCGCAGAGGTCGCCGAAGGTGTGAGGTCGGAGCGGTTCGAAGCGCGGCCCGAGCGGCGGCGCTGCCGCCTGTGCCCTTACCGCCTGGTTTGCGCCGAGGCCCTGTAGCGCGAGGCGAGCAGCAAGCACTCGCGGGCGATGTCCGCCGATGCGTACGGGTGTGCCATCTCGGCCGCCTTGCGCGACATCTCCTGCCATGTGGGGCCGCCCTCGGCGAGCACTCTCACCTCGTCGACCAGCTCCTCCTCCTTGGGGGTGAACGCGCCGAAACCGGCCTCGACCACGAAATCGACGTTCGGAGATTCCTGACCCGGCAGGAAACCGGTGACCAGGACCGGGACCCCGGTGGCGAGGGCTTCCGCGATGGCGCCAGGCCCGGCTTTGGTCACCACCACATCGCTGGCTCGCATGAGCTCGGGCATGTAATCGACGAAGCCGAGGACCAGCGTCGGCGTGGCGAAGCGGACGCGCGCGAGCCGCGCGCGCAGCTTTTCGTTCCGCCCGCAAACAGCCACTACCTGCCACTGGTGAGGCTCCCACGCCAGCGCCCGCACCTGTTTCAAAAGGTTGCCCACGCCCGCGGCGCCGCCCATGACCAGGACGGTGAACCGGGTCTCGTCGAGACCGAACCGGCGGCGCAGCGCCCGCTTCTCTCCCGGCGCCGGCGGCCGGAAGCGCAGGTCGACAGGGAGCCCGAGCAGCTTGACGCGATCAGCCGGCACGCGGCGGCGCAGCGCCACCTTGCGGGCCAGCTCGGTCGGCGCGACGACCAGGTCGGCCTTGCTGAAAGTCCAGCCGCGATGGAAGTCGACGAGGTCGGTGATAACCGTCATCAGCGCGCGCGCCCGTCCGCTCTTGGCGATCGCCTGGTGCGCGACCTGGTTGAGCAGCGGGTGCACAGAGAGCACGACGTCGGGATCGTGGCGCTGAAGAAGATCGCAGATCGCGTTCCGCACGCCGGGGCCGAACACAGCGCGGATGGCGGCGAACGTCGGCTTGGTGTTGCTCGAGTGGTACACGGCGCCCCAGGCAGCCCGCGACCGCCGGATCATGGGCGAGTAGAGAGACGCGAGCCTGCGCACCACGGTGGGCCCTTGCGACATGAGCGGGTCGGCGACGGTGACGACGCATGTCGGATCGAGCTGCTTGAGTGCGTCGGTCAGGGCGCGCGCCGCTGCGCGGTGGCCGCCACCGGTGTCGCTGAAGAGGATCAGGATCCTGGGCGATCCACCCTTTGGCGTGGGAAGGAGGGCTGGTGCCGGGCGGAGACTTGAGTCGGGGGCCTGCGCGCCTACCGGCGTCGCATGCGCGCCCGGTACGCGATCCACCGCATGTTGTACTGAGCCAGAAGAAACGTGACGAAGACCATCGCGCCCAGGCCGACGAAGACCCAGAGGATGGTTCGCTTCGCAAGCTCCCCGGGAGGTAGTGGGGCGTTGCCGGCCCCGAGCTGATTCTGCTGGATGATGTAGGAGGCCAGGTCTTTGACGTCCTGGCTGGTCAGGTTGCCGTTGCCGCCTTTGGCCGGCATTGGGATTGACTTCGGGTCGCCCGGCTGGGGCTGGCGCCCGTTGGTGATGATGTCGATCAGGAAGTTGGGATCGAGCGGGTTGGCAACCCCTGGCAGCTTGTCGATCGGGTTCAGCACCGCCCCGATGCCTCCCTCCAGGTTCACGCCGTGGCAGGTCGCGCAGTTCTGACCGTAAAGCTGGGCGCCGCGGGTGGGGTCGCCGGGCAGCGCGGAGGACGGGGAGGCGGAGGGAGAGGCGTCGGCCAGCGTGGTGATCGCCGTCAGCACCAGCAGCGCAGGGACGGCGATCGCGACCAGGGCGGAAACCTTGAAGCCCTTCACGAGTCGCATCGCCAAAAATCATAACCTCTGACAGTGATCCTCCCCTCCCGCCCGGGCCCGGGTCGGGCCGGGCGCCCTCCTCACGGCGTGGGGAGGCTACGGAATAGGCCGGAAGCGCGTAGGTTTTTAAGCCGTATGAGCTCTTGTTCGCCGGTCTCTCGATCCGGGTTTTGCTGCGTCTCGAGGCGCTGGCTCGACGCGAGATCGGCATATCGTGGCTGAGCCGAGCACATTGATCTCCGGCCGCGCCGCCCGCAGGCGGATCGCGGTCATATCCATGCACACATCGCCCACCGCGTCCTTGGGCCAGAACGCCAACGGAGGCCTCAACGTCTACGTGCACGAGGTCTGCAGCGCGTTCAGCGACCGGGGCATCGCAACCGACGTCTACACAGGTATGCAGTCAAGAGACGACCCCACAATCGAAATGCTGGCTCCGCTTTCGAGGGTGGTCTACCTGCCCGCGGGCAACGGCCTCGACAAGTACTCCCTCATCAACGAGGTCCCCGCGTTCGCAGCCCGGCTGCGGGCCTTTGCCGCGGCCGAAGGGATTTCCTACGACCTTCTGTTTTCGCACTACTGGCTGTCGGGCGAGGTGGCTTGCATCCTGAGGCCACAGCTCGCCACGGGTTGGGCACACGTCGCCCACACACTGGGCCTGGTCAAGAATCGCCATCTCGCCACGGGCGCCAGCCCTGAGCCGGCGATGCGCATTGGTATCGAAGGTGAGATCGCGCAGCAGGCCGACCTGCTCATCGCCTCGACGGCAGACGAGGGCGACGAGCTCATCAACTCATATGGAGCCGACCCCGATCACGTTTTCGTCGTTCCGCCCGGGGTCGACCTCTCCACCTTCCGGCCGCTTCATCGAACGGAGGCGCGCCGGAAGATCGGCTACACGGGTGGACCGCTGATTCTTTTCGTCGGACGGCTCGAGAGGCTGAAGGGAGTCGAGATCGCCATCCGGGCGCTGGCGCTGCTGAAAGGCCGAGCGCACCCGGGCCTTCGGTTGCTGGTCCTGGGCGAGGACGCCCGCCAGGGTGGCGTCCCGGACGGCGAGGAGAGCGAGAAGGAGCGCCTGAAGGCGATCGCCTCGGCTCTCGGAGTGCGCGATCAAGTCGATTTCGTCGGATCGGTCGCGCACCATGAGCTGCCTTATTTCTACTCGGCGGCCGATGTTTGCGTGATGCCGTCCTACAGCGAATCGTTTGGGCTCGTCGGCCTGGAGGCGCAGGCATGCGGATGCCCCGTAGTCGCCTCGGACGTGCCCGGCCTGCGCTCTGTCGTGCGTGACGGGGTCAGCGGCTTTCTCATCGAGGGTGACGACCCCGTCGCCTACGCCGATCGCATCGGACATCTGCTGTCCGATCCTGAGCTTGCGCGGCAGATGGGGCTCCACGGGAGCCTGCTCGCGCAGAGGTTCTCGTGGACCCGCACCGCGGACCGGCTCGAGACGTTGTTCGACCGTGTCATCGACAGCAACCAGACCCGCCGCGAGATGAACGCGAGGGGCGACTGACCGAGGGTCGTCAAGCCCTGGTCCATGCCGGCGTCCGGCATAGATAGGGGAACGAGGCCGGGTCGAACTTGGTGAGGGGCGTCGGGCGCGTGCCGTCCGCGTTCATGATCCAGACCTGGTCCTGGCTGACGAACGCGATCTGGTGGCCGTCCGGTGACGGCACTGGACCAGCCACGTTGAATGTGCCCGATGGGATCGCCAGCGCTTGGGTCAGAGCCGCCGGTGGCGCGATGACGCTGACCAGGAAAGCCTTCTGGACCGTGCCGCCCGCGGTGGTGATGCCCGCCGCGAAAACCAGGTCGGTCGAGTCAGGCAGCCAGGTCGGATGGCCGATGTCCCCGCTCGCGACAGTGGTGGTCGCGGCCTGGCCGACCAGGCTTCGCACGCGCAGGGTGACGGCCTTGACGTCGTCCCGCAGATAGGCGATGCGGTTTCCGGCCGGTGACCAGCTCAGGTCGCTGATGGCGGCGGGCTCGGAGGTGAGCTCGTACCGCGAGCGCAAGCCCACGTCATAGCCCCACAGCGTCGAAGTCTTCCCGTCGAAGCGAACGAACGCCACGCGCTGCCCGCCGGGCGCGGTCGCCGCCTGCGAGACGTTGGTTGCGATCACCTCGTCAGCACCGTCCGCCGACCATCTGTGCAGCGTGCCGCCGGCGTCGAGATAGACGTAGCCGAGGCCCGCGCCGAGCGCCGCCGCCCAGCTGCCCTTGAACGGCAGCGGCCTGGCTGAGGCTCCCGGCGTGAACGCGGACCAGCTCAATCCATCACCCGTCTGAATCAGCATCGTTGTGCCATCAGGTGACCAGCTGAAGGACTGCACCGACTGCACCTCGAACAGCTGGCGCGGAAAACCGGTCTCGTTCACGATCCAGACCCCGCCTGAGGATCCGTCGGCGAGGGCGGCCGTGAAAGCGACCCAGTGGCGCAGCGGTCGCGCGGCGCCGGTGTGGAACACGAAGGTCTGGTTCCGGTCGAGCTGGTTGCCGTGCGCATCGAGCGCGCCGGTGGAGATGTCGACGGTGTAGGTCGTCGAGGGCGCGAGCAGCGATTCGGGCGAGATGACCGCGCGCTTGGCGTCGCCTGGATCGAGCCTCACAGAGAAGGGCAGCGAGGGCACCATCGTGATCGCGCCGGCCAGCGACGAAGCGTCCATCTCGCGCGTGAAGTCGATCGACAGGTACGACGAGGGATCGACATCGGTCTGGCTGTTGGAAGGCGTCGATCCCGCGACACTGGGAGGAACCTCGGTGGTGAAAGTCCAGTGGTGGCGCAGGGCATACGAGTTGCCGGCGAGATCCTCATACCCCGCCTGAAGCACCACCTCGTAGGTCGTGCTCGCCTGGAGTGTCGTGTGGTTGAACTGGAGCTGTCGGGGACCGAGCCATACAACGCTGCCCGGCGTCGCCGGCACCAGGGCGAGGCGGCTCTCCACGGATTGCTTGTCGACGTTGTGGTCGAACGTGATCTGGATCGGCGCCGCGGTCGAGACATCGGTCGCGGCCCGCTCCGGCGAGTAGCTGGTGATCTGCGGCGGGCTGCCGCCGCACGCCGCCAGCGTGCCCAGCAAGACGAACGCAGCCGCTACCGCCGCCGCCTTCATCCTGGTCAGACTACCGGGCTTCTGGGGACGGTTGAACCGGCCGGCCTAGAGGTGCGACTTGAGCCGAGCCCTCATCTCTTGAGCCAGCTGTTCGAGCCGTGACGAGTCGACGAAGAGCAGCGAGATGCTCGGCACCTGGTCGATGGCCGCCTCGATGCCTGACAGAGAGGGATCCGCCGCGCCGAGAATGTCCTTGACCTTGCGGGCTCGGTTCCCGAGCTGGTCCTCGGCCATGGCCTGCAGCTCGGCGACGATCGATCCCCAGTCGAGCTGCGGGCTGCCCGCGGCTACCGCAGGGGCAAACTGAGCCTGAGGGGGCGTCGGATACGTCGGGTAGGAGGCGGTGGGTGCCGGGATCGGAGGTGCCGCGGTCTGCATGGCAGGTGGCGTGGCAATCGTCGGGAACTGCTGGGTCGGCGGCTGTTGTGCGGATGAGCTTGTGGAGGGCGCGGGAGGAGGGGGCGCCGCGGGCGGAGCGGGCAGAGGCGCCGCCGCCTGTGCTGGAGGCGAGTTCCGCGAAGATCGCTGTCCGGCCACCACCTCGTCCACGTCGAGCGGAGGGTGCTTCACGGCGTCGGCCGACTTGACCTCGATCATCGCGGCGGGGTCGTCACACAGCGCGAGGGCGCGGTCGGGCTTGTCGGAGATGTCGCGCGATTCGCTCGTGTACGCGCCGGCGAGCTCGCCCTCGAAGAGGATGATCACGCCCGTGCCTGCGGCGGCGCGGATCATCACGCTCCCGCTCAGCTTGCGGTCGCTCAAGAACTTGAGCAGGGCCTTCATGTCCACCCAGCCGGCGTACAGCTCTGTGTACATGGGCTTGGACACGGTCAGCTCGTAGAGGCCGTCGATGAGCTCCGGCGAGAGGCCGACGACGTCGAGCACGCCATGGCCGCTGGTGACGTCTTCGTTGAAGTTGTGGAGCGCCTGCTTGCCGAGCACGAGGCCCGAGGCGTCGCCCGCCCCGTCGTACATGCACTCGAGCGCCGAGCCCTCGCGGAAGAGGATCAAACCGGATGCGTCGTCGGTCAGGAGCCGGACGTAACCGGTGTAGCCCTCTTTCTCGAGCGTCGTGATCAGGCGCGGGAAGTCGACGAACGATGTCTTGAGCGAGTCATAGATGACCTGGCCGGCCGGAACCGGGATCGGCTCGCGTCCGTGCTTCGGCTGAGGTCTGTGCTTCACGCCGCGCCTCGGCTGGGGTGCTTCCACCTTCTTCTCCGGTTCATGTTGCTCGCGGCGTTCAGTCTGCGCCTCGGGGCTCGCGACTCGTGGTGCGGGCTCGGCGGGCTGGGCGTCCTGGAACGCCGCGTCCTTGGGTGCGGCTTCGGCAGCATGGACCAGCTCGGGGATGCCGGCTTTGACGGTCTCGTCAGCCGGCAGCTTCGCCTTGGCGTCGAAGTCGAACTCGCCCTTCGTCCACGCCAGGGCGCCGATGACGGCGTCGTCGCCCGCCTTGCCATTCCCCTCCGCATGGAAAAGATGGCCGAACAGGAAGTACAACGCCGCCGATTCGCCATTGCCATTTCGGAGCGTAAGCGTACCTGTCGACCTCT
>DATINX010000168.1:0-11537 GCA_035473835.1 Candidatus Dormiibacterota bacterium | reverse complement strand
GCGGACATCTTTGTCGTCAACAAAGCGGACCTCGAAGGCCACAACCGCGCTGTCACCGAGCTGCGGGCGATGTTGAGCCTCTCCAACGTTCCGGGCGCGCCGAGGGCCTGGAAGCCGCCGATCATCGCGACGTCCGCCACTCGGCAGGAAGGAGTCGAGGAACTGTGGGAGGCGGTGCTATCCCACCGCCGCCACCTCGAGTCGAGCGGGCGTGCAGACGAGCTCGCGCGGAAGCGTCTCGAGGACGAGACGGCCGAGGCGGCCGCTGAGATCGCTCGGGATCGGGTTCGGCAGGCACTGGCCGACAATCCCGCCCTGGCCGAGCGCCTGCTCGTCGAGGGCACTCCGTACGGTATCGCCGAGGAGATCCTCGACCGAAGCCGATAATTGATCTCACTCACATGAAAGTTCGAGTGCGCGATTCGAAGCAGGCGTGGAAGGAGGACTACGAGTCGGCTCCGGTGCGAGACGACGGCATCGAAACCTCGACGATCTCCGGCATACCGCTCCAGCCGCTGTATACCTCGAGCGACCTCCCGACGCGCGACGACGAGCTTCCGGGCCAGTTCCCGTACACGCGGGGAATCCACCCCAGCGGCTACAGGGGCCGGCTGTGGACGATGCGGCAGTTCTCCGGATTCGCGACGGCGGCGGAGACCAACCGCCGCTACAAGTACCTGCTCGCCAGCGGTCAGACGGGCCTGTCGGTCGCGTTCGACATGCCCACGCTGATGGGCCAGGACTCGGATGCGCCCACCAGCCGGGGAGAGATCGGCCACTGCGGTGTCGCGATCGACTCCCTTGCCGACATGGAGACGCTGTTCGAGGGCATCCCACTCGGAGACATCACGACCTCGATGACCATCAACTCGCCCGCGGCGATTCTTCTGTGCATGTACATCGCGGTCGCCGAGAAGCAGGGCATCCCCGCGGCCAGGCTCGGCGGCACGCTGCAGAACGACATCCTCAAAGAGTTCATCGCGCAGAAGGAGTTCATCTTTCCGCCGGCTCCGTCGATGCGGCTCGTCGTCGACTCGATCGAGTACTGCGCGAAAGAGGTGCCGAAGTGGAACACGATCTCGATATCGGGCTATCACATTCGCGAGGCGGGCTCGACCGCCGCGCAGGAGCTGGCATTCACGCTAGCGGACGGAATGGCTTACGTCGACGCATGTATCGAGAGGGGGATGCGGGTCGATGACTTCGCGTCCCGGCTGTCATTCTTCTTCGACGCCCACATCGACTTTTTCGAAGAGATCGCCAAGTTCCGCGCCGCGCGGCGGATCTGGGCGCGCTGGATGCGCGATCGCTACGGAGCCCAGGACGAGCGTTCGTGGAAGCTTCGGTTCCACACCCAGACCGCCGGCGTCTCGTTGACCGCTCAGCAGCCAGAGCTCAATATCGCCCGCACTGCGATCGAGGCGCTGGCCGCGGTGCTCGGGGGCACACAGTCACTTCACACCAACGCGATGGACGAGGTCTTCGCCCTGCCCACCGACAAGGCGGCGCGCCTGGCATTGCGCACGCAGCAGCTGCTCGCGTACGAGACCGGCGTCGCCAACACCATCGATCCCCTCGGCGGCAGCTACTTCGTCGAGGCGCTTACCGATGAGATGGAGCGCGAGGCCGAGGCTTACTTCAAGCGCATCGAAGAGCTGGGCGGAGTCATCCCGGCCATCGAGGTTGGCTTCTTCCAGAAAGAGATCGCCGATTCCGCGTTCCGGTACCAGAGCGAGCTCGAGCAGAGGCGGAGGCTGGTCGTCGGCGTCAATGAGTTCAAGGTGGACGAAGAGGAGCCGATCGAGATCCTGCGCATCGACCCGAAGCTCGAGAGCGAGCAGGTGGCGCGTGTCCGCGAGGTGCGGGCCAAGCGGGACCGGGCCCGCTGCTCCAACGCGCTCGCGCATTTGCGCAAAGCGGCGGCGGGCACCGACAACCTGATGCCATACATCCTGGAGGCCGTCCGGGCCTACGCGACGGAGGGCGAGATCATGAACACGATGGTTGAGGTGTTCGGCCTCTACACCGAACAGGCGGTCATCTGATGGCGACCAAGACCGTCGTGCGCCCGGTTCGCATCGTGCTCGCCAAGGTCGGCCTCGACGGGCACGACCGCGGGGTGAAGGTGGTCGCCCGCGCCCTGCGCGATGCCGGCTACGAGGTCATCTACACCGGTCTTCGGCAGACACCCGAGATGGTCGTCGACGCCGCCCTCCAGGAGGACGCGCAGGTCATCGGGCTGTCCATCCACTCCGGCGCGCACATGACGCTGTTCCCGGCGGTCGTCGACGAGCTCAAGCGGCGCAAGGCGACGGACATCGTCGTCTTCGGCGGCGGGATCATCCCCGACGACGACATCGCGGCCCTGAAGCAGAAAGGGGTGGCGGAGCTGTTCACTCCCGGCACACCCCTTCAAGGCATCGTCGACTGGCTCCGAAAGCGTTTTCCGAACGGAGCCGCTTAGCTAGCTACCCCTGGATCACCA
The DNA here is from genome assembly GCA_035473835.1 of Candidatus Dormiibacterota bacterium. GTDB lineage: Bacteria > Chloroflexota > Dormibacteria > Dormibacterales > Dormibacteraceae > UBA10449. The sequence goes on along the minus strand of DATINX010000168.1, from coordinate 9,052 downwards.
GCGTGCCGGCGATCTTGTCCATCCAGCCCTGCTTGCGCGCGTCGAACGCCACCCAGATGACGCCGACGAAGCAGACGACGAACGAGATCAGGAGCCCCAGCCACCTGAGCAGGGCTTTGCCGATCGTGATGTTCTGGCCGGTGTTGACGTCCACGACTCGCAGCCTGAAGATCCGCTGGCCCAGCGTGGCGCCCTGGTACGACCACATATACGTGAAGTAGCCGATGTCGATCACGAGCTGGAGAAGGCTCGCGAGCGCATACGGCCCGGTCGTGGTGTTGGTGGGGTTGACGCCGAGGATCAGGTCGATGACCCGACCGACGATGGAAAGAAGGATGACGTCGATGATGTAGGCGACGACCCGGATCCAGAAGCCGCCATAGTGGGCTGCCGGCGTGTAGCCCTGCATAGGCGCGTAGCCGCCACCCATAGGGGGCGGAGGCATTCCGCCGGGCGGCGGAGGCGGCGGATACATTCCGCCGGGCGGCGGCGGCGGGACCATCCCGCCGGGCGGTGGGGGAGGCGGTGGGCTCTGCATTCCTTAAGACCTCCAGTGGTGTGGGCCGGTGTCCGCCGGGATCGCTCTCCGCGGTATCATAGCCACGCCTCTCCAATCTGAGGCGCAACCATGCAGCTGAATGCCTCCACCCGCGAAGTGCTCGGCAAGCGAACCCGGCGGCTCCACCGCCAGGGCAAGCTGGCGGCCGTCGTCTACGGCCACAATACGGCGCCCACGCCATTGGTGCTCGACCGCCTGGAATTCCAGAAGGTCTTCGTGAGGTCGGGGCGGACCCACCTCGTCGACCTGCACGTGGACAGCGGCCGCACCGAGAAGGTGCTGGTCCGCGAGATCCAGACCCACCCGCGCCGGCTCGGGCCGATCCACGTCGACTTCTACGCGGTCAGCCTTGAAGAGAAGATCACGGTCGAAGTGCCGGTCCACCTGACGGGCGAGTCTGCGGCTGTCAAGCGGGGCGACGCCGACATTCTGCAGCCGATCCACGCGCTGCGTGTGGAGTGTCTGCCGACCGACATCCCAGAAGCGTTCGAGGTCGACCTGACGCCGCTGGAAGATATCGAATCGGAGCTTCGCGTCTCAGACCTCCACCTGCCCAAGGGCGTCACCGTTCTCGCCGATCCGGAAGAGCTGATCGTCAAGATCGTCCACAAGCGCGAGCTCAAGGTGGAGGAAGAGGTCCCGGCCGCGGAGGCCGTCGTTCCCGCCGAGGGCGAAGCCGCTGCCGCGGGCGAAACTCCCGCGGGGGAAGCAGCCGAGCAAGAAGGATGACGCCGCCGCCGTTGGCGGCAGCATCGGCACCATCGTTGTTGGGTGCACCGGTCGAGCAGATCATCGCGGTCGCCATCGGCATCGTCGTGTTCATCGCCTTTGCGATCGCGGCCCGGCTGACCGCACCTGCCGCCGCGAAGGCTCTGCGTCGCCGTCAGTTGCGCCCGGACCAGGTTGTCATCGGGGGTCGAGTGGTCACCTTCGTGCTGATCGGCCTCGGCGCGATCTTCGCGATCTCCTTCGCGATCCAGAGCGCGAACGTCGCGCTTTTCGGAATCGTGCTCGCCACCGTCATCGCGAGCTTCGGAGTGCAGGACCTGCTGAAGGACTATGTGTCCGGGTACTACGTCCTCCTGGAGCGCCACATCAGGGTGGGTGATCGAATCTCCATCGACGTGCTCTCCGGCACCGTCACCGAGATCAAGCTTCGGGTCACGCTGCTCCACAGCGACGCGGGCGACCTGATCATCTTTCCGAACTCCGAGCTCTTCAACCGCCCGGTGACCGTCCACGGACGCGTTGCAATGCCCGCGCCTGAGGCTACGCCAACGCCCCCAGGATGATCCGCCCGAGGGCTTCGAGACGAGCGCCGTCGAGCTCTGACTCCTCGGCCAGCAGCTCTCGGATCATCTGCGAGGCCGGCTCCACGTGGATCCCGCCCGCCACCTGCGTGGCGAGCGAGCGTAAATGAAAAGTGTGGTCGGGCTTGTCGGTTTCGACGTCGAGCTCGGCGTCGACCTTGTCGAGCTGCACGAACTTCGACCAGCTCGCGACCTCTGACTCGCCGGTCTCGGGAGCGTCCGACAGGTGGAGACAGTTGACGCCGCCGTAGATGCCGTACCTCTCTCGCAGCGAGCCCGGCCGCGATTGCTGGATGCGGGTCTCGCCGAGATCGTGCCGCATGCGCTCGAGGGCTTCGGCGGAGGCAGTGACCCGGCCGACGACCATCGGCAGCGCGGTCATGAAATCGACCAGCCATCCGAAGAACGGCCGGCCCTTCAAGAAGTCGTAGTGGCCTTCGATCAGCGATGCGGGCGGCTGGAACCACGTGAGCGACTGGATCTTCCATTCACGCTCGGAGCACAGCCAGCCCCAGATGCCGGCACGCGCTGCGAGCCGGTAGGAGGCGTCAGGCTTGAAGATGACAAGTGCATCGGCCACGAGTCATGAAGTCTAGAGTGAGCGTCCCCACCCGGGCCTGCAAGCGGTCCCGGCCTCCCCACAGTGTGGGGAGGGGGTCTAGGTTTTTCTGTCTCGCGGCCCGGGCTTGTACACCTTGCGCCCCTTCAGCTTCTCGGGCATGTGCACCTGGTTCGCGACACCGCCTTCGTAGTCGTGCGCGTACTTGTAGTCGCGGCCATAGCCCATCGACCTCATCAAGCCTGTGACCGCGTTGCGGAGATGGAGTGGCACCTGCTCGTTGCCTGTCTCGCTGATGAGCTCGCGCGCTGCCCCATACGAGGTGAGGGCTGAGTTCGACTTCGGGGCCAGGGCAAGGTAGAGAGCCGCCTCGGTCAGAGGAAGCACGGCCTCCGGCATCCCGACGAAGTGGGCCGCCTGCTGCGCGGCCATTGCCACCTGCAGTGCCTGCGGATCGGCGAGGCCGATGTCTTCCGCCGCCGAGATGACCAGCCGGCGCGCGACGAACAGTGGATCCTCGCCGGCCTCGAGCATGCGGGCCAGCCAGTAGACCGCCGCGTCCGGGTCGCTGCCGCGCACGCTCTTGATCAGCGCCGAGACGATGTCGTAATGCTGATCGCCTGCCCTGTCGTAGAGAAGGTGGCCTTCCTGCAGCGCCCGCTCGACGTGGGTGAGCGAAATTTCCTCGGCCCCGGCCAGCGCGGCCGCAGTCTCGAGCCCGTTGAGCGCCACCCTCGCGTCACCGCGCGCGCCTTCGAGCAGGGCGCTCATCCCGTCCTCGCTGATGCGCACGCCGAGCTCGCCGGCTCCCCGCTCGACGATCTTCTGCAGGTCCTCGCGCTCGAGCGCCTCCAGGCGGAACACGCGGCTCCGCGAAAGGAGCGGGGCGATCACCTCGAACGACGGGTTCTCGGTGGTGGCGCCGATGAGCGTGACGGTGCCGTCCTCCACGTGGGGCAGGATGGCGTCCTGCTGGGCCTTGTTGAAGCGATGGATCTCGTCGATGAACAGCACGGTCCGGAGCCCGGCCCGCCGGTGGACGCGAGCCTCGGCCACCACCTTGCGGAGGTCGGCGACGCCGGCCGTCACCGCCGACATGGCCACCAGCCGCGCGCTCGTCTCCGCCGCCAGCAGCCCGGCGAGGGTGGTCTTCCCGCTCCCCGGAGGTCCCCAGAGCACGATGCTGGGCAGGTGGCCGGAGCCGGTCAGGCCCCGCAGCACCTCGACGATGCGTCTCTGGCCGACCAGCTGGTCGAAGCTCCTCGGCCGCAGGCGCGTCGCCAGGGGCGCGTTCGGCTCAGCGGTGGCCGGCACCTCGAAAAGCTCCCCCTGGTTGGCCATATTGGAAATTCTGACCCTGAATGTAGAATGCCCGCCGTGGCCTCGTGCTGGTACTGCAACGCGGAGCTGCCGGAGGGAGCCCAGTACTGCCCAACCTGCGGCCACAGCCAGACGGACAAGACCTCCAGCCCGCTGTTCGGCGTGGTCGATCCCGTGACCGGGATCTGGAACTCCCAGTTCGTCAACGCGCTGGTCGGCCAGGAGGCGAACAGAGCGGTCCGTTACCACCGTCCGCTGTCAGTTTTGGTCGTCGAGCTGGACCACGCCGAACACGTTCACAAGGAGCTCGGCCACATCCAGCTCGAGGGGCTTCTCCGCGAGATCTCCGAGCGCCTGGGGCAGGCGGTGCGGGACACCGATACCGTGGCCTTCCTCGACGTCGAGGGCCCGCCTCATTTCGCGATCGTCCTGCCGGAGACGGACGAGCAGGGCGCCACCCTGGCCGCGGACAAGATCCGGCGCAGCATCGCCTCCCATGACTTCGCAACGGCCGGCAACTGGAAGCGGATCACGGTCAGCTGCGGCGCCGCCACCATCACCGTCCTCCCGACGGCAGGCGAAGAAGCCGGCCTGATGAGCCGCCGCGAATACACCGGGAACCTCCTGCGCGAGGCCTATCACGCCCTCGAAGCGGGCCGGTCGGCGGGCACCAACCGAACCTCCGTCGGCGCCTTCCGCGCGTAGCACTTCCGTAGGATCGGATTCGATTTGGCGTCCACACGCGTCTACCTGATCCGGCATGCCGACGTCGAGAACCCGCGCCGTCTTCTGTACGGCCACCTCGACGGCTTTCAGCTGAGCGCCCTCGGCCGCGCGCAGGCCACCGCCGTGGGGGACAGCCTGAAAGACCGGGGCGTGATGCGCATCATCCACAGTCCGCTCGCGCGCGCCGTCGAGACCGCCCAGCTCATCAACGAAAGGCTCGATCCGCCAGCGGTCCTCGAGGCGGATCCCGAGCTTCGTGAGGCCGAGTTCAGCCGCTACCTGCAAGGCTTGCCCTACTGGCACATACCGCTGCGCCGCCCGCTCTGGTTCGTGCACAAGGCCAAGCGCGGGCTGGTGCCGGGCGACGAGTCGGTGGAGCGGATGGGCGGCCGCATCCTCGACGTGGTCCGCCGGGTCGTTCGAGAACATCCCGGCGAGACGATGGCAGTCGTGAGCCATGCGGACCCCTTGCAGGCGGCATGGATCGTCCTCGACGGCCGTCCTCATAACGAGCGCGAGATGTATCGCAAGTCGGTCGACAAGGCAGGGATGCTCGCCCTCGACATGGATGGCGAGAAGCCGGTCCGCTGGGAGTACGTGCCCCCGCCGAAGGTGCAGAACCAGGCGACCGTCGCGTGAGGGGCCATTTCCCAGAGAAGTTCCTCTGGGGCACCTCGAGCGCGGCGCACCAGGTCGAGGGCGACAACCGCAACAATGATTGGTGGGAGTTCGAGCAGCAGCCGGGTCGGATCTCCAACGGCGATACCTCAGCGCTGGCGAACGATCACTATCACCGCTACCGCGAAGATTTCGCGCTCCTGCGCGAGCTCAATCAGAACGCCCACCGGCTTTCGATCGAGTGGTCGCGGATCGAGCCGGCGCAGGGTCAGTTCGACAGTCACCAGATCCGGCACTACCGTGACGTCCTGGGCGAGATGCGCGAGCAGGGCATCGAGCCGATGCTCACCCTGAACCACTTCGCCAATCCCCTGTGGTTTGCCCGCAAAGGCGGCTGGGCGGCCAGGGGTGCGCCGCGCGCTTTTCTTCCCTTCGTGAACAAGATCGTCGATCAGCTTGGCGATCTTGTCCGGCTGTGGTGCACTGTCAACGAACCGAACATCTATGCCGTCAATGGTTGGGTGACGGGCGAGTTCCCGCCTGGTCATCGCGGCGATGTGATGGGAATGTACCGGGTCGCCCGCAACATGCGCCGGGCTCACGAGCGTGCGTACATCGTCATCAAACGCAGGTGGCCAGATGCGCAAGTCGGCCTTTCGCATCACAGGCTTCTGCTCCTGCCCGCGTCGGCGAAGCGCAGGGACCGCTGGGCCGCGAAGACCGCGCGACTGGCCCTCGATTACTGGCCGGCCGCGACCGGGCAGCTCAAGAAGGTGGTCGAGTCGACGTCCGACTTCATCGGCCTCGCCCACTACTGGGGCCAGATGTGCGCCTTCGATCCGGCACGACCTCAGGAACAGTTCATCCGGCGCTTCAACGTTCCCGGCCGCCCGGTGACCGACATGGGATTCAGCGCTGACCCAGCCTGGATGAGGCTCGTGCTCAATGATCTCCGGCCGCTCAAGAAACCGGTGTACGTCACCGAGAACGGCCTGGCCACGATGGACGACGGGTGGCGCCAGGCGCACCTGGTCGAAACCCTGTCGAACGTGCTGTTGGCGATCGACGACGGCGTCGACGTTCGCGGCTATTTCCACTGGACGAATATGGACAACTTCGAGTGGGCCCGCGGTTACGGGATCCGCTTCGGGTTGATCGAGGTCGACCGCAAAACCATGGAGAGAACGATCAAGCCCAGCGGCCGCCTGTACGGCCGGATCGCGGCCGCCAATTCACTCCCCGACTAGCCAAACGATCCTCGACTAGACTCAGCCCGTTGAAGGTTAGATCCGGTTTGCTGGCGGCCGGGGCGATCGCAGCCGGCACCGTCCTCATGGCCTCGCTCGCCTTTGGGCTTCAGCACGCGGCCATGTCCAGCCCCCACCTGCTCGGGCACACCGCGCCCGATCTCGCGATCCAGCAGCTGGACGGGCAGGAGGTGGGCATCCTGCAGCTGCGCGGCAAACCGGTGGTCGTCAACTTCTGGGCCTCGTGGTGCGCGCCCTGCACCCAGGAGCTGCCCGTGCTGCAGAGCGCCTCGGCTTCGAACCCGAATGTCGCGTTCGTGGGCGCGGCGATGCAGGACACGACCGCCGGGGTGCGGTCGTTCGAGGAGCAGCACGCGCACACATACCCGGTGGGGCCGATCGTGACCGGCAGCTACCAGGCATATGGCGTGGTCGGACCCCCGGTGACGATCTTCATCGACTCTTCGGGCGTGGTGGCGGCATCGTTCGCAGGACCCCTCGACGGTCCTACGCTCGATCACTACCTCAGGCTGATCGCCTCATGATCCGCTGGCTCCTCGTGGCCGGCGTCGTCACAGCCTGCGTCGGCTATCTGGTCTACTCGGCGTCGGGCGGTTCCTCCGAGTACTACCTCACCGTCTCGGAGCTGCGCTCGCAGCAGCCTGCGACCGGCGACGTGCGCGTGGCGGGCGTCGTGCAACCTGACGTCCAGCGCAGCGACGGCGGCCTGCATGTTCTCTTTACGGAGAAGGACGGGACCGCATCGATCCCGGTCGACTACACCGGCACACTGCCGGACATCTTCAAACCGGGCATTACTGTCGTCGCAGACGGCCGGCTCGGCAAGGACGGAGTCTTCCACGCCCGCGCAGTGCTGGCGAAATGTCCGTCGCGTTTTTCCACCACCGCATACACCTCATGAGCTCATGACACTCGCGTTCCTCGGCTCAGGCGCGTTGCTTGCCGGCCTGGTGATGGCTGCCTTCTCGGCGCTCCTTTCCTTCTGGGCCGGCTGGTCGGAGAACCGCGTGATGATCCAGGTCGGAAGGCGCGCGTTCTATGCGACGGCCGCGATGATCGCCTTCGCCGCGGTCCTGCTGGAGTCGGCACTGCTGACCCACGATTTCTCGCTCGCATATGTCACCGAGCACAGCGACCTGTCGACGCCGATTGCGCTGGTTGCGGCGGGATTCTACGGTGGGCAGGAGGGCTCGCTGCTCTACTGGGCGTTGATCCTCGGGCTCCTCGGCAGCGCCTCTCTCCTTGCGAGCTCGAAGCTCGGCCTGCGACTCGCCGCCTATGCCGCGGGGATCATGGCCGCGATCATGACCTTCTTCCTGGTCGTCCTCGTGCTGGTTGCGAGCCCCTTCGACGTTCTGCAGATCACGCCGCCCGACGGCCTGGGTCTCAATCCGGTTTTGCGCGACGGCGGCATGCTGATCCACCCGCCGGTCGTCCTCGCGGGCTTCGCGTCGTTCGCCATCCCGTTCAGCTTCGCCGCCGCGGCGCTGCTGGCCGGCCGGTCCGATGCCGCCTGGATCGCACACACGCGGCGCTTCGCGCTGCTGGCGTGGGGTCTGCAGAGCACCGGGCTGGTGCTCGGCATGTGGTGGGCCTATCACGTCCTCGGCTGGGGCGGCTACTGGGGCTGGGACCCGGTCGAGAACGTCGCGCTGATGCCCTGGCTCGCGACCACCGCTTACCTCCATTCGTCGCAGGTGCAGGAGCGCCGCGGGCGGCTGCCGGGCTGGAACTTCGGGCTCGTGATCCTGGCCTTCCTCCTTGTCGTGTTCGGCACCTTCATCGTTCGCAGCGGGATCGTTCCATCCGTGCACAGCTTTGCGGTGAGCGCGATCGGACCCTGGTTCCTCGGCTTCCTCGGGGCGTGCCTGCTCTTCTCGGTCGGACTGCTAGCGTTTCGGGCCGGCGGTCTGCAGAGCAGGGGAGCACCCGCCCCGGCGGTGTCCAGGGAAGGCGCCTTCACGCTTCAGAACCTGCTCCTGATCGGCGTCGTCGCGGTCGTGTTCTGGGGCACGATGCTGCCTCTGGTGTCGGGCATGTTCGGCCAGGAGAGGGTGGTGGGCGCCTCCTACTACGAGCGCGCGGCCGGCCCCCTTTTCGCGGCGATCCTCGCGCTGATGGCCGCGGGGCCGCTGATCCCCTGGCGCCACGCCGGCGCGCCCCTGTGGCGTTCGCTGAGATGGCCGGCCGCGGCGTTCGCGGCGGCGGTCGCGGGCCTACTGGCGGCCGGCGTCCGCTCGTTGCCCGCCTTGCTCGCCATCCCTCTCGGGGTCGCGGTGGCGATCACTGTCCTCTACGAATACGCGCGTGCCGTCGGGCGATGGCGTCACGCCGGCGGGGGCTGGTCACGGGCGGTCGCGCTGGTGACACGCAGGAGGCGTCGCTACGGCGCCTACCTTGCGCATCTCGGGCTCGCGGTTGTGGTGATAGGCCTGGCCGCCTCGCATTTCGGCCAGCAGCAGAAGGACGTGACGCTCCAGCCCGGACAGCAGGTGACGGTGGCCGGCTACACGCTCTCGTACACCGGGTCCGGCCAGAGGCAGCTCGCCGACCACTCCGAGCTGGTCGCGGCGATGAAGCTCGGTGACCAGACGCTCGAGCCGGCCCGAGCGACGTATGCGGGCCTCGGCGGGCAGTCGCTCACGCACGTGGCGATCGCCAGCAGCCCCATCGCCGATGTCTACGTGGTGCT
>DATINX010000167.1:0-2268 GCA_035473835.1 Candidatus Dormiibacterota bacterium | reverse complement strand
GTCGCCTTACAGGAGGTGACCGAGCTTGTCTTTCTTTGTTTTCAAGTAGCGCTCGTTGTGTGGATTAGATGGAATCGTGATCGGCACTCGTTCAACCACCTCGAGCCCAAAACCTTCGAGCCCGTAGATCTTCTTGGGATTGTTGGTAAGCAGCCGGATCTTCCGAACCCCGAGGTCGTACAGGATCTGGCTGCCGATGCCGTAGTCGCGCTTGTCGGCCGGATGGCCCAACGCCTCATTGGCTTCAACTGTATCGAGCCCGCGATCCTGGAGGTTGTACGCGTGGAGCTTGTCGAGCAAGCCAATCCCGCGGCCCTCCTGGTGCCTGATGTAAAGGATGACCCCGACCCCGTCGGCGGCGATCATCTGCATCGCCGCATGCAGCTGCGCTCCGCAGTCGCACCGGAGGCTGCCGAATATGTCGCCAGTCAAGCATTCGGAGTGGGCGCGCAGCAGCACTGGCCGCGCCGGGTCGATCTCGCCGAGAACCAGGGCCAGATGGTTCTCATGGCGGAGGATGTCCTCGTACGCGTACAACTTCCACGGTCGGGGGTCGTCCTTGCCGATGGGGATCACGGCCTCGACGCGGCGGGCGACCAGCTTCTCGTTGCGGCGCCGGTAGGCAATCATCTGCTCGACCGTGATGAGTTTGATGCCGTGCTCAGCGGCGAACGCCTCGAGGTCGGGCATCCGAGCCATGGTGCCGTCGACCTTCATGATCTCGGTGATCACGCCGGCAGGGTAGAGACCGGCAAGCACCGCCAGGTCCACGGCCGCCTCGGTCTGTCCAGCCCTGGTGAGCACACCGCCCGCCGCTGCACGCAGAGGAAAGGTGTGCCCCGGCATCGAAAAGTCGGCTGCCTTGGCCGTCGGGTCGAGCACCTTTCGAATGGTGGCGGCGCGGTCGTAAGCCGACGCGCCCGTGGTGACGTTCTCCTTGGCGTCGATGCTGACGCTGAACGCCGTCCCGAGGCGGCTCGTGTTTCGGTCCACCATCGGGGCGATGCCAAGCTCGTCCAGCCGCTTGGCGACGACAGGCAGGCACACCAGGCCCGACCCGTGGCGGGTCATGAAGCTGATGTGCTCAGGGGTGACGAGCTGGGCAGCCACGACGAGGTCGCCCTCGTTCTCGCGATCCTCATCGTCGACGATGATCACGAACTTGCCGGCCTCGAAGTCGGCGATCGCCTCGGGAACGGTGGCCAGGCTCATCTCGCCAGTGAATACTACCGACGCAGGTTTCGAGCCACGTATCGAGCGATCACGTCCGCCTCCAGGTTCACGATGCTGCCGGTGGCGTAGTCCCCGGCGATGGTCACCTCGAGGGTGTGCGGGATCAGCGCAACCTTGAAAGTGCCCTTGGGCCGATCTACGGCCGCCACCGTCAGACTCATACCGTCGACCGCGATCGAGCCCTTTTCGGCGACGAGATGGCGCAGGCTGGCCGGCAGCTGGACGACGACCTCCGAGCCGGCGGCCGTTTCCTCGACCCTCCTTATGCGCGCCGTGGCATCGACGTGGCCTTGCACCAGGTGGCCGTCAAGAAACCCATCCCCCGCAAGTGGTAGCTCGAGGTTGACGCGGCGACCGCGCTCCAGCCGGCCCAGGTTGGTCCTACGCAGGGTCTCCGGCACCACGTCCGCAAGGAAAACCGAGCCGCGTTTGGCGACCATGGTGAGGCAGCACCCGTTCACGGAAACGCTGCTGCCGAGCCGAAGTCGCCTCGTGGTGGGGGCGTGTTCGATCGCCAGGCGGCCGGACCCGGCCTGGACCACCTTGCCGACGCCGCTAACTATGCCTGTGAACATCCACGTAACCCGAGATCAGGAGATCATCGCCAATCCGGGTCGTGTCGAGCCGGCTCAGGTGGATGGCATCGACCAGGTTCGTGATTCCTTTTCCCCCGACGGGGCCGGTGGCCTCGCGGCCGCCGATCACGATCGGCGCCACGTACGCCTGCACTTTGTCTACCAGGCCTTGGGCGAAAAAGGAGGCGTGAACCGCGGCGCCGCCTTCGACAAGGACGCTCAAAATCCCCCGCCGCCCTAGCTCGTCCAGGAGAGGCGAGAGTTCAACCTGGCCGTCTGACGAGCTCGGAAGAAGCAGTGTCTCCGCGGCGCCAACCTTGCCGGGGCGGGTGGTCGCGATTAATGTGTTCGGCCCGACCACTTTCGCGCCCTCGGGTGTGCGCAGCCGGGAATCGAGGACCACGCGCAGCGGCTGCCGGGCGTCCGATCCGTTCACTCGCGCGCTCAACTCGGGATCGTC
>DATINX010000166.1:0-1543 GCA_035473835.1 Candidatus Dormiibacterota bacterium | reverse complement strand
GCGGACGTGCAGACCCGGATCATGACGCAGACTCACCGCCGGCCCTCGATCCCGGAGGTGCAGCCGGACTCACAGTTCCCGAGCCAGGTCCTGGTCGAGGTGCCGTTCCCATCCAGCCTCGACGTCGTCAACCAGCTGATCGAGCTCTACCTGAACCAGGTCCGGCTGCCGTCGCACACTTATTTCGTGCTCGACATCAGCGGCTCGATGGACGGCCCGCGCCTTGACGGGGTCAAGAAAACCTTCGCCAATCTCACCGGCGCCGACACTTCTATCACGGGCCAGTTCGCCCGATTCCGAGCCCGCGAGGACATCACCATCGTGACGTTCAGCGACGGGGTCCACGACACCCGAGACTTCACGATCAACGACCCGACTCCAGGGTCGGCGGACCTGAAGCAGGTGCTCGACTTCGTCAACAGCCTCCAGGCGGGAGGCGGCACGGCCATCTATGACGCGCTGGTCCACGCCTTCACGCTGGCCGGTCAGGCCAAGGCCGCCGACCCCAACCGCTTCTATTCGGTCGTGCTTATGACCGACGGCCAGAACAACGTCGGCAGGGACGCGGGCCAGTTCCAGAGCTGGTATCACTCCGCCTCGCCCGAGGTTCGGAGCATCAAGTGCTTCGCCGTCATCTTCGGCGAGGCGAGCCCGCAGGAGCTCAACGACGTCGCCAACCTGACCGGCGGCACGACCTTCGACGCGCGCAGCGCCTCGCTGGCGGTCGTGTTCAAGGAGATCCGTGGCTACCAGTAGGCCGCCCGGCCCGATCCTCCTCTACCTGTACAGCCGCAAGAACATCGTCGCCTGCCTGCTCGCGCTGGGCGGCGTCGGTTTGTTCTTCCTCGGTGTGATCGGCCCGGTATGGCCGGCGGTTGTCATCGGCCTGTACCTCATCGGCGCGCTGGTGACGCCTTCGGGCCGCAAATGGGACTTGCTCGGCGGGGAGGAGCCTTCGGACATCGCGTCTGACCTCAATCGCCAGGTTTCGGCGGTTAAAGGAAAGGTACCCGACGACGTATTTCAGAAGGTCGTGTCGATCCAGCAGACGATCCTGTCCATCGTGCCCAAGATCGATCGGCTCGGACCGGGTTCGAGGGATGCGTTCGTCGTACAGAAGACGGCGACGGACTATCTCCCATCGACGCTCCAGGCGTATCTCAACCTGCCCCGCGCGTACGCCACCGTCCACCGCATGGATGACGGGCGGACCGCCGCGCAGGTCCTCCTCGACCAGCTCACTCTTCTCGATTCCAAGATGACCGAGGTCGCGGACGCGGTGAACAAGAACGACACCGACGCCCTGCTGGCGAACGGCCGATTTCTCGCGGACAGGTTCGGCAGTTCCTCGCTGAGGCTTCCATCGGCGAGTGATCCGCCGCCCGGACCGCCAAGTACCCCGGGGTAGGGCCTCCCCTGCCTCTCGCCGTCTTGCGGCAGGTACACTGGCCCTCGGTCTGTCGGGTGCCCTGAACGGGCTTAGCGGAGGTTGGGAATGGCAGCGATCAGTCGCGCGGATGCGACGTGGGAAGGCGATTTGTTG
>DATINX010000165.1:0-2489 GCA_035473835.1 Candidatus Dormiibacterota bacterium | reverse complement strand
GCGTCGGCGGCACGGAGAGCTTCTACGACGCGGCTCGGCCGTTTGCGGCGGCCAACCGCCGCCTGGCCACCGACTTGCAATCGGCTCTCGTGGGACGGCTTCGCGCCCCCGACCGAGGGGTGTGGACCGACGACCAGCTCTCCGCGCCCACGCTGACCGAATCCGCCCAGAGGTACGGCCACCTGATCGTGCTGGGCCCGCTGTCGCCGGGATGGGTCGACCACCCGAGCCAGATGCCGGGGGCGCTGGTCGAGCCGCTGTTCCTCACGCACCCGCCAGAGGCGGCAATCGCGAGCGACGCGGGGGGCCAGCAAATGATCGCGGAGGCCCTCGAGGCGGGCCTGCTGAAGTACTTCTCAGCCGCGCCCTGACGACCGGGCGGGCGTGCGTGGTGCGCCTGGCAAGAATCGAACTTGCTGCCTCTTGCTCCGCAGGCAAGCGCTCTGTCCGGTGAGCTACAGGCGCGCGAAGGGTTCAGTTTAGGCGAGCATCGACCGCGCCCGTAGCCGTCTTGAAGGCGGCCGCGTCGAGGTTGGTGAGCACGACCAGGGCCACAAAGACGGACTTGTGCCAGCACGCCAGCCGTACCGGCGCGCGGTCGTAGGTCCACGAGCTCAGGCCCAGGCCGGTCGGCGTTCCGCGGCTGAGCCCGGGCGGCAGCTCGCCCGGGGCGGGCGGCACGAAACCGAGCACGCCGGACTGCCAAGCTCGATCAGCCTGGCCCTCATCGGCGAAAACGGCGACGAAGCTCGCAGCGCTCTTTGCCTTCGAGTCGGCAGCGAGCTCGGCCGTGCATGCCGAATCGGCTGAGGTGTAGAGCGAGATCGCCGCGCTGGTCGCGCCCAGCGTGCGCAGCGACTGCCATTGATCGTTGAGCCGGCTCGCCAGCGCGGCCTGGGAGGTCTGGAGGTTGGTGATGTATGCGTCGATCGGCCCCGAGCCGACGCAGGGATTCAGCCCGTTGGGAACGTCCCCCTGCTGCAGCACCGCGTCCGCCGTGGCGGTGTGAGGCGATGGGCTGGGGGTCGGCGTCGGGACCGGCTGTGGGTTGGTCTGGCAGGCGGTGACGAGAATCAACGCGCCGACCAGGGCTGCGAATCGAACCACGAAGCCCGCAGTCTAAACTGAACCGCTCGCGCGCCTGTAGCTCACCGGACAGAGCGTTCGGCTCCGGACCGAAAGGCAGCAGGTTCGATTCCTGCCAGGCGCACTCTCGCACAGATTTGTATGACACTCCGACCTACCGAGCGCCACGCTCATAGACTCGGAAGGCTCGGACAGTAGGCGGTGGAAGGGCGCCTCGCCGCCTCAACGAGGGGGCGTAGGTTCAGTGCAGACCATCCGGAGTCATCGACCATACAGAGCGTCTCGGTGTCAACGTAGAGTCCGAGAGTTTCTGAACCCAGAGAGGTTTGGATTGCTATGACCACACGCAAGCTTGAGAGGACCGAAGCCGGCATCGTCTACGACGTCGACGGGCCGTTGCCGACTGCCGACGGACGCCCACCGCTGTTGATGATCGGCCAGCCAATGGATGCCAGCGGCTTCAGGACTTTGGCGTCGCACTTCCCCGACCGGACCGTGATCACCTATGACCCACGCGGTCTCGGCCGGAGCACCCGCAAAGACGGCCGGGTCGATCACTCTCCCACCGTCCAAGCGGACGATGTGCATGCCCTCATTGGGGCTGTTGGAGTCGGCCCGGTCGAGATGTTCGCGAGCAGTGGCGGCGCCGTGACCGCGCTGGCGCTCGTGGCTGCAAACCCAGACGACGTTACGATCCTGGTGGCACACGAACCGCCGCTCATCGCCGGGCTTCCGGACGCAGCGGTAGCCGAGCGCGCACGCGCCGGCGTTCGGGATGCGTACGAGGCCAGGGGCCGAGGTGCGGGCATGGCCGCCTTCATCGCAATGACATCGTGGCGGGGAGAATTCACCGATGACTACTTCAACCAGCCAGCGCCGGATCCGGCCCAGTTCGGGATGCCGACCGAAGATGACGGATCCCGTGACGACCCGCTGCTCTCCGACCGATCCGAGGCGATCATCAGCTATCGCCCCGACTTCGACGCGCTGGCCGCCGCGCCGACAAACATCGTGATAGCGGTAGGGGAGGAGTCTATGGGCACCTTCACTGGACGCTCGGCGGTGGCCACCGCCGAACGGCTTGGGCAGCAGGCGATCGTGTTTCCCAGTCATCACGGCGGCTTCATGGGTGGCGAGTTCGGATACCCGGGCCAACCCGAAGCATTTGCCCGAAGACTGCGGCAGGTCCTCAGCCAGGAAAGGCATTAATGCCTCGGACTTAGCCTCACTCCCCGCGTTGGGGGCCGTTGAGTTCCTAACTTTCCCTTGCCGCCGGGCGCTTTTATACTCGCTCGGCTGCGTCAGCGTTCACAGGGGGATTGGAAGGTGGAACGGAGAGTCGGTCGTCTGCTGGTGCTTACCGCCGTCTTCGCGATCTTGGTGGCGGCGTTTGCCTCGCCCGC
>DATINX010000164.1:0-3163 GCA_035473835.1 Candidatus Dormiibacterota bacterium | reverse complement strand
GGGACGGTCTCACCTAGCTTGTCGCGCCATGCCGCCTCTTTCAGGGCAAGTTTGTCCTGAAGCTTCTTGACCTTGTCGCGAACGCTCGCCGCGGCCTCGAAGTCCTGCTTGTTGACCGAATCGTCCTGGTCGGAACGCTGCTTCTTGATCTCTTTCTGGAGCTCCTTCAGCTCGTCGGGAGTTGTTGTCAACTTCATACGCACGCGAGCAGACGCCTCGTCGATCAGGTCGATGGCCTTGTCGGGCAACGCGCGATCGCTGACATAGCGGTCGCTCAGAACCGCCGCCGCGTGGACGGCGGAATCGCTGATGGTGACGCGGTGGTGCTTCTCGTAAAGAGACTTCACGCCGTTGAGGATGTCGATCGTCTCCGTCAGGGACGGCTGGTCGACATACACCGGCTGGAAGCGCCGCTCGAGGGCGGCATCCTTCTCGATGTACTTGCGATATTCGTTCAGAGTGGTCGCACCGATGCACTGGATCTCGCCGCGCGCGAGCGCAGGCTTCAAGATGTTGGCGGCGTCGATGGCGCCTTCCGCGGCGCCGGCGCCGACCAGCGTGTGCAGCTCGTCGATGAACAGCACGACCTCGCGGCTGGACCGAATCTCGTCGAGGATCTTCTTCAAGCGCTCCTCGAACTCACCACGGTATTTCGTCCCGGCGACCAGCGCGCCCATGTCGAGCGTGAGCACGCGCTTGTGCTGCAGAGACTCAGGCACGTTGCCCATGTTGATCTGCTGGGCCAGGCCTTCGGCGATTGCGGTCTTACCGACACCAGGCTCGCCGATGAGCGCCGGATTGTTCTTGGTGCGCCGGCTCAGGATCTGGATCACTCGCTCGATCTCGGTTTCGCGACCGATGACCGGGTCGAGCTGGTTCCGTCGCGCGAGCTCCGTCAGGTCGCGGCCGAACTGGTCGAGCAGCGGCGTCTTGGACGGCTTCTTTGGAGCGGGCTCCGCTTCGGTCTCGGCGCTCGAGTCGTGCAGGAGGCGCTCGATCTCCGAGCGCACCTTCTCCAACGTCGCGCCAAGGTCCTCGAGGACGTGGGCGGCGATGCCCTCACCCTCGATGAGAAGCCCGAGCAGAAGATGCTCGGTGCCGACGTAGTTGTGGCCCATCCGTCGCGCTTCTTCGAAGGAGATCTCGATGACCTTCTTGACACGCGACGTCGGGATGATCTGCTGGATGATGATCCGCTCGTTCCGACCGAGCACGGACTCGATCGTCTGGCGGACCTTGCCGATTTCCACGCCAAGGTTGTTGAGAACCTTGGCGGCCAGGCCTTCACCTTCGCGCAGCAGGCCCAGGAGCAGGTGCTCCGTTCCGATATAGCTGTGGTGAGATCGTTCTGCTTCTTCTTGGGCGAGCGTCAGAACTTTCTTGGCTCGCTCAGTAAATCTTTCGAACGGATACAAGGTCCTTTTCCTCCTGGACTCCGGCTACTTAGGTGGGGCCAGCACCTCCTCCATATACATCAATGGGCGGCTCTGGCCGCCCTCTCTACCTAATATAACGTCCTACTCAGCCGTCGGATTTCTTTAGGCGGAGGCGCTATGAGACTGATTCTTGAGCGCCTCGGCAACTACCTGCCGGCCTTCGTCGCGCTGGCCTTGCCGACCCTCTTTATACCCAACTCCACCGATTCATTCATCCTGCCGAGAGCGTCGGTTGTAGTCGCCGCTGCGTGCGTCGGCTCCGGGCTGGCGCTTTTGCTTCCGGGGGGGCCCGGGCTCGGTTCGCTCCGCCTGCCGCTGCTCGCCGCCGCCGTGGCGGCCGTGCTGGCCTTCGCCTTCTCGGTCTCGTGGCCGCTCAGCCTGGCCGGCGCTTACACACGATACGAGTCTCTGCCCGTGCGGTTGAGCTACCTGGGGCTCTTGGCGGTATCGGTCTGGCTGCTGCGGGGCGAGCGGGGTCGCGAGTGGGTGATCGCGGCATTCGTGTTCGGGACCTCGATCGCATGCCTTGAAGCCGTCATGCAGGCCGCGTCAGGGGTTTCCTTCCGCCCTGACGGCAACCTGGGCAATGCCAACCTTCTCGGCGCCCTGATCGCCATGGCGTTACCGCTGGCGGTGGCGCGTGGACTCCGCTTCGACCGAACGATGGTGGTCTGGTGGCTGGAGGCGCTCGTCATCGTGGCCGGCCTGATCGTCTCCACATCCCGCAGCGGAGGGCTGGGGGCCCTCGCCGGCTGCGTGGCGCTGGCAGTCTTCGCCTTTCGGCGCAGGATCTGGGTGGCCGTGTCGGCGGTAGTCGCCGCCGCAGTGGTGTCCGGAGCCTTGTGGGCGATCGTGCTCGGCCCGCTGGGGCAGCTGAACAACGATCCCGCGCGGAGCCGGCTCCAGCTGTGGCCGGATGCGCTGCGAATGATCGTCGCGCGACCGCTGACCGGGTGGGGCGAGGATGCGACCGGCCTGGCGTTCGGCCATTTCGTCCGGGCCGACTGGGCGCCTGGTGTCATCTACGACCGCACCCACTCGGGAGTGCTCGAGATCGCGGCCACGCAAGGGATCCTCGGCCTGGTCGCGCTCGGCTGGGTGCTCGTCATTCTGTTTCGCGGCATTTGGCGGTATCGCTTCGGCGATTCGGTGGCCGCCCTGGGCGCCGCTTGCATCGGCTACACGGTCTGGGTTGCCTTCAACTTCGACTGGGTCCCGGCCACGGGCGCGTTCTGGCTGCTCGCGGGCACCGCGTGGTCGGCGGTGAGGGCTGCCGAGACACCCCAGCCGGCTCTGGCGCGCGCCGAGCAGCCGCGTTCATATGGCTTCGAGCGATCGCTTGGCGCCCTGGCGCTCGCCGGTGCGGCCGTGTGGCTGGGTGCGATGCCGGTTCTGGCGGAGGCGTGGAGCTGGCAGGGACGGCTCGACCTTGCCGTCCGCGTCGATCCGCTGCAGGCCCAGTATCACTGGGACCTCGGCAACCGGCTCCTCGGTGCGGGCGACGCACTCGGCACTGTCGCCGAGCTGCAGCGCGCGGCCGACCTCGGCGAAACAGAGCCCCAGCTCTACGTGGATCTTGGCGATGAGCGCAGGCGACTCGGCGAGATCGCGGCGGCCCGCCAGGACTACCAGCGGGCGCTGTTCATCGACCCGTACTACGCGCCCGCCCAGCAGCGGCTGACCAGCCTGGGTTCCTAAGGCAGGTCCGGTTAGGACTCGTCTCCCAG
>DATINX010000163.1:0-10040 GCA_035473835.1 Candidatus Dormiibacterota bacterium | reverse complement strand
CACCAGGCGATGTGCTCATCGTCGTCGCAGATGATCGCGGCGCTCTCGATCACGCCGGTGTTGGTGCCGGTGAAGAGGCGGCCGATGTTGTGAAGCCGCCTCATTTCGAAACGAGCGTCTTGCCGCCGACGACCACGTTGGTGACGTCACTCCCGGAGCGCGCGAAGACGAGCTGGCCTGCATCGAGTGTCGCGCCTTCAACTGGGGCGATCGTGATGAAGTCGGCCAGCATCCCAGGTTTGAGCTCGCCCGCCTCCCAACCAAGGGCGCGCATACCGTCGACCGTGGCAGCGCGCAGCAAATCACTCGGCTGATGCAGAGCACGCTTCCCAGTGACGCGCCGCTGATCCAGCTCCAGCCCCCGAGCCTCTTCGAGAATGTCGATCAGAGCATTGGAGTCGCTGCCAACCGTCAGCCGACAACCCGATTGGGCGAGGGCGCGCATCGGGCCCACGCGGTCACCCAGGTCACGCTCGGTGGTCGTGCATGCGCACGCGGACACCGTGTGACGGCCAAGCAGCGAGATGTCGGCCTGGTTCACGTGGATGGCGTGCACCGCGGTCACGTCTGAACCCAGCACCCCTTCGCGATCCAGCAGCTGAGCGGGAGTGCAGCCCTCGACGGCCAGGCACTCCTCTACCTCGGCCGGCTGCTCGGCGAGATGGACGTGCAGAGGCGCCTTCCGACCGCGAGCCCACGCAGCAACCGTGCGCATCGCGGCTGGGTCTACCGCACGCACACTGTGAATCGCGGCCGCGATGCGAACACCATCGCCATCTCGCAGCCGGCTGACACGCGCCGCCCAGCGATCGGCGTCGCCATCCGAGAACGTCTGCTGCGTTCCCTCGAGCGGCCTCCCATCGAGCCCGCCGCGCAAATAGCACGCGTCGATGAGCGTGATGCGAATCCCCACCTCCCGCGCCGACTCGATCAGGGCCTGCCCAAGCTGGTTGCCGTACTTGTGCAGGTAATGGAACTCGCCGACCGCGGTGATCCCAGCCGCCAGCATCTCCCTGAAAACAGTGGTCGACTGCTTCCGATAGTCATCCGGATCGAACATGGCGGCCGCGCGATACATCTCGTCGCGCCACTCCCAGAAGTTCCCGCCGCCTGACTCGGTCCGGCCGCGCAGAACATGCTGGAAGGCATGGCTGTGGACGTTGGCCAGGCCCGGGATCGTCCAGCCGCTCAATCGGGTGGCACCAGGCGGCGCCTCGACGCCTTCCGTGACCGATTTGATGCGCCCGCTCTCGACCTCGATGAGCACGTCCTTGGCACCACGGCCCAACCACACCTGGTTCGCGTGCCAGGTCCCTGATTCCTTCACGCCATCGGGATGCGGACGCCACGTTCGCGCGCGACGTCGAGTGCTCGTTCGTACCCGGCGTCGGCGTGGCGCATCACGCCCGTGCCCGGATCGCTGGTCAGTACCCGCTCGAGCTTGCGCGCGGCGCTCTCCGTACCGTCCGCGACCACCACCATCCCGGCATGGATAGAGCGGCCGATGCCCACGCCGCCGCCGTGGTGGACGCTCACCCAGGTCGCGCCACTTGAGGTGTTGAGGAGCGCGTTCAGGATCGGCCAGTCGGCGATTGCATCCGAGCCGTCGAGCATCGCCTCGGTCTCGCGGTACGGCGAAGCGACCGAGCCCGAATCGAGATGGTCGCGGCCTATCACGATCGGCGCTTTCACAGCGCCGGTGCGCACCAGTTCGTTGAATCGCACACCCGCTCGAGCGCGCTCGCCGTAACCCAGCCAGCAGATGCGGGCGGGCAACCCTTGGAACTTGACCTTCTCACCGGCCGCCTTGATCCAGCGCACCAGGGCGTGGTCGTCAGAGAACTCGTCGAGCATGGCGCGGTCGGTCGCGGCGATGTCCGCGGGGTCACCCGACAGGGCCACCCAGCGGAACGGCCCCTTGCCCTCACAGAAGAGCGGCCGGATATAGGCCGGCACGAAGCCCGGATACTCGAACGCGCGGGTGCTGCCGCCCAGCTTCGCCTCGGCGCGCAGGCTGTTGCCGTAGTCGAACACCTCGGCGCCGTGGTCGAGGAAGTCGACCATCGCGTCGACGTGGCGGGCCATGCTCTCGCGGGCACGGCGAGCATAACCGTCGGGGTCGTCGAGGCGCAGTTCCTGCGCATCCTCGGGGCTGACGCCCGCAGGAATGTAGCTGAGCGGATCGTGCGCGGACGTTTGATCGGTGACTATGTCCACCGCGAACCCACGCGCCACAAGCGCCGGCAGCACCTCGGCCGCGTTGCCGTGCAGACCAATCGAAAGAGCGCGCCTTGCCTTCTTCGCGTCAACCGCCAGGCGCAGAGCATGTTCGACATCGGATGCCCGCACGTCCAGGTAGCCATGTTCGATGCGGCGCTGTATCCGTTCCGCGTCAGCCTCTACACAGATGGCGACGCCGCCGTTGAGCGTGACGGCCAGTGGCTGTGCGCCGCCCATGCCTCCCAATCCCGCCGTGAGCGTGACCGTGCCCGCGAGCGAGCCTCCGAATCTCTTCCGCGCGATCGCGGCGAACGTTTCGTACGTGCCCTGCAGGATGCCCTGGGTGCCGATGTAGATCCAAGACCCCGCGGTCATCTGCCCATACATCGTCAGCCCGAGCGCTTCCAGGCGGCGGAACTCGTCCCAGGTGGCCCATTCGGGCACAAGCAGCGAGTTCGCGATGAGCACGCGCGGCGCCCACTCGTGCGTGTCGAAGACGCCCACCGGCTTGCCCGACTGGACCAGCAAGGTCTGGTCGCCCTCGAGCACTTTGAGCTCGCGGACTATGGCGTCGAACGCGTCCCATGAACGCGCCGCGCGTCCCGTGCCGCCGTAGACGACGAGATCATCAGGTCGTTCGGCCACCTCCGGATCGAGGTTGTTCATGAGCATCCGCATCGCGGCCTCCTGGGGCCAGCCCTGGCAGCTCAGCTCCGTGCCTCGCGGAGCGCGGACGGCGCGTGGTCCACTCACTTCAGAGGGCCGGTCACGGTCTGCGCCGCCGCGACCACCGCGCCGTTGCGGATGAGGGCCGCAGCCGCCGCGAGCTCGGGCGCGACGACGCGATCCGGGCCGACGCCGGGGACGTGCTTGCGCAGCGCATCGCGCACGGCCGCACTCGCCGGCGCCGGCTTGAGCGGCGCGCGCAGGTCGAGGGCGCGCGCGGCGGCGACGAGCTCGACGGCCAGGATGCTGGTCAGGTTGTCGAGCACGCTGCGCAACTTCAGAGCCGCGCCCCAGCCCATAGAGACGTGGTCTTCCTGCATGCCGGAGGTGGGCACCGAGTCGACGCTTGCCGGCGCGGCCAGCCGGCGGTTTTCCGCGACCAGCGCGGCGGCGGTGTACTGGGCCACCATCAGCCCTGAGTTCACACCTGGTTCCTCGGCCAGGAATGGTGGCAGCCCCTCGGAACGGTGAGGGTCGAGCAGCCGGTCGACGCGGCGCTCTGCGATCGCCCCCACCTCGGCGGCCGCGATGGCGAGAAAGTCGGCGGCAAACGCCAGCGGCTCGCCATGGAAGTTGCCGTTGGACTCGACGTCGCCGTTCTCCAGCACGACCGGGTTGTCGATCACGGACGCGAGCTCCACCGCCGACGTCCGCCGAGCGAAGTCGAGCGTGTCGCGTGCGGCGCCGGCCACCTGAGGGCTGCAGCGCACCGAGTAGGAATCCTGAACCGCATGCACGGAGTGGCGATGCGACGCGACGATCGCGGAACCTCGCATCAACCGGGCAAGGTTGGCCGCGCTCGCGACCTGGCCTGGATGTGGGCGGAGCTCGTGCAGGTGAGGCTGAAACGGCCGGTCTGTGCCGAGCAGAGCCTCGGCCGACATCGCCGCCGTGATGTCCGCCACCCGGAAGAGGAGCTCCGCGTCGGCGCACGCGAGAACGAGCATGCCCAGCATGCCGTCGGTGCCGTTGATCAACGAAAGGCCCTCTTTCGTCTCGAGCTTCAGGGGCTTGAGCTTGGCCGCCTTCAGCGCCTGCAAGGCCGGCTGCTTCGTCCCGTCCGCGTTCACCACGTCGCCCTCGCCGACCAGCGCGAGCGCGATGTGGGCGAGCGGGGCGAGGTCGCCGCTGCAGCCGACCGAGCCGTACCGGGGCACGGCGGGGGTGAGCTGGGCGTTGAGCGCACCGATCAGCGCCTCTGCCACCGCCGGACGCACCCCGGACAGACCCATCGCGAGGGTGCGCGCGCGGAGCAGCATCGTCGCCCGCACCACCTCGCCGTCGACGGGCGGCCCGACGCCCGCAGCGTGGGACCGGATAAGGGCGATCTGCAGCTCGGGCTGCCGAAGGGGCGCGATCCTCGTTCCGGCCAGGGCGCCAAAGCCCGTCGACACCCCGTAGACCGGCTCGCGCGACCTTGCCGCGAGCTGCACCCGCTCCCGGCTCTGCTCCATCTTGGTGCGAGCGGCCGCCGAGAGAGCGACCTTTTCACCGTGACGCGCCACCGCCACCACCTGCTCCTCGTCGAGTGAGGCGCCATGGCGGAGCGTGACGGTCACAAATGAAGGCTAAGCGATTACGTTTTTGAGCGCTTCGCGGCGGCTCAAGCCGCTGAGCCTGGATTCATGGGCACGGACGTAGCGTGCGACCTCATTGGGGTCCGTCCACGCGTAGGCGCGAAGGGCCCAACCGATGGCCTTGCGGATGAAGAAGTCGCGATCGGCGAGGTTTGGTTCGATGTTGGCGTAGAGCAGCTCGAGGTCGGTGTCCTTCTTGAATGAGATCTGGCAGATGATGGAGACGCGCCGCTTCCACAGGTTCTCGTCAGTGCTCCAGGCGCGCATCACCGGCTTGAGCTGCGTTGGATATTCGTGGAGCATCTCCCCGACCAGGTGTGCCGCCCCGTCCACGTGATCCCACCAAGCGCCGGTGACGATCATCTCTTCAAACATCGGCAGCACGGCGGGCGTCCGGCAGTCTGCGAACCGTTTCCAGGCGGCCAGTTCCATGGCCGCGTACCGCTCTTCGCGAAAGCGCGCGCCGCGCCAG
The DNA here is from genome assembly GCA_035473835.1 of Candidatus Dormiibacterota bacterium. Classification (GTDB taxonomy): domain Bacteria; phylum Chloroflexota; class Dormibacteria; order Dormibacterales; family Dormibacteraceae; genus UBA10449. The sequence goes on along the minus strand of DATINX010000163.1, from coordinate 5,045 downwards.
AGGCCGAGCACGTCGGCCTGCCACTCCCTGCACGAACCTGGCGGATGCTCGGTGAAAACGCGCTTGCAGATCACACGCAAACCGGGCATGGTCACGCCGTGGTAGGGCATGGTCGACTTCATGTAAGCCTGCATGCCTTGGGCCCTCGAGGAGTCGGCGGCGGCGGCGAGCTCGGCCTGCACAGCCTTCGCCAGCAGGCTCACGGAGCGGGGATGAAGCGCGCGCGAACGGGCTCGCCGTCCTGGACTTCGACGACCCACGTCGAGCCCTTCTCGTAGCCGCCCTCGCCGGGCTTGATCACGCGGCGCTGGACCAGGTCCTCGACGAGCTCCCACACCACGTCTCCGTGCGTGCTCAGGACGGCGTCGTCCAGCTTGGGGTCGCCCACGAACTCATAGGCGCTGCGCAGCCCTCGGCCCTCCTGGAGCGCGAGGGTCTGCTGGACCTCGAGGCCTCGGTCACGAGCGAGCGGTTCGACCGTCTGCACGCAGCGGAGGTACGGGCTCGAGTAGATGGCGGAGATCTTGAACGGCTTGAATACGTCGACCAGCGCCTCGGCCTGCTTGATGCCTTTCTTGCTGAGCGGCCTGAGTCGGTCATCGCCCTGCCAGTGCCCGCGGCTGCCCGCCTTGGCGTGGCGGACGAAGTAGAAAACCGACATTTACCTAGCGTGGCATGGGCGGCCGGGTTACACCCGGCCGCAACTTTGTTTCCTAGTCACCAAGCACGGCCAGGCGAAGACTATTACGGAAATCCGAACCGCGGGAAAATGAGCAGCGCGGCGGAGCCGCGCGATGAGAGAAAACCGGCAGGTTGTCTCTCATATCTACGGCATCCACTTCCGACGACGTTTCGTGTCCAGCGCTTTCCAGACCTTGGGCCAATCCTTGCGCGCTTTCTGCGCGGCTAGGTGCTCCATCGCGATCAGCTCGCCGGCCACGAACGCCCGCCTCCCGCTCACGCCCGCGCTGCGAAGCCAGGCCTGCGCGGTGACGCTGTCCTGGTGCTCGCCGAGGATGGTCTGCAGCTTGGCGGCGGCCTTTGCGAAGTTGATCGCCTCGGGGCCCACGACAGGCGCCACGGCCTCGGCCGCATAGCGAGCCCGCTTGGCGAGGATGCGAATTCGATGCAGCTCCGGGTCGGTCGGCTGCTCGGGCAGCTGCCGGACCGCGCTGCGCAGGCGGCGCCAGGGCCCGGTGGCCAGGGCGGGCAGAACACCGACGGCCGGCTGGTCGGCGTCCAGGCTGCAGACCGGCGCGTGTGCCGCCGCCACCAATCGCTCCAGCAGGTCTGTGTAGCGCGGCGAATCCATGTCCGCATAAAGCTTCTTCCTCAGCGAGTCGATCTCCAGCTCGAGGAGATGCAGCAGCGAGGCGGCCGACTTCGAGTCGCTCGGCGGCAGCGATTTCGCCCGCTCCCGGAGCCGGTCGAGGAGGACCTCGCGGTCGCGGACCGCGCCGAGCGCCATACCCAGCCAGCCGAGCTCCGACCGGAGGGGATCTGCCCATTCCGGTTCCAGCAGCGGTCCGAACGTCCGCAAGTGCGACCTCAACTTGCGCGTGGCGACGCGCTCCTGGTGCACGGCCTCGGGGTCGCTGCCTGTGCGAATGAGTGGATCGTGCCGAAGAATCGATGCGACCGATTCCGCCGTCACGCTGCGGATGACGTCGCGCGCCGGCGATTCGGGCGTGACCGGAAGTGGCGCGACCTCCGGGGGCTCCATCGCTCGGGGGCCGAGCGCGCGAATGTGCTTGGGAGTCGGATCGGGGGCTCCGGCGCCGCCCGCACGGAGGCGCTCGAGGATCGGAGTGATGATCGCGTCGGCGCCGTCAGGACTGGCGACCTCGACCTCGATCTCGCGGAATCGCGCCGCCACCCGGCGGCCGTCGCGCACGGAGACCTCGTCGTCGACGACCTCCGCGAGCCGTTTGCCATCGGCGGCGATCAGCTGCACGCGACGGCGCAGGGTCGAAAGCCTGGCGACCGGAACCAGCTCGGATGTGCGCACGTACGCGCGCACGAGGCCGACGGTCGCAGCGGGTGGTTTCTTCGCGCCGCCCTGGAAGGTGATCTCGTCCCGCTCCAGGACCCCCTTGTCGACCGCCGGCGGCAGCTTGAGCGTCCAGCCCTCGCCGGCCCGATGTCGGAGCGAGATTCCCCAGCGCGCAAGTCTCAGGTCCGGGGTGTCGTAGTACACCGTCTCCAGCCGAACCGCTTCAGGCGGGGTCACCGTCACGCCGTCGATGACTCCGGTCAGGTCCGGGAGGTGGAACGCGGGTCCCGCCCCGAGCTTCACCTCACGCTCAAGCACGGGGTCCTCGCGAATTCGAGCCGAAGGCTCCGAATTCGTGGGGCCTAAGCATGCTTGATTAGGCTTACCACTCCATTACCGCGCGCGCGTTCCAGGGCGAGTTCTTGAAAACGCCGTTGCGAGTTGAGGCCGTTCTCATTGGTCACGCGGTGCCATGAGCCCTCTGGTCGGAGCTCCCACGCGAGGACATCGTCGGCAAGGGCGACGTCGAAGATCTCGGCGAGACGTCCGCACAGCTTGGGGTCGGTGACGGGTACGACCGCCTCCACACGGCGATCGAGATTGCGCTGCATCATGTCCGACGACCCGAGGTAGAAATCCGGCTGGGGGCCGCCGCCGAAACGGAAGACTCGCGAATGCTCCAGGAAGCGACCGACGATTGAGCGCACCCTGATCCGCTCCGACAGGCCGGGAACTCCCGGCCGCAGCGAGCACATGCTGCGCACGATGAGATCGATCTCCGCGCCCGCCTGAGAAGCCGAGTAGAGCGCGTCGATGATCTCGGGATCGATCAGGTTGTTGACTTTGATGATGATCCGACCGCCCGGTTTCGCCTCACGGTCGATCAGCTGCGTGATTCCAGTCCGCAGGCCCGAAGGCGCCACAAGCAGCTTTCGATACCGATGCTGCCGGCTGTAGCCGGTCAGCAGGTTGAACAGCTCGGTGACGTCCGCGCCGAGGTCTGGGTCCGCCGACAGCAGGCTCACGTCCTCGTAGCCGTGGGCGGTGCTGGGGTTGTAGTTCCCGGTGCCGACGTGGATGTAGTTCTGGATGCGGTTGCCCTCGCGCCGCACGACCAGCGTGACCTTGGCATGGGTCTTCAAGCCGACCAACCCGTAAACCACGTGCACGTTGGCCTCTTCGAGCGCCCTCGCCCAAGCGATGTTCGCCTGCTCGTCGCCGCGTGCTTTCAGCTCGACCAGCGCGGCCACCTGCTTGCCGCTCTCGGCGGCGCGGATCAGCGCGCGGACGATCGGGCTGCCCGGGCCCGAGGTGCGGTACAGGGTCTGCTTGATGGCGAGCACGTTGGGATCGCCGGCGGCGTGGTCGATGAAGGCTTCGACTGACGTCGCGAAGGAGTCGTAGGGGTGGTGGGCCAGCACGTCGCCCGCCCTGAGGACCGCGAACAGGTCGGGCACCTCTGCGCCCACGCCTCGCAGCCGCGGCTGGGTGGCGGGCGTCCACGGCTCTTCCTTGAGGTCGGGCCGGTCGAGCTGCCACAGCGCGCTGAGGCTGCCGAGATCGAGGAGGCCGTCGGACTGATAGACGTCGGCCGGCTGCAGCTCCAGCTCGCGGGTGAGGAGCTCGAGCACCTCAGGCGACATGCCGGGGTCGACCTCGAGGCGCACCACCCGAGCGTGGCGACGGCGGCGTCGAAGCTCGGTCTGGATGGCGGCGAGGAGATCTTCGGCGTCGCTGTCGACGTCATCCAGGTCGCCGTCTCGCGTGACGCGGAACGGGTGGTGCGCGATCACGTCCATGCCCGGGAACAGCGTCTGCAGGTGCAGGGCGATCACGTCTTCGAGCGGTACGAACCTGGTTTCCTCCGTGAGCGGGATGAAGCGGGGCAGCACCGGCGGGATCTTCACTCGCGCGAAATGGTTTTCGCGCCGCTGCGGATCCCGAACGGTGACGGCGAGGTTGAGCGACAGGTGCGAGATATATGGGAACGGGTGGCCCGGGTCGACCGCCAGCGGGGTCAGCACCGGAAAGATCTGCTGCCGAAAAACCGCATGGAGCTGGGCGAGCTCCTTCTTGCTCACCTCGTCAGCCCGCACGATGGTGATGCCCGTTTCGGCCAGGGCGGGGACGATGCCGGTGCTGTAAAGCTTGGTCTGCCGCTCCACCAGGGCCACCACGCGCCCGCGGATCGCCTTCAGCTGCTCCTGCGGCGACATTCCGTCGGGCGATGCAACCGCCACCGAGGCGAGCACCTGTTCCTTCAGGCCGGCCACGCGGACCTGAAAGAAGTCATCGAGGTTCTGGCTGAATATCGCCAGGAACCGCACGCGTTCGAGGAGCGGCAGATGGGGGTCCTCCGCCATGGCGAGAACGCGCTCGTCGAAGTCGAGCCGAGACAGCTCCCGATTCAGGAATCTAGGGGCGTCCGGGACCGCTATTTGGCCTGCCGGCTCCGGGTCCGAATGCGCTCCAACGGCCACGAGCCCAACTGTAGCGGTTGCGGCCGAAATCCTTCGTTAGGACCTGGTTAAGGGCAGGTGAAGGCGGCTCGTACCGGCTGAGATCGCCGCCAACTGCCGATTTCGCGCGTCTCGACCCGCTTCAGTTAACGGAACTCCGCCCAGTATTTAACCCGCCCCCGATAGCCTGGCTACCGTCGCCGCCGTACCAAATCGGGAGGCAAGAACAGGCTATGGAAGCGCTTCATGACCCGGAGCACTCGAGCGTGAGCTGGGTGGCCAGGCTGGTCGAGGTCCTCCGGCCCCTGAGCCTGCGGGCCGACCGGCTCGCCGCGATGCAACTGTTCAATGGTCTGCGCTGGTCCGACCTCGAATACGCGGCCGACCTCCTGGGCGAGACCGAGGTCGATCGGGGCACCCGGCTGACGGTGCAGGGCAGGCCGAGCTCGCGGCTCTGGCTGGTCACGCAAGGCGAGGCCCTGGTCTCGGCCGACGCCCGTCCGCTGCGGGTGGCGGGCTACGGGGAAGCGATCGGGATCGCGTCGTTGCTGAAGGGAGGCGGCTCGCCCGAGACGACGATCTCACTCACGCCG
>DATINX010000162.1:0-12978 GCA_035473835.1 Candidatus Dormiibacterota bacterium | reverse complement strand
TTGTCCCCGCGCAGGATCGTCAGCGCCAGACGGGTTCCGATCTGAGCCTCGACCATGAGCCGCTGGAGGTCGCCGGCCTTGGCCACGGCCACGTCCCCGACCGAGACGATGATGTCGCCGCCGCGAAGAGAGGCCGCCGCGGCCGGGCTCCCGTTCACCACCTCCTGCACCTCGACGCCCGCCTTCCGGCCGAGGCGCTGGGCCATCGCAGGCGCGAGCGCCCGGGTGCCGCCGGCGATGCCGAGGTAGGCGCGACGAACGCGGCCGTTCCTCATCAGGGCGGACAGGATCGCCTGGGTCGTCTTGTTGATGGGCACTGCGAGCCCCAGACCCATCCCGGCCACCGCGGTGTTGACCCCCACGAGCCGCGCCTGCCAGTCGGCTAGCGCCCCACCCGAGTTGCCGGGGTTGAGGGCCGCGTCGGTCTGGATCACGTCCTCGATGAACCGCCGGTTCCCGTTGCCGTCGGCGGTCGCCAGTGAGCGGCCTAACCCGCTGACGACCCCCGACGTGACGGACCCGGAAAAGCCCATCGGGTTGCCGATCGCCACGACGAGCTGGCCAACGCGCAGGTTGTCGGCGTTGCCGATCTGGATCGGCTCGAGCGAAGCCGCGCGGGCGCGCGTGACCGCGAGGTCCGACAGGGCGTCGGTGCCGACCACGTCCAGCTCGTACTCGGTGCCGTCGATGAACGATGCGCTCGCGGCGCCGGCCTGCGCAACGACGTGGGCGGAGGTGACGATGAAACCGTCGGGGGTGATCACGACGCCGGAGCCGGCGCCGCCCTCGAACGACCGGCTGCCCCGGCGCACGCGGAGGCTGGCGACCGAGGGGAGGACCCGCTCCGCGACCGCGGTGACGGTCGTCGAGTAGGCGTCGAGGGCTTCTCTTTCGGTGGTCATTGTTGCTTGGTCTGCCATGGTGCTTACAACATTACTACGTTGCAAGGAGAGTTATTTCCGGGCGATTTTGGAGGCCGCCTTCCTCAAGGCTTCGAACTCGACCTTGAAGCTCTCGACGATACGCTCGGGATCGGGCACAAGGCCGGCGTCGGTCGCGACCCCAAGCATCACCCCGCCCGCGTAGCTGAGGATGCTGATGCCCAGTCCCATCCGCCCCGACTGCGGCACCCAGAACATGATCTTGTCGATCTTGCGGCCGCCCAGGTACAGCGGCCGCCGCGGCCCGGGGACGTTGGTCAGCACCGCGCTGGCCTTGCTGCCGAAGAAGCGCAGGCCGAGCTGCTCGACCTCGACTGGTGCCGCCCCCATCAGGCTCAGCACCCCGAACGCGACCAGCGCCTCGGGCGAGCCCTTGAGCTCGTCCATCTCCTTCTTGATCGCTCGAATGCGTCGCGCGGGGTCGGCGATGCCGATCGGCAGGGTGAGGAAGACAAGGCCGAACGCGTTGCCCATCTTGTGCGCCTCCGTGGGCGGCCGGAGGTTCACCGGCACCGAGGCTCGGATCGCAATGCCGGCTGTCGGCCGGCCTCGTTTCACCAGGTAGCGGCGCAGCGCACCGGTCGCGGCCGCGACCAGGACGTCATTGACGGTGGCGTCGAAGGCCTTGCCGATCGCTTTGAAATCGTCGAGGGGAACGGGATCCGACCACGCCGCCCGCTTGCGACGCCCGAGCTTTCCTTTGAAGACCGTCTTCGGGTCGGGCGGCAGGACGACCATGCGCCCCAGCCGGTAGGCGCCGTGCGCGCCGATGCGCGCGATGTCCAGGGCCTTTTGCGGGTTGGCGATCAGGTCCTGGCCGCCGGCCAGACCGCGACCGATCACGGCCGGCAACCAGTCGAGCGGGAGCCTGAAGCCGGCCGCCGGCTTCATGGCCGCGGCTCTTGGCAACTTCGCATTCGGCGTTTCGTCGGTCAGCGAGAGCATCACGCGCACCAGTGCGATGCCGTCGGCGATGGAGTGATGGATGCGGGCGAGGACGACCGAGCCGCCCTTATAGCCGTCGATCACGTGCATGTGCCACAGGGGTTTGGTGAAGTCGAGCGGCGTGCCCATCAGGTCGCTCACCATCTCGCGCAGGGCGGTGTCATCCGCCGGCGCCGGCAGCGCGACATGGCTCAGATGGTTCTCGATCTCGAAGTGCTCGTCGTCCTCCCAGTGCGGCATGCCGCCGCGCGAGCGCGGCCTGACCACTCGTTGGTGGAAGCGGCGGAATGGCTGCAAACGCCGATCGAGCACAAGCCGCAGTCGTTTTATGTCGACCGGGCCCTCGAGGGCCAAGACACCCGTGACCATCATCAGGTTGGTCGGGTCTTCCATGCCCAGCCAGGCGGCGTCGATGGTCGCCATCGGAGCACGCTTGGCCATCGCGCGCTGATCCTACGGCCCGCGGTGACCTATTGCGCGGGGAACGCGAGCTCAGAGCGTGCCGCGCGATAGAGCCAATAGGTGAGGAGAAAGATCGCGCCGTCCACCACAAAGTTGGCGAGGAAGGGATAGGCAAAGCCGCCGAGCAGGAAGAGAGCCAGCGAGGTGAGCGAGCTCGCCCCCTTTGCCAGCAGCAGGAACTGGACCGGCTGAGCCTGGATGCGCGCGCCTCGCTGCGCAACCCAGGCGAACGCCGCCACCAGGATCATGTAGGGCACCGCCAGCGTCAGCCAGAAATCCTGGCCGCCGTTCAGCGCCACGACCTCGTGCATGCCCAACGACTTCGCCGTGGAATCGAGGATCCGGACCGTCAGGTAGGGGAAGACGAAGAAGTCGATGGCGCCCAAGGTGAAGATCACCGCCCAGATCCTGAGAACCAGGCGCAAACGTCTCGTAGGCACGGCGACCCATAATCGCACGGCATGTCTTTGACTGCCGCCCGCAGGGCGACTCTCGCGGCCCTTGCGGATACCCTGCTGCCGCACGGCGGGACGCTCGAGCCCGGGGCGAGCGATGTGAACGTCGCGGGCCAGCTCGACTCATACCTCGATCGGTGCGCGCCCGGTACCCGGCGCACGGTCAACCTCATGCTGACCGCCTTCAACCTCTCGTCGCTCGCGAGCCGCCATGCCCGGCCGTTCCGCCGGCTGGGGACGGCCGCGCGCGAGGCTTATGTCGTCGACTGCGAGACCTCGAAGATTCGGCAGCGCCGCGAAACCCTGATCGCCCTCAGGGCGCTGATCCTGATGTTCTTCTGCTCCGACGACCGCATCAAGCCTCTCATCGGGTACGACGGCCTGCCGTACAAGAAGGTCGAACGCGACCCGGGCATCGTCGAGCTGGTGATCGAACAGCCTGACCAAAGCTTCTATGAGGCCGCCGACGTGGTTGTCGTCGGCAGCGGCGCCGGTGGTGCGGTGGCCGCCAAGGAGCTGGCCGAGGCCGGGCTGAAGGTCATCGTGCTGGAAGAGGGCGAGCATTTCGACCGGCGCCATTTCACGGGTTCGCCACCTGAGCGCCTGCGACAGTTCTATCGCGGCAATGGACTCACGTTCACCATCGGCGTCCCCACCATCTCGCTGCCGATCGGCCGCGGCGTCGGTGGCTCGACCCTGATCAACTCTGGCACCTGTTTTCGCACGCCTGGCTTCGTCCTCGACGCATGGGGCATCGATGGCGCCGAGCTCGAGCCGCTCTTCGACGGCATCGAAAAGACGCTGAACGTCGGCCCGGTCGGCGAGGACATCATGGGGACGAACGGAGAGGTGATGGAGAGGGGGCGCCGCGAGCTCGGTTACAGCGGTGGACCGATCCGGCGCAACGCGCGTGGGTGTCACGGGTCCGGCGTGTGCGCGTTTGGCTGCCCGCTCGATGCCAAGCTCGGCATGCACGTGAGCTACCTTCCCCTGGCCGCTCAAGCCGGGGCCCGAATCATGACGGGGTGCCGAGTCGACGGCGTCGTCGTCGAGAACGGACGGGCAGTCGGAGTCCGGGGCTCGATCCTCGACCCGGAGACGGGAGCCGTGCACCGCGACGGGCGTTTCGAGGTCAGTGCGCCGCACGTGGTCCTCGCCGCGGGCGCCATCTACACGCCGGCGCTGCTCTTGCGCCAGCGCATCGCCAACTCGAGCCGTCAGGTCGGCCGCAACCTGCGCATCCACCCTGGCTGCGGCGTGCTCGGGGTGTTCGACCACGATCTCTACGCATGGAAGGGCGTGATGCAGAGCTATTACGTGGACGAGAAGCTTCGCGACGGCATCCTCCTCGAGGCGACCTATCCGCCGCCGGGCGTCGGCTACAGCGCGGGCGGCGTCGGCGGCAAGGGCAGCGACGTGAAAGAGGTGCTCGCACGCTACCGCCAGACCGCTGCCGCGGGGCTGATCATCTCTGACACCGGGACCGGCCGCGTCAGGGTCACGCCGGGCGGCGCCTTCCTGATCACCTACGACATGCATCCCGACGACGTTCGCAAGACCCTTGAAGGGATCCGGCTCGCGACCGACATCTACCTCGCCGCCGGCGCCCAGGAGGTCCACACGCTGCTGCCCGGCATGCCGGCGGTGCGCAAGCGCGAGGAGCTGAGCTCGATCACCGAAGGCAAATGGACGGCTGCCGACCTGAAGCTCTCCGCCTACCACCCGATGGGGACGTGTCGCATGGGCAAGGACGCGCGGACGTCGGTCGTCGACGAATTCGGTCTGGCCCACGACTTGCCTGGGCTGGCGATCATGGATGCGAGCGTCCTGCCCGGCTCGACCTACGTGAACCCCCAGATCACGATCATGGCGCTGGCCACGCGGAGCGCCCGGCACCTGGCGGCGCAGCTGAGCTAGACGGTCAGGGCGACCCCGGGCAGAGGAGCCTGCGAGGCGTACTCAAAGGCGGCCGCGGCGGGCTGCACCACCGAAGCGACCTGCTCGGTTCCATGCAGGAGACGCAGCTCGAGGTCGGCGACCTCGGTGTGATAGCAGAAGCGGCTTCCGCCCCGCGGATCCGCGTAAGTGGCTCCGATCAGATCCTGGGGACGGGGCGTGATCGTGGCGATCAGCGTGCGATCGCCGAGCCGTGCTGTCGCGCTCCACTCGTGGGGCGAGATCGGACCTCGGTTGCGCAGCACCTGCAGCGGACCGTTGAACAGGAACCGGTGCTCCTGCACCTGCGCGCCGATCGCAGTGCCGGTCAGCACGCGGCCGAGCCGCGACCGAACACGCGACGTGGCGCCATCGACCCAGAAATCGGCGCCTGAGGCGAAACCCCAGTTCCACGCGAGCGCGTGGCCGGACCCCCAAGTATGCTGCTGGCCGCCGGGTGCGCGGTCCAACCGGTGCTCGCGGCCATTGACCTCGATCGTTCCCGAAACGCTCAGCGCCGGCTGGGCGCCCACATTCGCGACCGATGAGAGGCCCTGCCATCGCGGGCGAAGAAATGGAAACGGAGGCTCACGCGATTCCCAAGTGAGGTTCCAGCGCGCGCTTCCCCGTTCAGTGTGGACCTCGCCAGAGCTTCCATTGCGCTCCAGCCTCGCGCCGTCGAGGCGCAGCCGGAAGGGTTGAGACGATGCCTGCAGGGCGCGCAGCGGGAAGGTGCACTTGCCGCCCCAGTTCGCCTCGGGGTGGTCCCGATCGAAACAGAATGCCCACAAGGCGGAGTGAGCTTCGGTGGCGGCGCCGGCGACTGGGTTGAAGGTCGTGAAGCGGATCCAGAAGCCGCGACGTGAAGCCGGCTCGGAGACGGTCACGTACCAGGCCTCGTAAGTGCCTGGGCGATCCTGGCAGCGGGGTGAGTTGGCGGCGTCAGTGTTCACGGACGGTGTTGCTTACGAATTCTTCACATCTGGGTGATGCCCGGCCCACTCGGCAGGCATTCAATTGCCCCATGGCACTCGCCCAAGTTCCCGAACCGACGACGGAAACCCCGCCGCCAGCGCGCAAAGGCATCACACGACGACAGGCCCTGGCGGCCGCTGTGGCGACCGGGGTCGGAGTTGGCGCGGTGCGGCTGCTGGGCGGAACCATCCAGAACATCAAGCGGTCGAGCGCCGCGACCGGCACGGATTGGGTTTCGCCGCTGGGACGGGAATCAGCGCAGGTCATGCAGCTCCTGCGGCGCACAACGTTGGGTTACACGGCGGCGCAGCTCGATGTGGCACTGGCTGACGGCTACAGCAAGACCGTCGACCGCCTTCTCGAGACGCCGCCGCAGGAACCCCCGGCGCTGGCCGCCTCGAGCACGCCGGGTGGAAGGTTCGCGGTTCCGCAGCTGCAGCAGTGGTGGGTCGACCACATGCTCACGACGAGCACCCCGTTTGCCGAGCGGATGACGCTCTTCTGGCACGGCCACTTCACGTCCGACTACCGCAAGACCGGAGACAACACGTTCATGTACTGGCAGAACCTCACGTGGCGGCGCATGGCTCTGACCAACTTGCGACCGATGCTCATGCAGGTCACCACCGACCCCGCGATGCTGCGTTACCTGGACCTCGCCACCTCCACCGGCCAGAACCCGAACGAGAACTACTCGCGCGAGCTGATGGAGCTCTTCACGATGGGCGCGGGCAACTACTCCGAGCAAGATGTGCGCGAGAGCGCGAAGGCATTGGCGGGCTGGCAGCAGCCCCCGCCGGACTCGATCGCGACGGTCACTGTCGACAAGGTCAAGATGGTCACTCAGAAGCTGCCGGTCTTCACCAACCAGCGACCTGGCGTTTTCAACCAGAGGCGCGCATACAAGGGATCGGTGACTTTCCTCGGGCAGACCGGCCCGCTGGACACACAGGGCGTCATCGATCGCATCCTCGCGCAGCCCGCGACGGCGACGTTCATCGCCTCCAAGGTGGCTGAGCATTTCGTGACGTACCAGCCCTCGGCCTCCTATGTCGCGAGGCTGGCCGATTCATTTCGGCGCAGCAAGTACGACGTGAAGACTTTGATGCGGGCCGTCTTCACCAGCCCCGAGTTCGCCGCCGGCTCTTCGTATCGGACGCTGCTGAAGTCCCCGACCGAGTTCATGGTCCACGGCGCTCGCGCGCTGGGCGCGACGAGCGCGGGCGCCGGCAAGCTCATCGCCGCGGCGGGATCGGGAATGGGGCAGAGCCTGTTCGATCCGCCAGATGTCAGCGGCTGGCCCAACAACGCGGCCTGGATCTCGTCGAACACAGTGGTCGAGCGCGTCAACTTCGCGACCCTTGCGCTTGCCCAGGTCAAGGGATCGGTCCCGTCCGCGACGGACGTGGCGCGCACACACCTCGATGGCGTGTTGAGCCCGCAGACCACTAACCTCCTGAACCAGGCGCCCGACGATCGGACCCGCTGGTTCATCACCCTCGCATCGCCGGAATTCCAGCTCAAGTAGGTGCACGTGAGATGACCAAAGAGATCGGCATCAACCAGCTCAAGCGGCGTGACTTCCTGAAGGCGGGTCTTGTTTTCGGCGCAGGCGCGGCCGGCCTGGCCGCCGGCTACGCGGCCGTACCCGACGCCTTTGCGCGCGCCGTATACGCGGCCAAACAGAACGGCATGGCCAACGACAACGTGCTGGTGATGATCCAGCTGGCGGGCGGCAATGACGGCCTGCGCACGCTGGTCCCGCTCACCGACCCCACGCTGCACGATCTCCGTCCCAAGCTGGCCGGCCCGATGGTGTCGCAGGCGCTGCCCTTGACCACCGATTTCGGGCTCAACCACAACCTCGGCGGCATCAAGGGTCTGTGGGACAAGGGCAAGGTCGCGATCGTGCAGGGGGTGGGTTATCCCAACCCGACCTTCTCGCACTTCGAGTCGATCCGAATCTGGGAGACCGGCGACCCGTCTCGCCGCCAGGTCGACGGATGGCTCGGCCGCACGCTCGCGAAGGCGTATGACTCCAACGGCCACCCGCTCAGCGGCTGTGCGTGCGGGACCACGGACGTGCCTGGCGCGCTGCGCGATCTGCAGGCGACGATGACCGTGATCCAGAATCAGAAGACGTTCGGCTTCACCGGAGGTTCCGAGGTGGAGGCCGCCGTCGGCGCGCTGTACAAGGGCACGCCGGGAATCTATGGAGCGCTGTTCGACACCGCGATCGCCACTGCGAACGACACCATCGCCACACTGCGCACGTCGACGGCGAGCTACCAGCCGATGGCGGACTACACGGACAAGGTCAAGCTCGTCTACTCGTCCAAGAACCAACTGGCGGCCGCCCTGCAGCTGGCGGCGGAGCTTATCGTCACCGGCACCGGCGTCAAGCTGCTGCACGTCACGCTCGGCGGCTTCGATACGCACTACACCGAGTTGAACCGGCACGACGATCTCATGGGCTATCTCGATTCCGCCGTCAGCGCCTTCTACCAGGACCTTTCCGCGCACGGGATGGCGGACAAGGTGCTGATCGCCACGTGGTCGGAGTTCGGGCGCCGGCCTAAGGAGAATGCGAGTGGCGGCACAGACCATGGCGCGGCCGCTCCGCTGCTGCTGATCGGCGACCCGGTGAAGAGCGGGCTGTATGGCGCCGAGCCGAGTCTGACCACGCTGGACGCGACCGGCAACCTCAAATTCGCCGTCGACTTCCGCTCCGTGTACCAGGAAATCCTTGGCGGGCACCTTGGCGCCGACTCGAACGAGATCCTCGGCGGAACGTTCGATCGGGTGCCGTTCTTGAAGGCTCCCGTCGCGGCTTTGTAATTGCGCCCGTTCCTGCTGAAGCTGAGCGCGACCGTGCTCACCCTGGGCGCGACGGTCGCATCGGCCCTGTACGTGACGGCGCACTTGAAAAACCCGTCTGCGCCGCTGCAGCCGGCGGTGCTCGCGTCGCAGCAGGGCGATTCGGTGGGCGGCCTCACGATCACCCCGGGCGTGAGGCAGGGTGACGTCAAGCCGGTGACAACGACCTATGCCTCCTAGTCAAGCCGTCGAGGCGCACCATTTCGAAGCGCTCGGCACGAGCTGCAGCCTTTTCGGCGTCGGTGTCGCCCAGTCACGCCTGGTCCAGGGAGAGTTCTGGGTGCGCGAGCTTGGCACCCGGATCACGCGCTTCTCGGAAGGCAGCGAGCTGAGCGCGCTCAACCGAGCTCAGGGCGAGTGGGTGTTGGTCAGCGCGGAGATGGAGGCGCTGCTGCGTGAGGCGCTGCGCGCCTATGAGCTCAGCGTCGGCCTCGTCAATGCCTCGGTGCTTCCGTCCATGCTCGCGATCGGGTACACGCGCCCGCTCGCCGAGGGCGTCTCCACCGCCACGCTCGAGGCCTCGCGGCCCGCGCCGCCGCTGGTCGATGTGCTCACAGTGCAGCCGGGCCGCGCGCGTCTCGACCGTGGTTGCGGCCTGGACCTGGGTGGCATCGCCAAGGGCTGGATGGCGGACCGCCTCGCCGCCGAGATCGGGCCGAACGCACTGGCGAACCTTGGCGGCGACCTGTGCGCGGTGGGGCTCGGGCCGGAAGGCGACGGATGGCCTGTTGGATTCGGGGGCGGCACCGTCCTGCTGCTCGACCAGGGCGCCGCCACCAGCAGCGTGCGCCGCCGCAGGTGGGGAGACCTGCATCACCTGATCGATCCGCGTACGGGCCTGCCATCTGAAAGCGGCCTGGAAGAAGTGTCGGTCGTCGCGGCCTCGGGATGCGAGGCGGAGGTGGTCGCCAAGGCGGCCCTCCTGCTGGGCCCCGGCCTGGCCCCCGCCTACTGTGCCGCGCATGCCCAGGCCTGGTGGCTGACCTGATGACCGCCGATCAATTCTTCTGGGTGCTGGCCCGCGTGGCGGGCCTCGGCTCATACGCGGCGCTGGCGGTCGCGCTCGTCACCGGCATCGCCCTGCGCACCGCAGTGCTCGATTGGCTGGGCAGCAACCGAGCCCTGCGTTCGCTGCACGAGTACACCACCGTGCTCTGGATTCCGCTCGCGGTACTGCACGTCGCGGCGCTGGTGCTCGACCACACATCTCGCATCGCGCTGATCGATGTCGTGCTGCCGTTCCACTCGAGCTACGGGACGCTTGGCATCGGGCTGGGCACGATCGCGGTCGACCTACTGCTCGTGGTTACGGTGACCGCATGGTTCAAGCGCCGCATGCCCGGTGAGCTCTGGAAGTGGCTGCACCGCCTCGCGTATCTCGCCTTCGCCGCCACCTTCGTGCATGCGGTCTTGAGCGGAACCGACTTCAGCGACCCGGTCGTCTCGGCGATCACCTGGTCGACCGCGGCGATGCTGCTCGTGCTCGGTCTGTCGCGGGTGGTCTGGGGACGCCTACCCGCTTGAGATCGCTCTAAGGTAGTCCTGGCGCAGCGCCAGGACGCGACGCCGCAGTTCGTCCTCGGCCTCGAGCGGGGTGTCGAGTTCCTGGCGTTCTCGGTGCCAGCGCTCCAGGGCGAGATCGATCTGCGCTGATTGCAGACGCCCGAGACGGATGTAGGCACGGAGACCGCCTCGGCGCAGCGCGCGCATCCGCTGGCGGAACCTCTGCCACGGGCTCATGAGGATCGCGACCTCTTCGGGCAGGATCGCGCCGCTGGCGCCGGCCGCTTCACGGCGGAAGTGTTCCGCAAGCGCCCGGCTTTCGATCTGCAGCCCAAGGAAGAGAAGGGCGAGCACAGCGGCGGTGAACGGGCCCGTCATGATCAGGGTGCGCAGGTGGATCTCGAGGATCCCGATCGCCGTTTTTTCGATGGGGAAGAGGGTCAGCCACGCATCCCACGAGAAGTGGGCGGCGATGGCGACGATGAACCCGCCAGCGATGGCGATGACCTTCTTGCGCACGTCTGGCAGCTGTCGCGCGATTCCGATGCCCGCCCCGACGAACGCCGTGTACGTGGCGTGACCGAAGAAAAGCCCCAAGACCTGACGTGCGTACCACTGGAAGCCGGCGGCGTAGGAGCCCACACCCTCCGGCGCGAAGATCGCGTAGAGGTTGGTCATGTACGAAACCGACTCCATGAAGTTGAAGCCGAGCCCGACCGCCGCGCCGTAGATGATCCCGTCGACGACGTCATCGAACTCGTTGCGCATGACCAGGAACAGCAGCACGACGGCTGAGCCCTTAGCCAGCTCCTCGAGGATCCCGGCTGAAAACGCGGTCGAGACGTCGAGTCCGGGACCAGGCACGAGGGTGCGAATCGCGATGGCCTGCCACAGGCTCTCGGCCCAGATGACGAGACTGGTGGCGACGACCGCGCCCCACGCGGCCGCGACGAGGACCAGGCGCCAGGGCTCCTTTTCGTTGCGGTCGATTGCCCGCAGGGTGAACAGCCCGAACGCCGTGGTCGGAACGCACACGAGCGCACAGATCGCGGCCACGGTTGGCCCGGCTGCGCCGGTGAAAACGAAAACGTCGATGAGGAGCAGCCACAGGAGCGCGGCCAGTCCGAGAAGGACGCCAGCGCGGATGAAGTGCTTCGCGCGCTCGGCCGGGTCGCGGGAGGAGGCACGGACGCCGATGAAAGTCGCCAGGGCGATCAACGCCACCGCGAGCAAGCCGTAGAGCGAAGCGCGGCCGGCGACGGTGTCGAGGTAGACATAGTTCAGGATCGAGCTGGCAACCAGGACAAGCACGAGCGTGACGGCGATGGCGATGGCCACTGCATAGCGGGCGGGCCTGCGGTGGCGTGGGTTGGCCGAGCGTGCGGAAACTGCGCCCATCAGCGTTCCACCAGGACGACGCGGCGGCCGATCACCTCGACGGGTACGCCGCCCTCGTAGCGCTCGACCACGAAGATGTAGTGACCGGGAAGGTTGTGATGGAAGCCGGGCGGAACCATGACCGGGATGATCTTGTGGTTCTCAAGCTGTGCCGGAGTTCCTGGTCCGGCGCTGCCGACGACGTTGCCGAAGCCGTCGTACCAGCGCGCGTCGTAGACCATATTCGGAGGCAGGGTCGACCAGTCGACGACGGCGGCGAATTGAACAGTTCGTGGAAAGGCGTTGCTGTCGGACCCAATCACGGCGTTGTGGTCGGGGTCGTACTGAAAGACGCCGACGATGTGCGCCTTGAGACCGGTGTGCTGTCCAGGCGGCTCGAAGTAAGCGAACTCGGCGAGGCCTGCGACCAGGATGAAGATCGAGACGGCGGCGTAGACGAGCAGGGTTCGGTAGAGCGTGCGAACCTGGTCGACTGGCGCCGCAACCAACGGTGCCAGTGTATCTAGGGCTAAGCTCGAGACTGTGAGCGGATCGGTGCTGCTCGCCATTTTTCTCATCGGCGTGGGCCTGTTAACCGCGGCCCTGAAGACGCTCGACCTGGGCAGTCCCGTGCGGGAGGCGGTGCTCGTCTCCGCGGCCCGTCGGTTGAAGAATCGCAACCCGCCGCAGGAAGGCGTGCAGAGAACCTATTGGAGCGTGCGCGAGTATCGAAGGGATGCGGCGCGCCTGACCGCGCTTGGTTATCGGGTGATCTCAGAGACCCAGACGAGCCCGTACCTGCAGGGGGCGGCGCTCCCAGGCCGGTCCCCCATGACCGTCCGTTCCCCGGTGGCTCACGTCACCTACGAGCTTCGCAAGTAGCGACCTCCGCTCATCCACGCGTGATGACGAAAGCCCAACTGACTGAAGCCATTGCCCGCAAATCCAGCTAGCGGGCTGACGACCAAAGAGTGAGGCTCCAGACAAATTCATATCGATTAGTCGAGCAATCACGAGCTTCTCGACGTTTTAGGCGCCAACCGCGGGGCATCACGCGGGGCCGAGTCGCTGGTGCGGCGGAGAGGAGTTGAACCTCCACGTCCTTGCGGACACTGGCTCGTGAAACCAGCGCGTCTGCCATTCCGCCACCGCCGCGTCCGGGGCGAGCGTGAAGTATACCGAGCGCCAAAATGCGCTCAGGCCGATACTTGATCCGGGCCCCGGACGTAAGGCTGGAACCGCGTTTGAGGTGGAATCGCGAGCATCAGTCCATCCGCGCTACGCACCAGTTGCCAACCGCCTTCATGGACCATCCAGTGGTGGCGATAACAGACCAGCGCGAGATTGGACAGATCGGTGGCCCCGCCCTGCGTCCAATGCACCAGATGGTGCCCTGATGTCCAGTTCGCAGGCCGGTCACAACCCGGCCACACGCAATGGCGGTCACGAACATTGAGCGCCGTGCGCTGTGATCCGGAGATCACCCGCTTGGCGCGGCCGACGTCGAT
>DATINX010000161.1:0-4147 GCA_035473835.1 Candidatus Dormiibacterota bacterium | reverse complement strand
CGGCTGACGACGTGCCCGTAGGCGATCAGCCAGGCCAGCAGCATGATCTCGAAGGCCGCCACCATCAGGACCAGGCGGATCGGCGTGTCGCCGGGGACCGTGAATTGGGGCATGACGGTGACGAAGAACGCTCCGGTCTTGGGGTTGAGCAGGTTGCTGAAGAGGCCCTGACCCCAGGCCCCCAGGCGGCCGGACTTCCCCTCACCGGGGGCGCCCGGTGGGCGCGACCCAAGCTCCCCACGATGTGGGGAGCTCAGCAGGCTCCGCAGACCCAGAAAGCACAGGTAAGCGGCGCCGGCCAGCTTGAGGATCGTGAATGCGGTAGACGAACGTTCGAGGAGCAGCCCGACGCCCACGGCCGAAGCAGTCACCCATACGAGCGTCCCGACGGCAACGCCGAGCGCTGACATCGTCGAAGCCCGCGGCCCGGCGGCGAGCGCGTTGCGAATGATGAGCGCGGTGTCAGGCCCGGGAGTGACGATGAGCAGCGCCGAAAGCGCGACCCAGGCAACCAGCCTTCCGTCCAGCTCCAAAGCTAGGCCTTCGGTGTCGAATTCGGCCGCGGGAAAAGCCGGACGATCTTGGCGTAGTCCTCCGGCGTGTCGATGTCGTCGAGGCTGTCAAAGGCCGGCACGATGTCGACGAGCTCAGGCCTGCGATCCAGCACCTGCCGCGCACCGGCATCCCCCTCCAGGGCCAGCAGCTCATCCCACAGCTCGCGTGAAAGCACGACGGGCGGCGTCCACTTGCCTGACTCTCCTCTTGAGACGGCGACGGCGGGACGCGAACCCTCGCGGCGCCAGGCACGAAGCAGGGCGGAGACCGTGCGGGAGCCGACCATCGGCTGATCGCCAAGCATCACGAGCGCGGCCTGCATCTCGGGGCGGAGCGCTTGCAGCCCGACCTGCAGCGACGACGCCATCCCCGTGTCGGCGCGTGGATTGTGCACGACCTCCGCATCACCGCCGATCGCCGCCTTGACCTCGTCCGACGAATACACGACCACCGTCTGATGGCAACCGCCGTCCGAGGCCGCATCGATCACGGCCTTGACCATCGGGCGGCCGTCGAAATCCAGGAGCACCTTCTGGGCGCCGGGCATGCGCGTGCTCGCGCCGGCGGCGAGCACGACCGCGCCCACCGGCAGGAGCGCGTCGGCCAGCCGTTCAAAAGGCGGAGTGGCAGAGCGTATCCACTCGACGTCGGCCTCCGCCCGTAGGGCGATCTCAGCGAAATCGCGCAAGCGGGCGCTGTCCGAATCGACCAGGAACAACTTGCGCCCGGCCAGGAGAGTCAGGTCCCGGTTCTCGGCCGGCAGTCCGACCACGGCAATGGCGCTGCAGTCGTCGCGAGCGGCCACGTGCTGTAGGCCCGCATCGATGTCCCGGCCCCGCACCACCACGCTGTGCGGGCCCTGGGGCTCGCGGTACGTCCGGCCCCGGATGGGCAGCTCGATGTCGCTCATCAAGAAGATGGTCACGACTTTCCAATATGGCAGACGTGACAGGGTTCCGAGCCCGCCTCCGGCTACGTCTTATTGTCATGGGGTGCCCATCCTCGGCGCCCACGTCGACTCATCGGGCGGGCTGCATCTCGCCTTCGAGCGGGCCGCCGCCATGGGCGCCGACGCCATCCAAGTCCACCCGACGCCGCCTGGCTTCTGGGGCTCTCCAAAGCTGGACGAAACCCGCATCTCCACCTTCAAGGAGGCGGCTGCCAAACACGGCCATCCTCCGTTCTACTTCCATGCCGTCTACCTGATCAACCTCGCCGGTGACGACCCCACGATGCGGTCGCGTTCGGAGAGCACCCTCACGGGTTACCTGAAGGCGGCGGACGAGCTGGGGGTGAACGGCGTGATCTTTCACACCGGGTCGCACAAAGGCGCCGGCTTCGAAGCCCGCCTGCCCTCGATCCTGGAACACATTCGAAAGGTCCTGGAGCGGGCCGACCCCAAACAGGCGCGGCTCCTCATCGAGAACAACGCCGGGTTGGGAGGGTGCGTGGGTGCGCGGTTCGAGGAGATCCAGCAGATGCTGGCCGGACTCGACGACCCGCGCGTCGGCGTCTGCTTCGACACTTGCCACGCGTTCGCTTCCGGGTATGACGAGCGCACGCGGGAAGACGCCGGGCGGACGCTCGACGAGCTGGATAGGGTCATCGGCCTGAAGCACGTCGAGGTCATTCACTGCAACGACTCTGTGACGGGCCTGGGCTCTAATCGAGACCGCCACGCCAACATCGGCGACGGACAGATCGGCGCGGAAGGCTTTCGCGCGCTTCTTCACGAACCGCGCCTGGCCAGGCTGCCGTTCATCCTCGAGGTACCCGGAGCGGGCAACGGCCCGGATGCCGAGCAGGTTGCCGTGCTCCGGCGCCTCGCGGCGAACTAAGCGAGATTCCGACTTAGGCGACCTTGGCGTCGCGGTGAATCACCGGCCGCCGTCGCGGTGGCCGGCCGGCCGCCAGGCCTGCCAGCAACCAGACACGTGCCGCCAGCCGGCGGAGTGTCGCCATCGCGGCCTGGGGCTGTCCCGCAGCCATCAGGCGGCTGTTCTCCATCTCGCGTTGCAGGTCCTGCAGGCGCTGCCAGGCGGTGTCCTCGTTCATGTACGGATATGTCATCTCCAACCTCCTATAACCTGCTTACCGAATTCATCAGTTATTATAACCTATCTACGACATTTGCAGGTTACGTCTATAATCCTGAGTTGAGATGGCCGATCGAGATACCGCAACCGGCGTTCTGGGCTTGGTGCAGGCCTATGTGAACTCGGTCGACCTGCAGGACGGCCCGGAGGAGTTCTCGGACCCCGGCGCACTTGGCGCCTGGCTGGTCGCGCACGGGGCTGATGGAGCCCGGGCAGGCGGTGACCGACAGCGACCTGAAGCACGCGATCGCCGTGCGCGAGGCGATCCGGGGCGTGGTCGCGGCCAACACGGGGGCCCCGGTCTACCCGCTCGACATCGCCACCCTCAACGAGGCAGCGACGGCCAGCCGCCTGCGAGCAAGATTCGGAGGCGACGGCAAGGCGCGGCTCGAGCCCGAGGCGGGCGGGGTCGCCGGCGCGATGGGCCGGGTCGTGGCGGCTGTGTTCTCAGCCATGGCCGAGGAGGATTGGCGCCACCTCAAGATTTGCGATTCCCCGACGTGTCGGTGGGTGTTCTACGACCAGTCCCGCAACCATTCGAGCCGCTGGTGCACCATGGCCTCGTGCGGCAACCGCGCCAAGGCCAGGCGGTTTCGCGAACGGGCTAAGGGCGGCTCCGCGTCTTAGCGCGCCCGTTGCGCATGAACGATCCGGACCCTCCGAAGCGCACGGCCGTGATCTCGGCCAGGATGCCGAGCGCAGTCTCCTCCGCCCCACGCCCGCCAAGGTCGAGACCGATCGGCCCGTGGACGCGGGATATCTGCTCTTCCGTAAAACCCTCTTTCCGCAATGCGTCAAAGCGGTTCTCGTTCGTCTTGCGGCTGCCGATCGCTCCGATATAGCCAACGTCCTTGCCGAGCACCGAACGTAGAGCTGGGAGGTCGAACTTGGGGTCGTGGGTGAGAATCACGACATACGTGGCGTTGTCGAGGGTGAGCTTCGCCAGCGCTTCATCCGGCCAGGCCACGATCAGCTCGTCCGCCTCGGGAAAGCGCTCCTTGGTGGCGAACTTTGCACGTGCGTCGACGACCGACACCCGGTAGCCCAGCAGCTTGGCCAGGCGATGCAGCGGGATCGCGATGTGGATCGCGCCGACGATGACGAGATGGGCGGGGCGCCGCAAGGGCTCGATGAACCAATCGCCATCTCGATGCGCGAGCTCCGTGCCTGCCGGAGTGCCTTCCGACACGACGGCCTCACCCGTGACCAGGTTGGTGCGCAGCGTGGCAGGGCGGTTCTCATCCAGCAGCTCGACCACTCGCTGGTGCGCAGCGCCGTTAGGCTGGATGAAGACCTCGATGTGCCCGCCGCACGCCAGTCCGACCGAGAACGCGACGTCGTCCGCCACGCCGAACGCCGCGAGCTTGGGCTGACCTGATTTCAGCACCTTCTGTGACTCTTCGAACACCGCGCCTTCGATGCAGCCGTTCGAAACGGAGCCCGCCATCTTTCCGGATCGCGTGACGATCATCTTCGAACCGAGTGGTCGCGGGCTC
>DATINX010000160.1:0-7453 GCA_035473835.1 Candidatus Dormiibacterota bacterium | reverse complement strand
CAGCAGCCGCACCTGTCCGTGAGCGGCACCTGGACTTGCAAGCCTGGGCTTGTGTGATCGTGATCGAGCTTGTCGCCTGGTATTACATGCGAGCTCGTCGGCTTCGCGAAGGACGCGGCGACATCCGAGCGATGCCCTTCGGTCTGTTCGGGGGGTACGGCCTCTCCTGGCCCCATGCCGCGGTCGCTTTTCCGGTGGGCACCGCAGCTCTTGTGACGTTCATTCATGTCTAAAAATAGGAAGCGCTGCTAGGCAGCGATTATTGGCGAAAGCCTCTGCATTCGATCTCAGCGGAGCACCGATTGGGAATAGGTCGCCCAGCACTTCCTCGGTAAGGAAAGGGTCCCCGGTTCGAATCCGGGCTTGGGCTCCAACCCGTCCCGAAGCGCGGCACCGAGACCATGCCCGAGTGCCGAGCATCCTGGTCAAGGACCGAGGCTTGTCGTACACGACGCGGGGGATCGATCAGATGATGGACCGCTCGAGAACAGGGTCGGCTTCCGTATGCATGCGCACGCGTTTCGTCACACATTCGCGACCGTGGCTTGCCAGGCGGGCTCGAACCTGGAGCGCCTGCGAGCGGCCATGGGACACGCCGACTATGCGGTCCTGCTCCGATACGTCCGCCTGAGCAGCGAGCTCGACCTCGGGTCGCTCGCGGAATGGCCGAGCTTTATCGAGGCTGCGGGCGGACACTCATCCGAGAGCGCGGCGACAGGCCGGCCGTGGACAAGATCGTGAACGTTATCAGTGGATCACGATTCCGCCGACCATCGCTAGGGCGAGAAGGGCGCCGAGCAGCCCCATCGTTAACCTGAATAGGGTTTGGGCTTTCTCCGATTGATTCCTGATCCATCTGCCGCCGAACCGTGCGCCGTAGAGCCAACTGTGCTGCCATGAAACCATGTCGCGGACAACCACGGCGCCAAGTGCCGCTAGAACGAGCCGCCCAAGAACATCGGATGTAGCTTGAGGCGCTGTCATCACGAGTGCGGCTCCGGCTGGTAAAAGGCCAAGAAGGGCTCCGATTGCGCCGATACGCAGCATGAAGCCGAGAACATTCGGAGGTGAAGGCGCCATCGGTGGTGGCAGGCCGCGACTCGCGGCCAGCTGAACTTCCTTCGCATGACGTTTGCGCTGCCCGTACCGCACCAACGCATACCAAGCCCACCACGCCCCGACACCAAATAAGCACGCCGCCCAGGCGAACCCAAAGGCCTATAGGAGATCCGACACAGGTTCGGATTGTGGACGTTTAGGACGTTTCAGAACGTCCCAAAACGCGGTTGAAACGTCCGGAACGAGCCGGTTTCCTTTGGTTCGTGAGTGCAGCTACCCCGTCGCGCCGCGGCGGCGACGTGCGGCGGTTGGGTTCTGACCCAGCTCGCGAACACCCCGCCGGAGTCAGCGTCATACAATTGTGATACAAATATCCGATGGACAAGGCGATTTCGATCAGGTTGGACGAAGAGGCTCAGGAAGCTCTCCGATCGCTTACGGGGTCGGGTCGAAGCCAATCCGATGCGGTCCGAGAAGCTATCGTCGAGCTGGCACGGCGCGGGCGGCGCGGTGACCTTGTCGCTGAGGCGCAGCGACTGAGCGCTGACCGCGAGGACCTTGCGGAGAAGGGCCGCGTGGCACGGTTGATGGAATCCCTACGTGCAGCGAGGTGAAGTCTTTCGACTGCGAGCGCCCCGAGGCAGC
Organism: Candidatus Dormiibacterota bacterium; assembly: GCA_035473835.1. Lineage (GTDB taxonomy): Bacteria > Chloroflexota > Dormibacteria > Dormibacterales > Dormibacteraceae > UBA10449. Next base: position 5,749 of record DATINX010000160.1, on the reverse strand, counting down.
AGAGGACACGAGCAGACCGGACAGCGCTACGGCGTAGTCCTTCAAGCCGACGAATTGCTCAGCTTGTCCAACGTGGTCATCGCGCCCACCTCAACGCGCGCCCATCCGGCTTCATTCAGGCCCGAGGTGGAAATCGACGGCCAGCGGACGCGGGTCCTGGTCGAACAAATCGGTGCCGTCGACCCGGGCAGGCTCGGTGAATCCCACGGGCTACTGGCGTTTGGTGAGCTTCGCGAGGTCGATCGAGCGTTGGCAGTAGTTGTCGGTCTCGGCACATGAGAATAGTTCGCTGCGTCCACACGGGCTTCGACACTGTTCGCGAGGAACTCCGCCCAACGAGTTAAGCGGTCTCGACCGAAATCACGCCGCGGCGCAAAGATCGGGACCAATTCGCCAGCGTCACGAGGCCACTTGGTAAGGAAAAGGTCCCGGTTCGAATCCGGGCGTGGGCTCCGCCTCCTCTCCTCGAGCCTCGATTTCGCATCCATCCAAGACTTCATCTCCATCATCTCGAGGCTGTAAAGGTCGTTTGCTCCCCGGCTGAGGCGCGCGCCTTCCGAGGCCGCCGACCTGGCTGATTCGAGGTCGCCCACAAAGGGCGCACCGAGTGCGCGGGCCTGGAGAACCGTCAGAGTGGCCGGGAGGTCGTCAAGGCCGCGTCTTGGGCGGATGTCGCTCACCATCCATCTGCGCAACACCGCCAAGCCTGAGTCGCCTCAGCCGCCCTTAGCCGTCAATACATAGGGAAACACCCGATTCGACAGGGTGGCAGCGGTCCCTAACGTGGCGTCCGATGACCGGATCAGACACGGGCTTCGTCGCGGAGTGCTTCTGGGTTGGCGTTGCCGATGACGACCTGCGCCTGCTCGACGAGCGTGCGGCAAAGTCCGTCTCCGACATGGCCGGCGACGGGGCGCGGGTGCGCTACCTCGGTTCGGTCCTGATGCGCTCGGACGAGGTCGTCCTGTGTTTCTTCGAGGGCTCTGCCGCGAGCGTGAGGCGGGCGGCGGTGCTGGCGCAGATCCCCTTCGAGCGAATTCTCGAGACCGCTGGCTCACCCTGGGCCGCGGTCCAGGAGAAGCGGATCGCGCCGGGTCAGTGATTGGAAATCCACCAAGGAGATTGGTCCTATGTCACGTACGCCCTACAGCCTGATCGCCGGCCTCGCCGTCCTGCTGCTCGCCGGCTGCAGCTCGAGCTCGTCCACCGCCAACACCTCGGCGCCGCCGAGCGCCGCTGCGTCACCGCACGCGGCGTCTCCAAGCGCCCAGGCCTCGGCTCTGCCGGCCTCGATCGATCCTTGCCAACTGGTCACGAGCTCCGAGGCGGCTTCCCTCACGGGAGCTGCGTATGGTGCGGGTCGACAGGAGGCTTACTCCGGTAACGGGAAGGGTTGCGTGTACGGCTACCAGACGACGAACGTCTTCTTTGTGATTGTCGCCGTCGCCCCCGATGCCGCCAGCGCTCAGGCCAACTGGGCCCAGGAGCAAGCAAAGGCGGGGTCCCTGTTGCAGCAAGGCTCTGGCCAGACGCTTGGAATCAACATCACGTTCAACTGGTCGAACGTCTCAGTGACCGGCGCCGACCAGGCCGCGGCCGGTGCCTTCAGCGCAACCAAAGCCGGGCGAACCATAAGCGGTAGCGCCATCTATCTCCTCAAGGGTCCCGTCTACGTGGGCATCTCAGACCTGGCCCTTGGAGCGGCACCCGGCAGCTCGGCAATGCAGGCTCAGGCCCTGACAGTGATCGGGCGGCTGCCCTAGGCCGCGCCCGAGCACCGAGAGGAGGAGAGTAGGGATGTCGAGCGTGCAGGCGGTGCTGATGCCGGGACGCGCTGGAGGCCAACCGCGCCGGCCGGTCGACGGACCTGCAGCGAAGGAGGCAGCCTCACCTCCCACTACGGGCTATGGCACCACCGGCGGCTTCGAAGCAGCCCTCCGCTCGGCCATCACTCGACCGAGCTCCGCGCGCGAATGCACACCGAGCTTGTCGTAGACCCTTGCGAGGTTTGCTTCTACGGTCTTCGCGCTGACGAAAGCGCGCTCGGCGGCCTCTTTGTTGGTCATGCCGGAGGCCACCAGGCGTGCGATGTTCTCCTCGGACGGCGTGAGGCCCACCGCCGCCCGGCGGACGGGTACTCGAGCGAGCTCGGCCCGTGCGCGCTCGATCCACGGGCGCACGGCAAGACCTTCGAATAGAGTCACCGCCTTTTCGAAAGCGGCCCGCGCGGCGCGGCGCTCGTTCTTCCGGCGGTGAACCTGTCCGAGCGCGAGCAGGGTGCGCGCTCGTTCGAATGGCATGTCGAGTGACTCATGGTGCGCCAGGGCAGCCAGCATCGCGGCAACCGCGCCGCCGAGGTCGCCGCGCGCGGACAGCAGCAGGCCCCGGCTGCGCGCTCCGAGGGCAAGGATCCATGGCCGCGGTAGCGCTCGCGCGCGAGCCTCCATCCGGCCGACGACATCTTCGGCCCGGTCGAGCTCGCCCAGCGAGATGAGCGATTCGACGTAGTCGGCGTGGAATCGGTCCGGAGCCGGCTCGCGCGCGTGATAGGAGTTGATCACCTCGTCCGCACGGGCGAAGTGTCGGACCGCTCCGAGATAGTCCTGCGCCGACAACGCAGCCAAGCCCAGTACCTGCCTCACCATGGCTTCGATCGCCTGGTCGGGATGGATCTCGAGGCGGCCGAGCACGCTCTCGGCAATCGCCCTGGCGCGATCGATATCGCCCGAGCGCACCCACGCGTGCGCCAGCGAATGGAGGGCCACGTTGACCCAGGTCTCCTGTTCCGTTTGCTCGGCCAGGCCGAGGGCTTCGGCCGCGAGCTCGCGGGCCTCATCGAGGTGGCCGGTCAGGGCTTCGATGTTCGCCAGCTGGGCCAGCGCGCCGCTCATGCTCGCTTCGTCGCCGCGCTGTCGAAGCACGCGCAGGGTCTGCTTGAAGCGCTGTCTCGCGGTATCGAAGTCGTCGAAGTCTCTCGCCCAGTAAGCAGGGACCGTGCTGACCTCCCAACCGGCTTCTTCGCGCTGCAGACGCATTCCTTTCTCGATCGCAGCCTGGTCGGCGCCTCGTCCGGAGTAGAGCTTGGCGCGCGCCATGTTGTGAAGCGCAAACGAGTACACAAGCGGGTCTTCTCGCTCGTCGATCAGGCTGAGCGCGGCCTCCGCATGCTCGACGGCAACATCGAAGTCATCGGTCATCGAAGAGATCCGGCCGTGAATTCGAGCTCGAAGCGACGCCGTCGTGGCTTCATCGAGTGCGCTCCGCAGCGCCGCGTGGCCTTTCTCCCCTTCACCCTGGTTCCACAGCACGCTCCCGAGCTCCAGCAGGACCTGGGCTCGTTCCTCCCCCGCCGGCAGCCGTCCAAGAGCGCGCTCGAGGTCGCGTCGCGCGCCGGAAGCGTCGCCCGAGAGATATCGGCTTGAGGCCAGGTCGAGCTCCCTGCGGACCAAGGCGGCCACATCGTGTCTTGGCGTCAGCCCCAGAGCAAGCTCCCTCAGCTCGACCGCAGCCTCGCTGGCTCCGCGCGCGCCGGCCTCACTCGCGGCAAGATCCAGAGCCGCTGCGGTTTCCTCGTCCGGCTCGGTGGCCGCGAGAGCCAGGTGCCTCGCCCTCTGCTCATGGCCGACCTCGATGTCGGCGAGCCGGCGGTGCAGGTCGCGGCGGATGCGTCCCGGCAGCGACGCGTAGAGCGCGGAACCGAAGAGTGGGTGGGTGAACTGCACTTGACCGGTAGAGAGGATCCGGACGACTCCGGCGGTCTCGGCTGGGTCGAGCGCTGTGAGATCGAGACGGTCGGCCGCAGGCCGAGCCATTGCGGAAACCTTGGCCAGCACATCGCGTGTTGTGCGGGGCAGCCTTCGCAGTCGAAGCAGCGCAAGGTCGCGATGGTTCGGCGGCACGGGTAGCGGGTGGCCTGGTGGTGGGGGGCCGACCGCGATGAGCTCGCGCCCGATCTCGAGCGCGTAGAACGGGTTGCCTCCGCTCGCCTCGAGGATCCTGATGAGCGTCGGGCGAGGAAATACCGTATCGAGCCTGCGTTTCAAGATCTCGTGAAGGGCTGCCGCGTTGAACGGCGACAGTAAAACCTCGTGGCGTCTTGAGGCGGGCATGGATGTTTCGATCGTCTGGGCGCGGACGCCTTCGACCCGCACCGAGACCAGCACTCCCACCGCGATCCGATCCAGCCGGCGAACTGCGAAGGCGAGGGCTTCGGCGCTGGCCGCGTCGAGCCACTGCGCATCGTCGACGCAGATGACCACCGGCCTCGCGGTGGCCAGGCGGTCGAGCACGGAGCGGAAGGCGGTGCCGACGATGCGCGTGTCGATGCCCTCGGAGCCCGCCTCGGCCCGGAGCAAAGCCACGTCGATTGCGTGCCGCTGAACGGATGGCAGTGTCTCGAGGACTTCGGACTCGATGGACGCGAGCAGGTCCGCGATCGCCGCATATGAGAGGCGCGCCTCAGCCTCGCTCGGCCTCGCGCTCAGCGTGAGGTAGCCGCGGACGACGGCCCTTTGCATTCCTTCATGCCAGACCGTGGTCTTGCCAATACCGGCGGGACCGGTCAGGGCGAGGGCAGCCGGCCCCGACGGCAGGCTAGCCAGAAACTGATCGACCTGGTCCAGCTCGCGGTCGCGCCCAAGCGGCTCGTCCGAACGCACGCTGAGGATGGTAGAGAAACCCAATGCGGCTACCCACCACCCGTGTCGTCGCTGAAAGGCCAATGATCCAAACGGCGGGTCGAGAGATTGGCGCCGACGAGCAGAGCGCATTCTTGGTAAGGAAAAGGTCCTCGGTTCGAATCCAGGCGTGGGCTCCATTCGGACCGAATGCTCCGTATGCCCGGCGCAACCGGCATCGATTCGTCCGCGAACACGACCTTGAATCCTTTCATTTCCGGGTGGGGGGAACAGATTCCTTCTTGACAGTTTGGGTGGGAGTGCCGATACTTCCCGACCTGTAAGCGCTTACCGGTAAGCGCTTACAGTGCCAGCCCGGGTCCTAGGGATACAAACGGCCGCGAATGGCAGAGTCCAAGAAGCCGAAGGCGACTCTCACGATCTACGACGTCGCCAAGAACGCGGGCGTCTCCATCGCATCCGTTTCCCGCGTTCTCAACGGGCTGGGGACCCCTCGCGCTGACACCCGTGAGCGGGTCATGCGGGCGGTTCGCGAGCTCAGCTTCGTCCCCGACGGCGCCGCGCGTGCTCTGTCCAACGGTCTCAAGGAGGTGGTCGGCGTCGTGTTCCGTCGTGGGGGAGAGGCGCTCATAGAGGGCGAGGACGAGAGCTTCCTCTTCATCGATGTCATCAACCGCGGCATCGAAGTCGGGGCGCAGCGCCACGGCTTCGACCTCCTGATCAGTTCCGTCGGCTTCAGCGACGACAACGTGGCAGCTCGAATTGGCGCGCTCGCGGGCAAGGCCGACGGCCTCATCCTCCACGACCGCATGCTCTCGGCGGTCGCCATCGCGCGGCTCGCCGACATGGTCCCGATCGTCACCCTCGCCGGCAGCCCCACGCCTGCGTCCCTCAACGTACGCTGCGACAACGAGACCGGCATCCGGTCCCTGGTCCGTCACCTGGTCAAAGACCACGGCTACAAGAGCCTCGGCTACGTCACCGGGCGTACCGACAGCCCCGACAACAAGACCCGGTTGCGCGCATTCGAAACCGAGGCCGTCGCGCTCGGCGCCGACATCGATACCGGACCCGCCTGGCAGGGCAACTACAGCGCCGCGGGTGGGGCCAAT
>DATINX010000159.1:0-2529 GCA_035473835.1 Candidatus Dormiibacterota bacterium | reverse complement strand
GTTTTTGCATAGCCTCCTCGGAGACACCTGCAATCTTTTTGTTGGTCTTCTCAGAATAAAAGTCGAGATAATATTTGGCTAGAAGGGGAATATCTTTTTGCCTTGTTCTAAGTGCATCGAGGGCCGCCTCGGAGACATGGTCGTCTACTTCGTCGACTGCCCAGCGCTGTACGACCGCGACGGCATGTACGGCTTCGGCGCCGACGACGCCCGCTCGGTGTTCTTCTCTCGCGCGCTCCTCGAGATGCTGCCGAAGCTCGAGTTCAGGCCCGACGTGATCCACATCCACGACTGGTTCGCGGCCCTGGTGCCCGACCTCATCGAGCACGTCTATACGCAAGGACCGGCCGCCGAGGTCGCCACGGCACTTACCATTCACAACCTCGCCGCGCAGGGCGTGTTCGGCTTCGGGGCGCTGACCCTGGCCGGCCTCGACAAGTGGGGTCTGATCCGGGTGGGGATTCCAGGCCTCGACAACGTCGTCAATATCCTCGGCCGCGGCATTCACTACGCCGACGTCGTGAACACGGTCAGCGAGCGCTACGCCGCTGAGATCCAGACGCCGGAGTTCGGCGAGGGGCTCGACGAGCTCATGCGCGCCCACGCCCACAAGCTGCACGGCATCGTCAACGGCATCGACTACGAAATCTTCGACCCGCATCGCGACCCGAACATCCCGCATCACTACACGTCGTCCGCGATCGAGCCGAAGGCTATGGACCGCGCCGAGCTGCGGAGCGAGCTCGGCCTCGAGCAGGCCGACGCGCCGCTGTGCGCCATGGTGTCGCGTCTTTACGACGTCAAGGGCCTGGACCTCGTCGAGCAGGCAATGCCCGCCCTCATGCAGTTCGGAGTGCAGGTGGTGGTCATCGGCACCGGCGATCGCCGTTACGAGGACATGTTCCGCCGCTACGCGTCGGAACGGCCGGCCCAGGTCGCCGCCGCGATCGGGTTCGACGCGGCGCTCGCGCAGCGCATCTACGCGGGCGCGGACATGCTGTGGATGCCGTCCCGATACGAGCCAGGGGGCCTGGCGCAGCTGATCGCCCTGAGATACGGCGCCATCCCAGTGGTGCGGGCGACCGGGGGCTTGGCGGACACGATCAAGGACTTCGACCCTGTCAGATCGAAGGGCAACGGCTTCACGTTCACGCCGTACGACCCCTGGCAGTTCTACGGCGCGGTCGTGCGAGCGGCCGAGACGCACCGGCATCCGTCGATATGGTCAGCGCTCGTCGCCCGCGCCATGACCGAGGACGTGTCGTGGTCGCGTTCGGCCCAGCGCTACGTCCAGCTTTTCCGCACTGCGATCACCGCCAGCCGAGAACGAAGAGGGCTCTCGGCGGTTCCCGACTGAAAAATCGGGGCTACCCGCCCCAATCGGGGAGGAGGCGTAGCTGCTCGACCCGCCGCGCGGCGGGGGCGTAGGCGGTGTCGAAGTAGTCGATGACCATGCGGCGCGCGGAGAAGTCCGTGGCGACGTATCTGATCGACGCGCGCATCATCTCCACCCAGCGCTGAGGAATCCCATTCGCGTCGCGGGCGAAGAAGGTCGGCACCACCTCGCGCTCGAGGAGCCGGTAGAGCCCCTCCGCCTCGGCCTGGTCGTCCGCGCCGGCGCGGTCGAGGGTGGCCCCTGACGGGATCGCCCACCCCAGCTCCGGCCTGTATGCCTCGTCCCACCAGCCGTCGAGGATGCTGACGTTGAGCACACCGTTGGCACCGGCTTTCATGCCGCTCGTCCCGCTCGCCTCGAGGAATCGCTGAGGATTGTTCAGCCACACGTCGACGCCGTGGACGAGGTAGCGCGCGATGGCCAGGTCGTAGTCCTCGAGGAACGAGACGCATGGTTCTTCGCGCGCAAGCTTGACGACGCTGGCGATGATGTCCTTGCCGGGTTGGTCCGCCGGGTGCGACTTGCCCGCGAACAGGAGCTGGACCGGCCGTTTGTTGTTGCGCAGCAGCTTGCTCAGGCGAGCGCGATCTTGGAGGAGCAGGTTGGCGCGCTTGTAGGGGGCGAACCGGCGCGCGAATCCGACCGTGAGCGCGTGCTCGTCCATCGCCTCCGCTTCGACGGATCTGGCCTTGGCCACCGCGAGAAGCTGCCTCTTCAACTCGAGGTGCACGCCCCACAGCTCTGCTGCGGGGATCTCGAAGACTGCCTGCCAACGCCCGTCGCCGCCGTCCAGGTCCCACCAGTCCGGGCCGACGTAGCGGCGGAGGAGCTCGGCGATCTCGGGGGCGATCCAGGTCGGCATGTGGACCCCGTTCGTCACCGCGCCAATGGGCACCTGGGAGTCGGGTAGTCCACGCCACGCGTCTTTCCACAGCCGCCTGGACACTGCGCCGTGGAGCCGGCTCACCCCGACCGCCTGGTCGGCCAGACGAAGGGCGGCATACGTGGTCGTGAGTCGCTCGCGCGGGTCGCCCGGTCGCTGGCGTCCAAGATCCATGAAGCGGTCGAATGAGATGCCGACCTCGTTCAGGTAGGGATGGAGCAGGTCCCAGACCAAACCGGGCTCGAAATAA
>DATINX010000158.1:0-13585 GCA_035473835.1 Candidatus Dormiibacterota bacterium | reverse complement strand
GTGATCGGCTCAGAGAACGCTTCGAGTCAGCTCAAAGGATGCACGGTCGTGCTCACGACGTACGGTCCGTCCAACCAGCTCAAAGGGGTGCTGGGCGTCATCGGGCCGACCAGGATGGCTTACAGCCAGACGGTGGCGCGGCTGCGGGCGGTGGCGCGCAGCGCAAGCGAGCGCATGGCGGAGCTCGGCGTTTGAGATCGGGCCCTCCGGCGGTATGTAGCTAGTAGCCATGACCACTCGTAAATATCCGCACGAATCTCAAGCGGGCGAGCGGCGCCAAGAGTCGGCAGAGCCAGCGACCACCAAGCACGTGGCGGCGCTCGAAGGCAAGGTCGCCGAGCTCGAGGCGACGGCGGCCGAGACCAAGGAACGATACCTGCGCATCGCGGCCGATTTCGACAACTTCAAGAAGAGGGCCCGCCAGGAGCAGGCGGACACCATCCAGCATGCGTCGGCTGAGCTCATCAACAGGCTGCTGCCCGGGCTGGACGACCTGCACAAAGCGCTCGAGCACAAACCCGCCGGCGTCGACGCCTCGTGGCTGAAGGGTGTTGAGCTGAGCGTGCGCAAGCTGGAGGAGGCCCTTGGCGCCCACGGCCTCGAGGCCATCGATTCGGTGGGCTCGCGCTTCGACCCGAAGCTGCATGAGGCGGTCGGCCACGAGGAATCGACCGAGCACCCGGAGGACACAGTCGTCTCCGAGCTGCGCCGCGGCTATCGCATCCACGACCGCGTCGTGCGTCCGTCGCTCGTCAAGCTCGCGCGGCGGCCGGCGCTGCCCGCCGACGGCGATTCCGGTCCCGACGGCGCCGCCGACCAGGCCTGACCGCACACAATTTAAGCGTGGCGGTCAAGCGCGACTATTACGAAGTCCTCGGCGTGAGCCGGCAAGCGTCGCCTGACGAGGTCAAGGGCGCCTTCCGCAAGATCGCGATGGATTCCCATCCCGACCGCAATCCCGACGACCCGGTCGCGGCGGTCCGTTTCAAAGAAGCGAGCGAGGCATACGCGGTGCTCTCGGACGCCGGCCGGCGGCGCACTTACGACATGTTCGGGCACGCCGCCGTCGACATGGGCGGCGGTCCTGCCGTTGACTTCTCCGACATGCCATTTGCAGACATCTTCGACACCTTCTTCGGTGGCGGGGCCGGCTCGCGGTCGCGGCGGCAGCGGTCCGATCGAGGCGACGACCTTCGCTACGACATGACGATCGCGTTCGAGGAGGCGTTCACCGGTATCGAGAAGCAGATCGACGTGCCGCGCCTGGCCACATGCGACCGCTGCGCCGGGAACGGCGCCGAGCCGGGCACCGGAACCGAGACCTGCCCGGGCTGCGGTGGTTCCGGTCAGATCCGGCGTGCGCAGCAGTCGATCTTCGGTTCGATCGTCACGCAGACCACCTGCCCGACGTGCGGAGGCGCGGGACGGCTGCTCAAGAGCCCGTGCACTCAATGCCGCGGGCAGGGCCGCACAACCGTGACCCGCAGGCTCGCGGTCAAGATTCCAGGCGGTGTCGATACGGGTTCGCAGATCCGCATCAGCGGCGAAGGCGAGGCGGGCCTTCGCGGAGGACCGCCAGGCGACCTCTATGTTGTGCTTCGCGTCAAGCCGCATCCGCATCTGGCCCGGAGAGACCAGAGCCTCATCTACGAGCTGAGGATCAACATCGTGCAGGCGGCGCTCGGCGACCGGATCGAGATCCCGACCATGAATGGGCCGGTGGAGATCGCCATCCCGCCTGCCACCCAGCACGGGCAGTCCTTCAGGCTGGCGGGCAAGGGTATGCCGGACGTGCGCGGCGGCCGTCGGGGTGACCAGTACGTGCTGGTCCAGCTCGTTGTCCCGAAAGACCTGAATGCCGAGCAGAAAGCGCTGCTGCGCAAGGTGGGCGGGCTTACCGGCAAGCCGGAGAAGGTGTCGAAAGGCTTCTTCGAAAAGCTGCGCGACGCGATCTCCTTGGACGGGTAGCCTCCTCCAGGTCTCAGGTGTCCAGAGGCCGGTTCTGAGCAAACTCCAAGGTTCCAGGCATAACCTGGCGTACTTCGGGGTACTTATTTCCGGGTAACTGGCGAAGCGGGCTGTAGCCCCGTACCGTATTAGGGGAAAGAAGTGGCAAAGACGATCGACCTAGAACTGACGCGAGCCGAGGTGGAGGTGATCGAGCTGGAGGCGCGACTCCGGGTCGTCCCCATGAACGACACCCAGCTCTCGGACGCCCTCAAGGCCGCCCTGGCGGCCAAGAAGGAGCGCCTGACGAAGCTGCGCACTCTGCACGCCGCCGCGGGCCGGCCACGCCGGGACTCGGACGGCGACGCTGACAAGCCAATCCCCCTGCACGCCACGCGCCGCCCGCCGCTCAAGCGCTCCGTGCCGCAGCGTCCAAAGGCCAAGTCGACCCAGTAAGGCTTCCCGCCGGCTCTTGAGTGTCTGTTGCGCCCGCGCAACAGGTTTGGGTCCCGAACGTTATCGTTCCTGGTGGTGAAAGTGGCCTTGGGCCCGATCCGGGTCCGCCTGCCGGTTCGTGTCGCCTGAAGGAAACCCGTCTGCGGGACTGAGACCCGCGGATAACCCGTTCAGCCTGATCCCGGGGGCCTGGGCAGGCTCGAGCCAGCGGCCGCGATCGTGGCGGCTCCCGCTCATCAACAGCATCGCGGCGGCGGCCTTCATCGCCGCGGTCGGTTTCCGCCTGTGGGAGGCCCACCTGCCCGCGAGCGTGGTTCAGCAGGAGCTGATCCTGATCGCCGCCGGCATCGTGTTCGCGGCCGTGGCGGTCGGCGTCCGCGCTACCCGGCTCTCAAACAACCTCGCACTCCAACTGGTCCTGATGCTGGTCAGCGCGATCCTCACGGTCCTCGTCCTGGGCGTGGCCGGGCGGTCTCTCGGTGACGATCTGCCGCCCCTGGCTGCAGCCGCTTTCGCCACGATCCTTCTCCACTTCGAGCTCGGCCTGCACGCCCGCCACTTTGCGTCTCTCTTCGCCATCGCCCTCGCCGGCCTCGGCGCGCTGTGGATCTACGCCGTCACCCAGCTCATGGTCTCCTTCGGCGCCATCGCGATCTGGACCCTCGTTCTCCTCGGTCTGGGCCTGCTCGCCTTCCTGGTCCGCAGATCCCTGGCCAGTGACCTCAGCGTGCAGATCGATCACCAGGCTTCGCTGCTTCTCTCCATCAGCGACCTTGGCGAAGGCCTCCTCATCACCGAGAACGGCAGGTATTTCGCGAGCAACGACGCTTATCTGAAGCTCACCGGCTACACGCCTGACGAGCTCCGTGCGGTGCCCACGATGATCGAGCTGGCTCCCCCCGATGAGCGAGAGACGCTGGCCAACAACCTGGCGACGAGGTTCGCGGGCGGAGATGCGCCCGTCCGGTACGAGGCTGGGCTGATCGCCAAGGACGGGCGCCGCCTCCAGGTCGAGGTGGCCATCCATCCCATCGCGGCGGATGGCCCACGCCGGCTGCTCGCCCTGGTCAGCGACATCACCGAGCGGCATCGTGCCACTCAAGCCGAACGCGAGAGCGAGACGCGATTCCGCACGCTTTTCGAGCAGGCTCAGGCCGGGATGACTTTCGCCGGCCTGGACGGAAGGATCATCGCGGTCAACCCGGCCTACTGCGAGCTCCTCGGCTACGCCGCGGAGGAGCTCAAGACCATGTCCGTCTACGACGTCACCTTTGCGGAGGATGTGGACGCGACCAAAGAGGCGCAGCGCCGGATGATGGCCGGCGAGGAAGCCAGCTTCCGGTTCGAGAAACGATTTCTGCGAAAGGACGGCGACCAGGTGTGGGCCGACGTGGCGGTGCGGCTCGTGCGCGAAGCCGATGGCAAGCCGCTCTATTTCCAGACGGTGATCATCGACATCCGCGATCGCAAGCGGAACGAGGTGCTGCAGTCCGCCCGATTTGCAGTGACTCAGGCGCTGCTCACCTCGCCGGGTTGGGACAAGGCCGCTCCGCACGTCCTCGAAGGCCTTTGCCAGGCGCTGGACTTTGAGCTCGCGGAGTACTGGGAGGTGGACCCGCAGCGCGAGGCGATGCACTTGTTCACCTCATGGAAGCGCCCGGGGCGCGACACCTCCGCGTATGAGGCCACCGCCATCGACGCCACGTTCCGCCGCGGCGACGGACTGGCCGGCCAGGTGTGGGAGTCCGGCGCGCCCATAACCGTCACGGACGTCGTCGCGGACAGCTCGGCGCGATCGGCCGCGGCGGTCGCGGCGGGCCTGAAGGGAATCGTCGGCTTCCCGGTTCGCAGCGGTCGGCGCGTGGTCGGCATGATCTCCCTCCACACGTGGGCACCGCGTCCACTCGATGACGGGCTCATTGCCGTGATGAACGACATCGGTTCGCAGATCGGTGAGTTCGTCGAGCGAAAGCGGGCCGAGCTGGCTCTGCAGGAGAGTGAGAAACGGATGCGCTCTGTCCTGGACAACGTGTCAGACGGGCTCGCGACCCTGGACCAGACCAGCGTCATCGAGTCCGCCAACCCGGCGGTGGTCAAGCTGTTCGGCTACCTCGAGGACGAGCTGGTCGGCCAGCCGGTCGACACCCTAATCGCCACCACCCACCGGAGCGGCTTCGTCAACTACCTGCAGCGCCGCCTCAAGCTCGACCTGCCCGCCAGCGGCGCCCACGAGACGATGGGCAAGCGGAAGAATGGCAGCCTCTTCCCGCTCGAGTTCGTCGTGAGCTCGATGCATGTGGGCTCGCGGCACCTGTTCATCGCCACGATGCGCGACATCTCCGAGCGCAAGGCGCACACCGACGCTCTCGAGTACCAGGCGCTGCACGACGCCCTCACCGGGCTTCCGAATCGCAGCTTGTTCGGAGACCGCCTGCGGCAGGCCCTGCTGTCTGCGCGCCGCAACCAGCGGATGTTCGGCGTGCTGCTGCTCGACCTCGATCGGTTCAAGGACATCAACGACGCGCTCGGCCATGACCGCGGTGACAGCCTCTTGCAGGAGGTGACGGCGCGCCTGCGCGGGGTGCTGCGCGCCACCGACACCATCGCGCGTCTGGGCGGCGACGAGTTTGCGGTGCTGACCACGGACGCCAAGCATCCGGACGACGTGGTCTCGACCGCGCGCAAGATCCTGGCTGCCCTGGAGGGCCCGTTTGCAATCGGCGACCAGATGGTCGAGACGGGCGCGTCGATCGGCATCGCCCTCTATCCGGTGCACGGCGACGATCCAGGCACGCTCCTGAGACGCGCTGACGTTGCGATGTATGTCGCCAAGCGGTCGGGTGGCGGCTGCTCGGTCTACGCGCCGGAGCAGGAGGCGCAGAGCCTGCGCCGGTCGGGCCTGGCCGGCGAGCTGCGCCGCTCGATCCCTCAGGGGGAGATGGTGCTGCATTACCAGCCGCAGGTCATGCTGGCGACCGGCCAGGTTTACTCGGTCGAGGCGCTCGTGCGCTGGAACCACCCGCGCGAGGGTCTGATGCCGCCCGACCGCTTCATCCCGATGACCGAGGAGACCGGGGTCATCCACCCGCTGACGGCGTGGGCGCTGGACTCGGCGCTGACTCAGCTTGGCAAATGGCTGGCCGATGGTTTCGACATCTCGGTCGCGCTGAATGTGTCGCCACGAATCATCGAGGACCACTCGCTCGAGGAGATGGTGGCCCAGGCGCTGGCCTCGACGAAGGTGGACCCTCGGCGGCTGACGCTCGAGATCACAGAAGGGGTGGCGATGGCTGCGGCCGCCGCGAAAGCGCTCCAGACTCTGTACGACATGGGCGTGAGGGTTTCGCTCGACGACTTCGGGACCGGTTATTCATCGCTCCTCTACCTGATGCGGCTGCCCGTGAACGAGATCAAGATCGACCGCTCGTTCGTGGCAAGCCTCGGCAACGATCCCGACTCCGGCGCCATCGTCCGGTCGGCGGTCGGCCTCGGCCACAACCTGGGGCTGCGCGTCGTTGCGGAAGGGCTGCAAGACCGATTGGCCGAGGCGGTGCTGGTCGAGGCGGGCTGCGATGCCGCGCAGGGTTTCCTATTCGGACGCGCCGTCTCCGATGACGAGATGACGGCGCAGCTGAAGACGAATCCCGGGTCCAAGGGTGCGCCCATCGTCCCGCTGGCGACGGAGAGCACCGCGGCGCAAAGCCTGCCCGCTAGCTGAAGAGCGCACCCATGCGAAGCGCGTACTGGTCGGGATGAGCGCGCAGCGCCTCGTAGACGGTCCCGCCGTCGAAGGCGCGCACGTCGTACTGACACAGAGTGACGTTCGGATACCTCTTGGCCATCGTGTTGTAGGCGCTTTCATACCGGAGCATCTCCGCGGTCGACGCGAAAATTTCGCGCTGGGACGCCATTTCACCAGCCACCCTGATCAGAGTCGGGCCATTGGCCAGCGCCTTGGTGAACGAACGCTCCCAAAATGCCAGCGCTCGTTCGACCGTCGTGCCCAGTCCCGTTATCACAACCAGGTCACCGCTTTTCCGGGCGGTCTCGAGGTCGATGCCGTCTTCGAGTTCGAGTGCTTCCAGGTACGCATCCAGCGCTTCCCCCGAGGCCACCAGGAAGCACTTGTGGCCGGCCTGGAGCCCGTCACAGAAGAAGGGAATCGGCAAGCGCAGGCGGCCTTCGTCGGTGTTGTAGAAGCTGGACAGGTGGGAATAAATTGGCACCGGCTGGCCGCCCACGGTGACCTCTCCCGGCAGTGCTGCGGTCGATCCCGGCAGAGGTGACGAGCCGCCGCTCAGGAACTGCTGCAAGTCGGATTCCCTGAAACGACGCTCTCGACGCCGGCCAACCCGCCGAGCTGGGAGCAGGCTGGTGTCGCTCCATCGTCGAATCGAAGCCGCGCTGACCCGAAGATACTTGGCGGCCTCTTGCGTGTTCAGCAGCTTATCGCTCAATGTGACTTTGGTCTCGCCCCGGTAGTGTATTGCAGAGATCGGATAAGATCTAGGTACCGCGATGAGACAGCCGCCCACGAGCATCGACGTTCCCCTCAGTTAACAGGCATCCCACGTGGAACTTCGTCATCTAAGGGCGTTTCTTCAGGTCGCGACGACGCAGCACTTCGGTAGGGCGGCGACCGCGTTAAGGATTACTCAGCCCGCGCTGACGCAGAGAATCCAGGCTCTCGAGCGTGAGCTGGGCGTCCAGCTCCTCAAGCGAAGCGCTAGAGAGGTGAAGCTCACCGCCGCCGGCGAGGTGCTGCTCCCCTACGCGAACAGCCTCATCCACATCGAAGATCGAGCCCTGCGCGAGCTCGCCGACAACGTCGCGGGTCGCGCGGGCAGGCTCAGGATCTCTTACCAGCTGCACGCCGACACGCCAGTGATGGGTGCGATCATCGCCGAGTTCAGAGCTCGGCATCCGGCCGTCGAGGTCGAGTCGTCATCCGCGTATTCGCTCACGAATGTGGAGCGAATCGCGCAGGGACAGCTGGACGCCGCCTTCGTGACCTTGCCGACCGCCTTCGAGGACGTTGTGGCCACGCGACCGATCTCTGATGACGAGATCCTGATCGTCGCCGCCAACTCTCATCGGTTCGCGAGCATGGATCGCGTGCCGGTGAAGGAGCTGGCCGGGGTACCGATGATCCTTTTCCCGAGAGCACTGAGCCCGGTGCTCACCGCCGCGTTCAAGCAATGGCTGACAACGCATGTCGAAGGTGAGCTCAAGGTCGTCGCCGAGGAGCCTTACGAGCAGGCGGCGCAGCTTGTCGCCAGGTCGGACAGGCTGATCGCCTTTGGCGGATCGCGGTGGGCATCCGTGGTTCCGACGCCAGGCCTGGTGTATCGCGGGATGACTCCAGCGCCGATGACCCGCTTCGGTATCGCGTGGCGGCGCGACGATGAATCGCCGCTGCTCATGAACCTGCTCAAGATCGTCGACGAGGTCGCCGCGAAAACGCAGCTCCGCATTCCGGACGATGGGGAGCTGATCGCGCACGACTAGCAGCGCGCAGTCGCGGCCCTGGCGCTCGCGGCCCGCTCCGCCGCGGCAATGTGATTACCTTCCCGGTCGATGAAAGCTCTCGTCCTCGGTGCCGGAGGCCTGCTCGGATCTGAGCTCGTCAAGCTTCTGGACGACGGCAAGGGCCTCACCCATGCGCAGCTTTCGGTGACGGACCTCGCGGCCATCAACGAGGTCCTGACAAGGTTCAAGCCGGACGTCGTTTTCAACTGCGCCGCCTACAACGCGGTCGATAAAGCCGAAGCCGAGCAAGACATCGCCTACCAGGTCAACGCGCAGGGGGCCTTCAACGTCGCCCTGGCCTGCGCCCCGCACAACGTTCGTCTCATACATTTCTCGACCAACTTCGTCTTCGGCGGCGACCTCGATCGTCCCTACATCGAGACGGATCCGGTGGCCCCGCTCAGCGTTTACGGAAAGTCGAAGCTCGAGGGCGAGAAGCTCATCTCGATGGTCATGCCGCAAGCGCTCATCGTGCGCACGGCCGCTCTTTTCGGGGGCAAGCCGGGGCCGGGGAGGATCAGCTTTCCGGACCGGATCCTGGACCGTGCGGCTGCCGGCGAGCCGCTGCGGGTGGTGTCCGACCAATCGGTCAATCCAACTTACGCGCCCGACCTGGCGGCGGCCGCCATCGCGCTCGCTCCCGCTGACCTGCAGGGGGTGGCCCATGTCGTCAATGCCGGCTGCGCTGCGTGGGACGAGCTGGCGCGCGCGACACTGGCCGAGTTCGGGGTGGGCGGCGCCGTCGTGGGGGTTCCCGGCTCCGAATTCGGCGCCCCGGCCAAAAGGCCGGCCAACGGCTGTCTCGAATCCGCTCGCACCGAGCCGCTGCGACCCTGGCGAGAAGCGCTGAAGGAATGGGCGAAGGCGCGCGCAATGGGGGGTTGAGGCTCTCTCAGGGTCTTAAGCCCCTCTCCCTGAAGGGGAGAGGAAAAAAAGGCTCGGGCCGGGCGATTACTCGACACCGGCACCGAGCTTGGCTGCGGGGGGTGAGGTTCTATCTGATGAAGGCGAGCCCCGGCCATCCTTCCTTTCTGAGGGTCCTCCGCCGGAGTGCCTCTGCGAAAAGTTTGCCAGGGGAATTCCGTCGTGCGAAGGTCCATCGATGCACGATTTCAACGACAAACTGGCTGCCCTGCTCGGGAAATACCAAGGCGCGAGGTTGTCAGGGTCGAACCAGTCGTGCTAAAGATGCGTTCGTCTCTCGAAACGTGCATGCAACCACTGGATTCTGCCCACTCTTGCGTCGGATGACGTGGAGAAGCTGAGCCGTTGAGCAACGCGGTCCGCCCGCTGGACGTTCGCCGACCGCCCACCCGGTGGAGCGGCTTGATCCGGGGCGCGCTCCAAACGGCCATCGCGCTGGCGCTGCTGATCCTGTGGCTGCGCACGGTATCGCTGGGGGAGGTTCTCGGGCACGCCAGGGTGCACAGCTGGCCGGCCGTAGTCCTGATGTTTGTCCTGTTCCTGGCCACCAGCCTGATCAGGGCGCGACGCTGGCTTCTGCTCCTGCGGCCGCTGGCCCCGGTCGGCATGGTCCGCGCCTTCGCCATGAATGCCGGAGCGAGCCTGCTCAACTATGTGCTGCCCATCCGCTCTGGTGACGCGATGCGCGGCTGGTGGCTGTGGCGGCGTCATCGTGTCCCCCCTGGATCGGCCGTGGCCACCATCGTGATCGACAAGGCATGCGACCTGGCCGGAGTAGCGATCGTGCTCGCGACGATTTCAGTCGTGGCTGCGAGCGGCCTGGTAAGCGCGCCCCGCGGCCTCTTCGGCGCTGCGGCCCTTGCGGTGGTGCTGCTGGCCGCCGTTATCGGCACCGCGTTGCTCGGCCCACGCATCGCGCGCTCGCCGCTGGCCCGTCGCATCCTTCCGGAAAGCATTGCCGCGGGCCTCGCCGGCCAGGCGTTCGCGTTTCGCGCGGGGGCCAAGGGCTTGTGGACGCCGTCGCTTGCAGTCCGGCTCGCGGCGTTGACCGCGATCGCGCTGCTCATCGATGCCTTCAACTTCAGCCTGCTGTTCTGGGCGGTGGGCGTTCCGGTCCCGACCCTGAAGGCGATGGCCGCGTATCCGGCCCTGCTGCTCGCGTTCGCGGTGCCGGCCGGGCCAGGGTACGTCGGGAGCCTCGAGGTCGCCGGGTCGCTCGTGCTCGGCGGTGGGCTCGGCCTGAGCTCCGCGGTGGCGGCCGGCGCGATTGTCCTGTATCACGCGATCACAGCGGCGTACGCACTGGTGCTCGGCTTCCTCGGATTCCTTCTTGTCGGGGGGAAGCGCAGCGAGCGTGCGGGCGGTCCGCGCCGTATTGCTGTGTTCCACTGCGGTTTCACCTACTCGGGCGGCGGCGAGCGGATCGTCATCGAAGAGGTGCTCGGCCTGCGCCGGCGCGGATACAAGGTCGAGTGCTACGCGCCGACCGTCGACGCGTCGCGCTGCTATCCAGATCTCATCGGCGACGTGGGCGTGCGCACATTCCTGCCGCAGCTTCCGCGCTGGTTCCCGTTCCGCGAAGCGGTGCAGATGGCTGCAACATCGCTGCTCATGCCGCTGTACGCATGGCGTTTCCGCGGCGTGGACGCCATCGTCGGCTGCAACCAGCCGAGCGCGTGGATAGCGTGGTGGGCGGCTCGTCTGATCGACGTCCCGTATGTCGTTTATCTCAACCAGCCCAACCGGCTGGTGTATCCGCGGAGCATCGACCGCGAGACCGGTTGGGTCGCCAACGCCGACTACAGGCTCCTCGCCGCCATCGTCATGCGCGCGACGCGATTCGTCGCCTGGGCCGACCGGCGCTCGGTGCAGGAGGCCGACCAGCTCCTCGTGAACGGCGATTACATCGGCGACATCATCCGCGGCATCTATCGGCGCGACGCGGTCGACTGCCCGGCCGGGTGCCACGTGGCCTCGTCGGGTTTCCCGCTGCCGGAGCAAGCACGGTTCTCGGGCGGGCTCACCATCAACGGCTACCCGATCCGGCGCCCTTACGTGCTCCTCACCAACCGCCACTATCCCCAGAAGCGTTTCGATCTCGCGATCCGTTCGATGCAAGAGGTGCGCAAGCGCCACCCCAAGGTGCAACTGGTGGTTCCGGGGCCGGCGACCGCGCACACCGCGGTCCTGAAGACTCTGACTGGCGAGCTCGGCCTCAACGACGCGGTCTTGTTCCTGGGCGCGATCACAGAGGACGAGCTGCAGAAGCTCTACGAGGGCGCGGCGGTTTACGTGTACCCGGCTCCGGAAGAGGACTTCGGCATGGGCGTCATCGAGTCGATGGCGAAAGGCGTGCCGGTGGTGGCTTGGAACCAGGCCGGACCGACTGTAACCGTCGGAGCCGGCACCGGGCATCTCGCTGAGCCGCTGGAGGTCGGCGATTACGCCAACGGGATCGCCGGATTGCTCGACGACCCCGCCGCGAATCAGGCCACAGGCGCACGTGCCTTCGAGTGGGCCCGGCGTTTCGATTGGGAGCGGCACGTGGACACGCTTGAACGATCGATCCTCGAGGTCGCCCGTTCACACGAGCAGCTGGCCGTCGAGGCCCGCACGGCTTGAGACTGAACTACATCTAGACCAGCGAAACTGCCCAGGCAGCGAGGTCCTGGAGGCCTCGGTCGAACTGGATCTGCGGCTCCCAGCCGAGCTCTTTCTTCGCCTTGCTGATGTCGCTCACGTAATAGGCCTGGTCGCCTTCGCGCCAGTCGGAAAAGGTGAACTGGGGCGTCCGGTGCACCAGCTCTCCGATCTGGTCGATGACCTCGAGCAGGTTGCGCTGGTTCGACTCGCCGCCGCCGACGTTGTAGATCTCGCCCCGCGTCTTGTCGATGTTCTCGATGACGAGCTCGTAGAGCGCGCTCAGGTCGCGCGCGTCGAGCAGATCCCTCACTTGCTTGCCGTCGCCGTAAATCGTCAGCGGCCGGCGGTCGACCACCGAGTGCACGAAATGGGCGACCCAACCCTGATCCTCGGTGCCGTACTGGTGCGCGCCGTAGATGCAGCTTTGGCGGAGGACGACCGTGTTCATATGGAAACAGCGCGCGTAGTCCCTCACGTATTGGTCCGCGGTGCCCTTGCTGCACCCATATGGGCTGTGGAAGTCGAGCGGCTGCGTCTCTTTGCACGGGCCGCTGCTGCCATCCAGCTTTCCATAGACCTTGTTGGTGGACGCGAAAACGAAGGGCGCGTCGGGATTGTGCTTTCGAGCCGCCTCGAGGAGGTTCAACGTCCCGCGCGCGTTGATCTCGAAATCGGTGTAAGGGTCCACCAGCGAGGTCGTCACCGCAACCTGCGCCGCCAAATGAAGGATGGCGTCCTGGTGCTTGACATGGCCGGCCAGCCCTTCGGGGTTTCTCACGTCCTCCTTCACAAACGTCGTGCGGGTGGGATGCTCGGTGATGAGCCATTTGAGGTTCCTCTCGGTCCCCGCGCGGCTCAGGTTGTCGAGGATGGTCGCGTGCCATCCACGCTCGATGAAATGCGCGGCGGCGTTGACGCCGAGAAAACCGGCCCCGCCGGTGATGAGCACGCGGCGAGGCGATTGGCTGCGAGGAGTCGTTTCGGTCGCCTGCGAATTCATGAAGGGCCAATACCTTAGAACAAGTGCTGCCGAATCGATCCCTACCATAGACGGGTGGCGGCGCCCTCCCAACGCTTCTCGTCTCTGTCCGCCTCCGACCTCAAATCTCTGCGAGCCAACTGGGCCGCCGAGACGCGCATGGCGGGCGTCTACGAGGCTCTCGCCGTGGTCACGTCGAATCCTCGTGCACGCCAGCGCCTCAAGGCCCTCGCCGAAACCGAGATACATCACGCGCAAGCCTGGGCCGAGCTGCTTTCCTCCTGCGGGGTCAGGCTCTCCGACCGCCGGCCGTACCTGACCGCGCGAATGCTTGCGCTGCTGGCGCGGGTGGCCGGCATCGGGCCCGCGCTGGCGCTAGCGGGCCTGGCGGAGGGTCAGGTGCTCCGCTCCTACCTGAGCCAGGTCTCCACCGTTTCCAACGAGCAGGCCCAGGGCGTGCTGCGACGCGTGCTGCCGGAAGAGCTCGATCACCAATCGCCGGACGATGTCGCCCAGCGATCCGAGGACGGCGCGCCGTCCCCTGTGGTGATGGACGAGGAATGGCACGCGGGCGGCGCCGAGAGCATCCGGAACGTGATCTATGGCGTCAACGACGGGCTCACGGCGACGCTCGGGGTGCTGTCCGGCGTGGGTGGTGCCAGCGCCGACCCGCGGGTGGTGTTGATCGGCGGGCTCTCGGCCATGGTCGCGTCCGGGGTCTCCATGGCGGGCGGCGCGTACCTGGCCAGCAAATCCCAGCGCGAGGTGTTCGAGGGTCAGCTGGCGCGTGAGGCGGCTGAGATCGAGGCGATGCCGGAGCTCGAGAGGGCGGAGCTGGTGGACATCTATCGCTCGAAGGGCCTGACCGCCGATGAGGCGAAGACCATCGTCAACCGGATCACGCAAGACAAGAAGGTATGGCTCGAGACGCAGGCGCGTGAGGAGCTGGGCCTGGACGTGTCGCAGTTCGAGAACCCCGTACGCGAAGGCGTGGTCGCGGGGATATCGACGCTGATCGGCGGGGCGATTCCGGTGGTCGGGTACCTGGTGGGGCGCTGGCTCGTGGGCGCCCGCTTCTCGGGATTCGGCTCGCTGGCAATCGCGTTC
>DATINX010000157.1:0-1869 GCA_035473835.1 Candidatus Dormiibacterota bacterium | reverse complement strand
ATATCGAGCTTGGCGCCAAGCGCGATGGAACGCTGGTGGCGCTACGAGCCACGTACCACTACGACAACGGCGCGACCAGCGGCTGGCACGCCGGCATCACGGGATCGTTCCTCGGGGGCACGTATCGCATCCCCAACTTCGAGCTCACGGGCTTCGAGGTCGCCACCAACAAGACGCCGGTCGACGCGTACCGGGCTCCCGGCGCCCCGCAGGCTTACTTCGCGCTGGAGTCGGCGATGGACGAGCTTGCCCTGCAGCTCGGCATCGATCCCATCGAGCTTCGGATGCGAAACGTGTCGAAGGAAGGCGACCTGGACGCCCAGGGCGAACCATGGCCGCGGATCGCGGCGGTCGAGTGCCTCGAGGAAGCCAAGACGCACCCTCTCTACACGACCCCATGCGAACCCGGTGAGGGCGTCGGCATCGCCATCGGAGGCTGGGGCGGTGCTCGCACCCCGGCGGCTGCCGGCTGCCGGGTCGAACCCGACGGAACCCTGTCGATCTTCATCGGCACTCCCGACGTGAGCGGCGCCACCACCGGGCTCGCGATGATCGCGGCCGAGGCTTTTGGCGTGTCGATGGACAAGGTCAGGATCGAGACGGCCGATACCGGCGTGGCGCCACACGGTCCCATCGCGGCGGGCAGTCAGACCACCTACAGCATCGGAGGCGCAGTGCACGAGGCGGCCCTCGAGGCGCGCCGCCAGCTGCTCGAGATCGCGACCGAAGAGCTCGAGGCCTCGCCGGAGGACCTCGAGGTCGGGGGCGGCCGGGTGTCGGTGAAAGGTGTGCCGGATCGTTTTGTGGAGATCACCCGCCTGGTCACGATCAGCACCGAGTTCATGGGCCGCCACAAGCCCATCCAATCCAGCGGCAGGTCCGCCGTGCTGAGCGCTTCGCCCCAGTTCACCGTCCAGATCGCTCGCGTGACGGCGGATCCCGAGACCGGCTCGTTTCGGCTGACCGGGTATGCCGCGATCCAGGACGTCGGCAAGGCGATCAATCCTCCCGAGGTGAGGGGGCAGATCCACGGCGGCGCCACGCAGTCGCTCGGTCGCGCGCTGGGTGAGCAGCTCGCTTACGACGGCGACGGCCAGCTGCGCACTGGCAGCTTCCTCGACTACGAGCTGCCCACCGTCGACCAGATGCCGGACATCGATGTGCGCTTGATCGAGGTGCCTTCGCCTGTGGGCCCGCTCGGGGCCAAGGGCGTGGGCGAACCGCCTGCGATCCCCGGCCCGGCCGCACTCGCCAACGCCCTGGCTCGCGCTACCGGCAAACGGGTGCGGGAGGTGCCCATCGACCGCTCCGCGCTCGTCCACCACCTGGCAGGCGCCCGCGTCGGGTAGGCACAATCACGCCATGGGAGGCAAAGCCCATGAGCATCGCTGACACCGAGCGGCCACTCATCACCTCGATCCTGAGGACCACTCCCGCGTCGTCGCTGCGTGCCTACGTGTCGCGCACCCTCCCCGACTGCTCGCCAATCGTCGTCAGCAATCGGGCGCCGCACGAGCCGCGGCCGGAAGGTGGTTTCAAGCGCGGCGCCGGCGGGGTCATCACCGGCCTGCTCACGCTCGCCGATGCGATGGGAGCGGACTGGGTCGCCTGCGCACGCACGGACACGGAGCGTGAGCTCGCGTCGAAATCGCGTGCTCCGATGACCGTGCCGCTGCTGCAGTCGACCGGCAACCTCCACTACGTGTCACCGACTCGAGAGCAGTACGAGATGTACTACGCCGTCTTCGCCAACCCGGTGCTGTGGTTCATCCAGCACTACCTCTGGGCGAACACGGTGCCCTTGCGGGGCAGCACAGTGCCGGAGCCGAGCTGGCTCTTGGCAAACGCCATGGCGTAGTCGCGATCGAT
>DATINX010000156.1:0-12592 GCA_035473835.1 Candidatus Dormiibacterota bacterium | reverse complement strand
GGCGTCGGCTCGATGCGCAGTGAGCATCAGCCCGAGCATCCGCTCGGCGGCAGCCCCTCCTTTTATGAGTTCACCTGCACCGCGTCGGAGGTCGAGGTGGACGAGGGCACCGGAGAGATCATCTTAGTCCGACATGTCACGGCGGCCGACGTCGGCAAGGCCCTCAATCCGCAGCACGTCGAGATGCAGGACGAGGGCGCCGCGGTGATGGGCCTCGGCCACACGTTGATGGAGCATGTGATCCTGGACGACTCCGGCCGCATCCGCAATCTCGGCGCGCTTGACTATCGGATCCCAACCACTAAGGACCTCCCGCTGGAGATGCACTCGCTGCTCGTGGAGAACCGCGACGGGCCAGGTCCGTACGGCTCGAAGGGAGCGGGCGAAGGCGGCCTCATGGCGACCGCGCCCGCGGTCGCGTCGGCGGTGACCGAGGCGGCGGGCGTGGTCATCCGCGACCTGCCCCTCTCACCCGAACGCGTGTGGCGGGCTATCCAGGAGAGACCGGCGTGAGATTCGTTTACTCCCTCGAAGACACTCGGGCGGTTTCGGCCGCCGAGCTCGTCGGTCTGGTCGGAGGCAAGGCCGCCAACCTCGCGATGATGGCCGCCGAGCTTCACCTCCCGGTGCCACCGGCCTTCGTGATCACGACCGAGGCGTGTCGGGCCTTCCTGTCGACGGGATGGCCCGAGGGCTTGAATGGCGAGCTGGAAGGGGCAATGGCGCGGCTCGAAAGCGGGGTGGGCCGGCGGTTCGGCGACCCGGAGAACCCGCTGCTGGTCAGCGTTCGTTCCGGCGCGCCGGTCTCGATGCCCGGAATGATGGACACCATCCTCAATCTCGGCCTCAACGACGAGACGATGCGCGGGCTTGCCCGAGTTTCACGGGACCCAGAGTTCGCCGCTGACTGTCGCCGCAGATTCACTGAGATGTTTACGACGATCGTCGCCGCAGAAAGTGTCCCCGATGACCCGTGGCGGCAGCTCCGAGCTGCGGTCGAAGCCGTGTTCAGGTCATGGCACAGCGAGCGGGCCCGTGCGTACCGCGCCCGTGATGGCATATCAGACGACCTGGGAACCGCGGTAACCGTGCAGGCGATGGTGTTCGGAAATTGGGGCGCCGACTCGGCTGCCGGCGTGCTGTTCACGCGCAATCCTGCCACCGGTGAGCCGACCCTTTATGGCGATGTGCTGTTCGCGTCTCAAGGAGAGGACGTTGTCGCCGGCACTCACTTGACGCAGCCGATAAGCATCCTGGACGCGACGATGCCGGGCATCGGCCGCGAGCTGCGAAAAGACGCCAAATCGCTGGAACGGCATTTCGCCGACCTGTGCGACATCGAGTTCACCATCGAGCAGGGCAAGCTCTGGCTCCTCCAGGTGCGGGTCGGCAAACGGAGTCCTCGGGCGGCGCTGAGGATGGCGGTCGACATGGCGGATGACCCCGGCTTTCCGCTGTCCAGGGCGCAGGCCGTCGAGCGAGTCGCCGGATATCTCGCGAACCCGCCGATGATTACGACCGGGCGCGGCAAGCACCTGCCTCCCCTGGCGGTCGGTTTGCCCGCGTCGCCCGGCGTCGCCACGGGCGAGATCGCGACCTCGGCCTCGGCGGCCGTGGCCGCGGCCGAAGGCGGCCGCCCCGCCATCCTGGTCCGAGCGGAAACGTCGCCCAACGACGTGCCGGGCATGGCGAAGGCGGTCGGCGTGCTCACAAGTCGAGGTGGCCTGGCGAGTCACGCGGCCGTGGTGGCGCGTGGTTGGGGCATCCCTGCCGTCGTGGGCGCGGAGGCGGTCGAGGTCGGCGATCACGTGGTCCAGATCGGCGGCCGCCGTCTGCAGGCTGGCGACACCATCACAATCGACGGTGGGACGGGGGAGGTCTTCGCGGGTGTGGTACCTGGCAACACCGCGATCGCGCCCGAGGCGGCGACCCTCCTCGGTTGGGCGCGAGAGCTGGGCATGGAGGTCCATTCGACCGCTGCCAAAGCCGATCAAATGAGCATGGGCAACGGTGCTGTGACGCCCACCGACGTCATTCGTGCCCTTTTGATCAAGGGCTCCTCGACGGTGGACGGCCTGGCCGCATCGCTTCTCTCGAATCCCGAACAGCTACGGCCGCAGCTGGAAAGCCTGACCGCAGATGGCCTGGTCGATAGCTTCGCCGGCGGATTCCGGCTGACAACGAGTGGAAAGACCAAAGGCGAAGCCCATCTGGCAGCCGACCAGCTGCGATGGGGAGATGTGAAGGCTGGCGCAGCACTGGACGCGTTCGCTACCCTCGACCACCGCATGAAAGAGGCGGTCACCGCCTGGCAACTGCGAGAGGTCGATGGCGCGCAGCTCGTCAACGATCACTCCGATGCCGCTTATGACACGAACGTCCTGGACCGGCTCGCGGGTTTGCACCACGATGCCGCGGCATGGCTCTCGTCGATTGGCGATGCTCCGCCCGCAGTGGGCCGCTACCTCATCCGGCTGGAACGGGCGCTGGCCATGGCCCGCGCAGGCGACCAGCGTTTCGTTGCCTCTCCGCGCGTCGACAGCTTTCACGGAGTGTGGTTCGAGCTGCACGAAGACCTCATCCTCCTCGCCGGTCGAAGTCGAGCCGATGAGGCGGCCGCGGGGCGAGCCTGAGCTCAGATGCTGGTGGCCGGTTTCGCGGTGAGCTTGTCGTAGAGCGACGCGGCGTTCTTGGTCTGGATGTGATCCATCATGTAGCCCTGGCCGACATCCACCGGGTATCTACCGGCAAAGTTGACCCGGGCGATGGTCTCCTCACGGGACCAACCCTTGGCGACGGCCGCGGCCACGGCGCTCACCCAGTCCAGCAGCACCGACCGCTGCGTGGCCACGTAGTCGGTGGTGGTAACCGGCCCATGTCCGGGTAGCAGATGGTCGACGTCAAGCGCGCGCACTTGTTCGAGCGCGTCGAGCCACTGCGGCACATCGGATTCCATCAGCCACGTCTGGCAGTCGTTGAAGATCGTGTCCCCGGTCATGACGAGGCGTTCTTCGGGCACGTGCACAGCGATCTGCCCGCGCGTATGACCTGGAGTGTGAATCAGATGAAACGTGTGGCCGCCCACACGCAGCGTCAGATCGCCCTTGAACACGATCGTGCCCTTGTTCGGGTCGCGGAAGTACGCGTCGCGATCGGGGAAGATGGATGCGCCCTCGGGATCGTCGGTGGGAATCGCCTCCGCGGCGTAGGCGAATGGATCGATGTTCGGGAGCACGACCATGAACATGTCGTCCACGCCTTGGTGATGAACGACCGTGCCCGCACCCTTGAAGTAGTAGTTCCCGAAGATATGGTCGACGTGGTGCTCGGTGTTGATCAGGTAGCGGATCGGGCCGTACGACTCGGCGAGCTTGCGCATCGCCACGGCTTTCGTCGGCAGCTGGGGAGTGTCGATGACGACCACTCCGTCCGACGTGACCACGAAGCTCGGGTTGCAGCCTCGCAGTGTCGTGTCCGTGAATACGTTGGGCGTTACCAGTTCCATCCGCGTGGCATCGATGATCCTAATGGGTCGCGGCTGACAGACTGATGCGCGGTTTCGATCCGTCCAGCTCTCCCGACCAGGCCGCGGCGGCGTTTGTTTTCGTTGGCGCCCAGATGCTCGTCCAACCGGCTCCGGACATCCGGGTGCCCCTCCTGTCCGAGGTTGGAGCCTGCGGGGCGATAGCGGCCGGCCCGTTCGAGGTCGGCCGGCCCGGCGAGCGGGCGGCCGTGGCGCTGTCGCTCTCCGCCCCGCCCACGTGTCCGGGGTTCGAGCTGAAGGGCTTGCGTGAGCTTTTCGGGCTTCTGCCCGAAGAGGATATGGCTGTCGCAGCCCGGGCTTTTCAGACCCTGGAGTGGTCCGCGGCACACGCGTTCTGCAGCCGCTGCGGTACCCCGACGGACTACAGCGAGACCGAGCTGGCCCGGACGTGCCCGTCGTGCGGCGCGACGTACTTCCCGCGAATCACCCCCGCGGTGATCACGCTGGTGCGCAAAGGGCCGGAGATCCTGCTGGCGCGCGGCGTGCGCTTCGGACCGCGCTTCTACAGCCTCATCGCGGGCTTCGTCGAGCCTGGGGAGACGCTCGAGCAGGCGGTGCGGAGGGAGCTGCTCGAAGAGGTGGGCATCGAAGTCCACGACATCGAGTACTTCGGCAGCCAGTCGTGGCCTTTTCCAAGCCAGCTCATGGTGGGCTTCACCGCCCACCACCTGTCGGGCGAGCTGCGGATCAACGAGTCGGAGCTGACCGATGCCAGATGGTTCCGTCTCGACAACCTCCCAGACGGCATCGACATCCCGAACACCTTCAGCATCTCGGGCCGCCTGATCCGCAGCGTTATCCCCTCTCCCCCTCGGGCAGAGGGGCTCAAGTCCCCTGAATCAGGTTAAAGAGTCTTTCCGGGGTGATCGGGATCTCGCTGACCGCCGCCTGAACGCCCATCTTTCGAAGCGCATCCTCAACGGCCCCCGCGATGGCGGCTGCCGCCGGGATGGTCGCACTCTCGCCGACGCCTTTGAAACCTTCCGGGTTGCCATGCACCTGCGATTCGACGGCGACCATCTCCGGCACGACGGCGACCTCCGGAGCGCCAGGGATCTGGTAGTCGAGGAAGCTCGGGGTGATGAAGGTTCCGTCGGCGCTGTACACCGCCTCCTCGAACAGGGCGTACCCCAGCCCGTGGGCATAGCCGCCGTGAAGCTGGCCCTCGAGCAGGAGCGGATTGATCGATCGCCCCGAGTCGTGGCCGATGACATAGCGCACGATTCGCACTGAACCGGTCTCGCGGTCGACCTCGACCACCGCCGCGTGGCACGCGCTCGCGTAGGCGGGGGGCGCCTGGAATGTTTCGCTCACCTCGAGCGGACCCTCGCGCAGCAATTCGCGCAGCGTCACCCCGCGTCCCCCCGCGCCGCGGACGTGGATGCCCTCGGGGGTCAGGACCAGGTCGGCGGAGTCGGCTTCGAGCAGCTCGCCTCCCATCTCGAGCAGCCGCCGCCGGGCCGCGGCGCCAGCGAGCGCCGCCGCGTTGCCCACCTCGAACGCGGACCGGCTGGCCGCGGTCACCGCTGAGCGCTCGACCGTTTCCGTGTCGCCGCTCGTGACCTGCACCCGGTCGAGCGGCCATCCCAGGCGCGTCGCGACCACCTGCGCGAAGGTCGTATCGTGCCCCTGCCCACCTGGGCTCGACCCGATCCGGGCATGGGCGGTGCCATCTGCCTGGACGGTCACGCGCGCTTCCTGAGGGGCGCCGATCCCGGTTCGTTCGACGGACAAGACCACCCCCACGCCAAGCGCGCCGCCGGCGGATCGCAGCCCGTCATAGTCGACCGCGGTGGTGACGCCGTCCAGCAGCGCCGCGTAATCGCCGCCGTCGTACACGGCGCCAGGCAGATGCGTGTCGTATGGCATCTCGTCGGCCCGGATGACGTTGCGGCGTCGCACCTCGACCGGGTCGATGCCGAGCCTGGACGCCAGCCGGTCCATGGTGCGTTCGATCGCGAAGTTGCCGACCTCTCTACCCCCGCCGCGGATGAATCCGGTCGGAGCGGCGTTCGTATAGACAAGGTCGATGTCCGCACGGAAGGCGGGCACGCGATAAGCGCTGATCATGTGGTTCACGATGGTTCCCGACAGCGGCACGCTGGGCGCCGTGTAGGCGCCCATGTCGTGGAACAGATGCGCCCTCAACCCGAGCAGGCGGCCATCCGAGTCAACCCCGGCCTCGACATCGAGCACGTCACCGTGGGCCTGCATCGACGATGCCGTGTCCTCGCTTCGAGTGCCCACCCACTGCACCGGGCGCCGCAGCCGACGCGCGAGGGCTGCGACGAGCACCTCCTCCGGGTACATCGCGCCCTTGGGTCCGAAACCGCCGCCGACGTTCTCGGCCCGCACGCGCACCTGCTTGCCGTCCACCCCGAGCATCTCGGCTATGCGGTCGCGCACCCCGTGCACCCACTGAGTGGAGGACCAGATCTCCCAGCGGTCCGAGGCCTCGTCCCACAGCGCGCAGTACGCGCGCGGCTCGAGGTAGCCCCCGGAGACCCGCGCCAGCTTGAATCGATATCGCTCGACGACCGCCGCGCCGGCCATGGCCGCGTCGATGTCGCCATATGCGCGCACCATCTTCCCGGCCACGTTGCCGGCATGGGGCGGATGCAGCGATGGGGCCCCGTCCTGGAGTGCGGCCAGAACGTCGCCGGCCGCGTCCAGCGGATCGATGTCGATCTCGACGGCATTGGCGGCGTCAACCGCGACGTACGGATCCTCGGCCACGACCACCGCCACCGGTTCGCCCATGTAGCGGACCCTGGCCTTCGCCAGCACTGGGCGGCCGGCGAGGTGCGCGTCCGGGATGACGGCATCCACCATCACGTTGCGAATCTCTGGCAGGTCGGCCGCGGCGAACGCACCCGCGACGCCGGCCATCGCGCGTGCCCCCTCCAGGCGCACATCTTTCAGCACTCCATGAGGCGAGGTCGAGCGGCAAACGGCGGCGTAGAGCAGGTCCGGAAACCGCAGGTCGCCCGCATACCGGCCGCGGCCGGTGACGAGAGCGAGGTCCTCGCGCCGGCGCACGCGCCGGCCGATGTATGAGTGGCTGTCCTCGCCGACAGGGTCGGCACGTGTCAGCTCAGTCAGGTGTGGTCCACTCGCGCCGGCTTTGCCAGATGTGGTCGGCGCAGCGAAGGGCGATGGCCTGGATGGTCGAGCTCGGGTTGACTCCGCCGCTGGTAGGCAGGCAGCTGCTGTCCGCGATGAACAGGTTGGGCACGTCGTGCGCGCGATTGAAGGCGTCGGCCACCGACGTCTTGGGGTCGTCGCCCATCCGAGCAGTGCCCAGCAGGTGCCAGCCCCAGATGGGCGCGAGGCCGAAGTCGCGGATGCTCTTCGCCCCGGCCGCTTCGAGAACCTGGCGGCCGTGGGCGATCATGTCCTTGCCGAGCCGCCGGCTGTTGTCGTTCAGCGCGTGGTGGGTGCGCACGCCAGGCATTCCGAAACCGTCAAGGTGGTTCCAGTCGAGCTCGACACGGTTCGACTCCTCCGGCAGGTCCTCTCCGCACATGTACATCGAGATCTCGTGGTCGATGCGCTCGTCGAATGCGGCATGGTGACCTGAGCCCCATGGCGCGATCTGGAGCGCGAGGTTGAGTGGCGACCAGCCGCGACAGCCGCTCATGATGAATCCGCGCGCGTAGCCGCGCGCCGGGTCCGTCTCGTAGAACTGCCGCGTCGAGACGGTTCCGCCCCACGTTCCATTCCAGCCGTCGACCGGCCGGTCGAACTGGCCCACGGCGAAGCTCTGCACGTGCACCATCAGGTTCTTGCCGACGAGGCCGCTGGAGTTGGCCAGCCCGTTGGGGTGGTTCGCCGATGCGGAGAGCATCAGCAGGCGCGGGGTGCCGAGCCCGCCACAAGCGACGACGACCACCGCGGCGTGCGCCTCGCGAACGACCCCGTGCTCGTCGTAGTAACGTGCGCCCACGGCGCGACCGTCCGCCCCGAGGATGATCTCGCGCACGCGCGCATTCGTGCGGAGGTCGACTCCGTTCTTGAGGGCGCTGGGCCAGTAGGTCAGGTCTGCAGTCGAAAGCGATCCCTGCGGGCAGCCGAAGGTGCACCAGCCGCGGTTGTCGCAGGCTGGGCGCCCGCGATAGGCCTGCGTCGTGATCGACTGCTCGGTCGGCCACCAGTACCAGCCCAGCTTCTCGTACGCATCGACCAGCAGCCGGCCGGGCCGTCCGATCGGAGCCGGTGGATTGGGCAGCGGATCCCGGTCGGGTCCGCACGGATCGCCGGCCAGGCCCGCGACTCCAACCTCGGTCTCGTTGATCGTGTAATACGGCGCCAGCTCTTCGTACGTGAGCGGCCAGTCGACGCCGACGCCATCGAGCGAGTGGACGCGGAAATCCGATGGCGCCATTCGCCAGTAGTTGCCCGCGAAGCCGATCTGGCTGCCGCCGACCGCGTTGTACATGTAGACGTCGATCGGGTCCTCGCCCTCGCTCCCGACGGGATAATCGGAGCTCCAGCGGCGGACGTTGGGGTTGGCCGCCCAGTACCGGCGGCCGCGGACCTCCCAGTCGGCGTGCGACTTGGGCAGGCGCGCGCGATCGACCCAATCCCCCTGCTCGAGGCACACGACGCGAGCGCCGTGGTCCGAAAGCCGTTTGCAGATCGCAGCGCCGGCCGCGCCCGAACCGATGACCAGGACGTCCGCGCTCGGCTCGCCGCTCACGCGCGGGCCTTCTTCTCGGGCGGCACGCTCCGCCATCTCGGGGGCAACGACCTGACGCGGGTCAGCTGCTTCTCATCGAACGGCGCCATCTGGCTGCCGGTCATCGGATTCATTCCGCGCCATCCGGTGGCCTTCTCCAGCGCGGCCAGCACCTGTGGATGGCCGTAGTACGCCTCGTACGTGAAGTCGCTCACCATGTTGAAAGCGTCTGTATCGTCCTCGACTTGAAAGTCGCGCAGCAAGCGCTCCCGCTCGTCCGGATCGCATTCGCTGAACGAGGAATTGGCCTTTGTTTGGGCCATGCGCTCCAGGCTGTCAAGCGCGTGCATGAGGGCCGGCCGGAGCGCCGGCACTTGCAACACCGTCGCATCGATGTACTCCGCGGCGCCTATGGAGCCGGCGTCGGGCCGGCCGCGGCCGGCGGGAATCAGGGTTGCGGTCCAGGCCAAGAGGGTGGCTGCGCGAGCGGGATCGAGGACCGAAAAATCACGAGGCTCACCGACCGGGACTTCGGCGCGTCCGACTTCCAGACGATAGTCGGGCTGGTTCGCCTGCGCGACCTCGTGCCCACCCTGCTTCCTGTCGTAAGCCATCTCAACCTCCGCTGCATGGAGCCGCTCGGCGGACATCTCGCCAGCTTGACTGAGGGTCCGGCCCCTCCCATAATTTCGAAAATCGATTATGTCGTGTCCCGCGAAAGCGCGGGCATGCACGCGTCCGTCGAGGCGCGATGAAGCGCTCTTCGCACCTGCATAGAGGGGTAACGGGATGAGAAAGATGCGCAGGTCGCGATGGGCGGTTGCCTCGATCGTTGCGGTTGTGGCGCTGGTCGCATGCGGCAACAACCCGACGACAACTTCTCCCACGGCACTCAACGGTCCGCTCACATTCGGCAGCGACAGCTCATTCACCGGTCCCAACGCTTCGTTTGGACTCGAGCAGGTAGCTGGCTGCTACACCGCCGTGAGCCTGATCAACCAGAGCGGCGGCCTGTTCGGGCAGCAGGCGCAGTGCCAGATCATCGACAACAGAAACGATCCCGCCGACGGGGTCGCCGCGGCGACGAAGGCCGTCGCCACCATCCAGAACTTCGGCGGCACGCTCGGGCCGGGAGGCGTCGCCACCGCGACCGAGCCGGTTTACGAGTCGGCGAACATCACCATGATGGCCGACACCGGCGACTCCGCTTTCAACCGCACGACGGACAAGTACTTCTGGCGCGTGACGCCGCCGGACAGCGCGGGCGGCTACGCGATGGCGGTGTGGGCGCTCAAGCAGAAGTTCATGAGCGCAGCAGCGGTCTTCAGCAACGACACCACCGCCCAGACGAGCGTTCCGACCCTGGTGTCGGGCTACAAGAAAGGCGGCGGCAACATGGTCATCAACCTGCAGGTCGTGCCGGATCAGTCGTCCTACCAGGTCGAAGCCGCGCGCGTCCTCGCCGCGCATCCCCAGGTGATCTTCACGGAGGCGGATCCGCAGACGGACGCTACGTTCTTCAAGGCGCTCAAGCAGCTCAACAACGGGCAGATGATCCCGATCATCGGCACGGCGCCGACGATCACCGCGGATTGGGCGAAGGCGGTGGGCGATGCGGTCAGCGTCGGCGACCTCGACAAGTACTACGTGGGGTTGCAGCCTTACGTCACCGCCTCGGGCAAGGCGTGGCAGGTCTTCAACACCGCTCTCCTGGCTGACTCGACGCAGATCCCCAACCCGAGCCAGTGGTCTTCCGACGCATATTCGATGACCGACTACGACGGCATCAACATCATGGCCCTGGCGATGCTGGACGCTCACTCCTGGAAGCCGACGGACTACAACTCGCACGTCATCAACGTCACCGCCCCCGGCTCGGGCAAGACGGACGTCTTCTCGTTCGCGGAGGGCAAGACGGCGCTCGCCGCCGGCAAGACGATTCGCTATAACGGTGCCGGTGGTGCGGTCAACTTCGATCAATGGCACAACTACGGCGGGGACTTCAGCGCCAACGGTTACGACGCCGCCGGCAACCAGACCACTGCCGGCGTGGTCACCGCCGCGGACGTCAAGAAGCTCAGCACATAGCCTCGCGCAGCGCCGGGGATTCTCTGATACGGGTTCACTGATCCATGAGCCTGCTGGCGCTTTTCATCGGATTCGGCCTGGTCACATCGGCCGTGCTGGCGATCGCGTCGGTCGGGTTCACGCTCCAGTACGCGGTGACCAACGTCCTCAACCTGGCGTACGGCGAGGTGATGACGGTCGGAGCACTCACCGCTTATGTCATCAACAAGCGCGGGGGCAGCATCTGGATAGGGCTGGTCGCGGGCGCCCTGAGCGCGGCGATCGTCTCGCTGCTCCTCAACCGCTTCATCTTCGGGCCGTTCGCGCGCCGCGGCCTCAAGCTCTTCGGAATGGTGATCGTGACGATCGCCGTGAGCCTGATCATGTCGAACGGGCTGCTCATCATCGCGGGCGCGTCCACCTTCAGCTATAACTTCGACGCCGGCCCGACCTTCACGGGCCTGGGCATGATCCTGACCACCGAACAGGTGGTCGTGATCGTCATCGCGATCGTGGCCATGATCGCAGTGCGGCTGCTGCTTACCCGAACCAAGCTCGGCCGCGCCATGCGGGCGACCTCGACAGACGAATCCCTCGCACGCGCGTGTGGGATCCCAATCCGGCGGGTGACCGACGCCGCCTGGCTAATCTCCGGCGCTCTGTGCGGAATCGCGGGCGTCGTCCTCGGAATGTCTGTCACCGGTTGGGGCGTGTTCACGGGCCAGGGTCTGTTGATCACGATCGTCGCGGCGGCAGTGGTCGGCGGCATCGGCCAGCCATATGGCGCCATGCTGGGCGCGCTGCTCCTGGGCATCGTGACGTCCCTGGTCGCCGGTTACTTCGATCCGGCCTATCGAGACATCAGCGCGTTCGTGATCCTCGTGCTGTTTCTTCTCTTCCGGCCGAAGGGAATCCTTGCCGACGTGGTCGCGCAGAGGGAGGTCGTCGCATGAGCAACGCGCAGCAGTACTACGCGACCTTGCTGCTGGTCTACCTCGGGGTCGACATCATCGCCGCGCTCGGCCTCAACCTGCAGTTCGGCGTGACCGGGATCCTGAACTTCGCGTTCATCATCTTCCAGGCGGCGGGCGCCTATGCGTATGCGCTCACGACCCTCGGGGCGCCTGGGCCTGGGAACCTGTACGGAGCGGGCTTCCAGACCTACTTCTGGGGCACGAGCCTGCCCTTCCCACTGCCATTCCTGGTCGCGGCGCTTGTTGGCGCAGCGCTGTCGCTGTCGGTCGGGGCCGTCATCCTTCCGCGCCTGCGCGGCGATTACCAGGCGATGGCGTTTCTCGTCGTCTCGCTCATCGCCACCGGAGTCGCCACCAACCAGATCGGATTGCTCAACGGCGCCAACGGCTTGTCGCTCGTGCCCAAGCCTCTCAAGGCGGAGCTTGGCCTCACCCTCTCGGACTACGACTGGTTCTACGTCGGCCTGACCGCGGTGTTCTGCGTGATCTGCTGGTGGGGCGTCCACCGGATCATGTCGTCGCCATTGGGACGCGCCCTGCGAACGGTGCGCGAAAACGAACAGGCCTCGCTGGCGCTCGGCAAGGACGTACGCAGCCTGCGGATGCTGGCGTTCGCGATCGGCGGAGGGCTCGCGGGTTTGAGCGGTGCCCTGCTGGTCGGGTTCATCAGCGCCTGGGCCCCGGGGAGCTGGGTGTACGCGGAGACCTTCGTGTACATCACCGCCGTCATCGTCGGCGGCTTCGGCAGCAACCTCGGCGTCATCATCGGCGTGCTGCTCGTGCCCATCGTCTTCGGTGAGGCGACGCGCTTCCTGCCCGACGTCGGCCAGGCCGGGTGGATCGACGCCGGCCAGCTCATCGTCTACGGCGTGCTGACCCTTGTCTTCCTGTGGTTCCGCCCGCGCGGCGTCTTCCCGGAACGCCGCGTCAGATATGCGCGTGCGGCCGCGAAGCGCGCCCCGGCGGGAGTCGCAACCGCCGGGTCGACCCCGCCCTGAGCACCGAGGTAGCGGGCAGCCGGCCGGCCGGCGACCTGCTGGTCGTGCGGAACCTGCGCCGCGAGTACGAGGGCGTGGTCGCGGTCGAGGACGTCTCGTTCTCGGTGCCGCACGGCGCGATCTTGGGGCTGATCGGCCCCAACGGCGCCGGCAAGTCGACAGTGATCGGAATGATCGGCGGCGCCATCGAGCCCACGGCCGGCTCGATCCGCCTCGACGGCGCCGAGATCTCCGGGCTACCCCCGAACAGGATCGCTCGCCGAGGTCTCATCCGAACCTTTCAGCTGTCGGCAGAGTTCCCGCGATTGACCGTCATGCAGAACCTCCTGGC
>DATINX010000155.1:0-1909 GCA_035473835.1 Candidatus Dormiibacterota bacterium | reverse complement strand
AATGTGGTCGAAGCAGTGCGCCACGCGCGCGCGGTCAACGGCGGCATCAGGAGACTTCACGGTCTCAGCCACGCCGAGCTGGTGCGCCAGGCCAAGGAGCTCGGTGCTCCGGTGGAGCTGCTCGTCGAATGCCAGCGGCTCGGCCGGCTGCCCGTCGTCAACTTTGCCGCCGGCGGGATTGCGACCCCTGCCGACGCCGCGCTGATGATGCAGCTCGGAGTGGATGGCGTGTTCGTCGGCTCCGGCATCTTCAAGTCCGAGGACCCCTCGAAGCGTGCCAAGGCGATCGTCGCCGCGACGACCTACTTCAACAAGCCGGACGTCCTGGCGGAGGTCTCCGCCGGACTCGGAAAGGCGATGCCCGGGCTCGAGATCCCCGCCATCCCGAAGGAAGAGCTGCTCGCTGCCAGAGGCTGGTAGTCGCCGAGAGCACACTCGGCGCGGGCGTAAAGGCGATCCCTTGATCGGAGTCCTGGCGATGCAGGGCGCGTTTGCCGAGCACGTCAACGCGCTCGAAGCCGCCGGCGCCAGGACACGACTGGTGAAGACGCCTGAAGACCTCGACGGGCTCGACGCCATCGTGCTCCCGGGCGGCGAAAGCACGACGATGACGATGCTGATGGAGCGTGTTGGCCTGGTCGGGCCGCTGCGAGGCGCCATCGCGGGCGGCCTCCCGACGCTGGCGACGTGCGCCGGCATGATCGTGCTCGCGCGCGAGGTCACCGACGGCATGGCGGACCAGCAAGGCATGGGCCTGCTCGACGTCTCCGTGCGGCGCAACGGGTACGGACGCCAGGTCGACAGCTTCGAAGCCGACCTCGACGTCGAAGGCCTACACGGCAAGAGCTTCCCTGGGGTGTTCATCCGGTCGCCGCTCGTGGAGTCGACCGGCAGCGCCGAGGTGATCGCGACGCATGAGGGGCACGCCGTCGCCGTCCGCCAGGGCAACATCCTCGCTCTCTGCTTCCACCCCGAGCTCACGCGCGATCGGCGGCTGCACCAAGAGTTCGTGCGCATGGCTAACGCCGGATGAAGCTTCGCGCGGCCAGCCTTCTCGACCTTTCTCGCATCGAGGCCATGCACCGGTCCGTGGACACGATGCTGGACGAAGCGGATCCGCCCGCCGCGCGGCTGTGGTCCCTGCTCAGCTCCACTCTGTCCGCCTTCCTGCCGCTCTCGCAGGAGACGCTCATCTACGTCGCGGAGGAGGGCGGCAAGGTGGTCGGCTACGTGCAGGCATCGGGTCAGCAGCGGGGCCTGGAACTTTCGCGCGCGAAGGTTCTGCAGGTGCTGAACCTGCAGGTGGCGGACGGGACCGATTCCGATGAGGTGGCGCAGGCCTTGGTGGAGCACCTCTGCAACCAGGCGCTCGAACGCGGCGTGCACCGCCTCTTCGTGCGCCTGCCCGACAGCGATCCCCTGCTGCCGGTGTTCCGGCTTCGCGGGTTTCGCCAGTACGCAACGGAGGTGGTGGTCTTCGCCGAGCACCCGACCGTGAGTTCGCAGACGCAGCCTGACGGCGTCCGGCCGCTGAAACGGGGCGACTCTCGAATGCTGTATCAGCTGTATCGGAAGGTCACGCCCCAGGGCGTCTCCCAGCTCGAGGCGCCCACGTACCGAGACTGGCGTGCGCTCCATGGAGAGTGGACTGGTCGCCTCTCGGCAAGGGGTTCGGACAAGCCGGAGCTGGTCGTGGACAGGGTTGAGCTGGCGGGTTGGGTCAAGGTCGAGCGAAGCTCGGGCGCACGGCCGAACACGCTCAACTTCCTCGCCATCCCCGAGCGCCCCCTACCCGAGGAGCTGGCGGACCTCGGCATCTCGCTGCTGGCCGGCTGGGTCAAGGTCGAGCGAAGCTCGGGCGCCCGGCCGAATACGCTCAACTTCCTCGCCATCCCGGAGCGCCCACTAC
>DATINX010000154.1:0-3486 GCA_035473835.1 Candidatus Dormiibacterota bacterium | reverse complement strand
AACAGCTGGATGCGGCCGGCCTGGTCCTGAAGGTCGGCGAAGGCCGAGCCGCCCATGAGGCGCTTCACCATCAGCCGCCCTCCGAGCGCGATCCCTTCGGTGCGTTCCCTTTCGCCGAGCAGCGCACGTGCCTCGGCCGTCGAATGCGTCGGCTTGAAACCGCGCGAATAGGGCTCGATCCCGGCCGCGCGCAGCCCCTCGAGCTTCTTCCGCCGGTCCCGAATTACCTCCGGCTCGTCTTGCTCACGTTCCTCGGGCACGTTCGAGAAAGACTAACGAGATACCGAGTCCGCTAGAGGGTCAACTCCATGTCTTCGGCTGCCGGGAAGGCGGCCACGTCGGTGCCGCCCGACTGGCGGTGGTTGCCTAGCGCCTCCTCGATGAGGGCGTCGATTTCGCTGTCGGAATGGGCCGGGTCGTGATGGAAGAACGCCAGCTGCTGCACGCCTGCCCGCTCCGCGAGGGCCAGTGACTCCTCGTATGTCGAGTGCCCAAACCCGGCGTGGTTCTTGTACTCCTCGCGGCTGTACTGAGCGTCGTGGACCAGGAGGTCGGCGTCCTGACACCAGTTCGTCAGGTCGTTGAGGCTGCCGTTTTCGTGGTTGGTGTACATGGCGATCTCGTTGTCGGTCGCGAATACGAATCGAGTCGAGCCCTCGTCGATCCGATAGCCGAAGGTAGGGATCGGATGCATCAGCAGGTGCGGTGTGATCCGCACGCCGCCAACCTCGAAGGTCTCGCCAGGGTTTCTCTCGATGAACTCCATTTCGGCGGGCATGTGGTCGAGGCGCACCGGAAAATACGCAGGGTCCATCTGATCGGCAAACGCGGCCTGCAGCGATTTCGCCGACCCTGCTGGGCCAACTATCGTGAGATGGGTCCCGGGCACGAACGCCGGCAGGAAGAATGGAAATCCCTGGATGTGGTCCAGGTGCGTGTGGGTGATCAAAAGGTGCGCCTGCAGCGGCTCGGACTGCTCGAAGCCGCCGCCCAGCTCGGCGATGCCCGAGCCGGAGTCGATGATGATCAGGTTGTCGTCTTTGTCCCGAACCTCGAGGCACGTCGTGTTGCCGCCGTATCGCAGCGTCCTTCTGCCGGGTGTCGGTCGCGTTCCGCGTGTGCCCCAGAACTTAATCCTCACCTGGGTGCCGTGACCTGAAATATCTGCTTGGCGATGAAAACGTCAAGCAGGTCTTGGTCGAGCTTGCCCTGGTCGGCTTCCTGGTGAAGGATGTCGAGCGCAACGTCGCGGGGCACCGCGCGCTTGTAAGGCCGGTCCTGCGCCGTGAGCGCGTCGTAGATGTCTGAGATCGTCATCATCTTCGCCTGCAGCGGAATCTGCTCCGCGGTCAGGCCGCGCGGGTAGCCCGATCCGTCCAGCTTCTCGTGATGCCCATAGGCGATCTCGGGGATGGCCCGCATCACCGACGTCCACGGGATCTTCGTCAGGAAATGGAAGCTGTGCGTCACGTGAGCCTCCATCTCGAGGCGCTCCTGCGAGTCGAGCGTGCCCTTACGGATGGAAAGGAAGCGGAACTCCTGGGGATCGAGCATCGGATGCGAATGGCCGGACATGTCGTGGTAGGTCTGCTGCGACAGGACCTCAAGCATCGACGCCTTGTCCTCCGGCATGACCGTCGGCTCGTTGGCGGCGACGATGCCCAGCATCCAGGTCCGCAGGCGCGACAGCTCCTCCTCGAGCCGCTTGTCGATCTCGGCGATGACCGAGCCGTTGCTGGCGCCGCCCCGCAACGCCTCCAGCTTCTCGACCGCGAACTGATACTGCACGGATCGCTCAACGAACTCGAAGCGGGCCTGGATCACTTCCAGCTGGCCGGGCATGAGCTTCTTCGCCTTGATGAGGATGTGCTCCCTGACACCGACCTTGCCAAAGTCGTGCAGGAGGCACGCGTAGCGGAGCTCCTTGAGCTGGTCGTCGGTCAGGAAGACATCGCGATACTTCCCGGTTTCGATCTCGGTGACGGCACGCGCCAGATGAGTCGTCAGCGCCTCGACGCGTCCGGAGTGGCCGGCCGTGCTCGGGTCTCTCTGCTCGATCGCCGTCACGCTCGCCTGAACGAACCCGTCGAAGAGCGACTGGATGGAATCGAGCAGGCTCTTGTTGTCGAGCGCGACCGCGGCCTGACTGGCGATGGACTCGATCATCTCGAGATCCTCGGGTCGGAAGCTCACGACCTCGTCGGGAACGTTGTCGACCGTCAGCTTGGTCTCGTACTTGCGCTTGGCATTGATGAGCTGGACGGCGCCGACGACCTCATTGTTGTAGTTGCGCATGGGCACCGTGAGCATCGACTTGGTCCGGTAGCCGAACTGCTGGTCGAAGCCGCGACCGCCGCGCGGCTTGCCCGGAGGCGGGTTGTACGCGTCCTCGTACAGCTGGCTCCAGCCGACGCTGACCGTGTAGCCGACCACGCTCTTCTCGTCGACCGGCACCTTGAACGCTTGGTAGGTGTTGCTGATCGAGTTGTTCTGGCTGGACGCCAGGAACAGCTGGGGCGACCCGTCCTCGCCGACCGTCTTCCGCCACAGGCTCGCGCCGTCGGCGTTGGTGAGCTGGCGCATCGTCGTGAGGATGAATTCCTGGAGCTTGCCGACGTCCCGCTCGGCGGACAGCGCGATGCCGATACGGTTCAGCTCTTCGAACTGGCGGTGCTGCCGCCGCGCCTGTTCCTGCAGGACCTTGACCTCGTGCTTCAGGGCCGAGTTCTGCATGGCCACGCGCAACATCTCGCGGAGCGTTTCGCGCGAGGCACCTGTGGGTGGCGCCAGGACCATCTCCTCGAGTCCTTCGGGCGCCTTCTGGCCGGCCTGGAGCAGCAGCAGGGCAGGCTGGGCCACCGTGGTCTCCTCATCGAGCGTCTTGGCAAGAAGCCCGAGCTCGGCGAGCACGGCCGCCAGCTCACCGGTCTCCAGGCCGGGGGCGACGTAGATATGGATGGTCTCGGGCGTTAGCACTCCCTGCTAGTGTCCGGCACCGTCGGCGTTTTGCAGGTAGATCAAGCGCAATCCTTCGAGTGTCAGGAGAGGGTCGGTCGCCTCGATCACGTGGGTCAGGCCCGCCACCATGCCCGCCTGCCCGCCGGTCGCAATGACCTTGGCGGTCCCGCCCAGCTCGGCCACCATCCGCTGGACCATCCCTTCGACCTGGGCGACGAATCCCCAGACCAGCCCGGACTGGATCGCGGTCACCGTGTTGCGGCCGATCACGGAATCCGGGGCCACCGCCTCGACCCGGCGGAGCATGGCCGTGTGGGAGATGAGGGCGTCGAGCGAGATCTCGATCCCCGGCGAGATCGCCCCGCCGAGGTAATCGCCCTCGGCGTTGATGGCGTCGTAGGTCACTGCGGTGCCGAAGTCGATCACCACCACGGGGCCGCCGTATTTCGAGTAGGCGGCCAGCGCGTTGGCGATCCGGTCGGCGCCGACGTCCTTGGGGTTCTCGTAGCGGATCCGAACGCTGGTCTT
>DATINX010000153.1:0-3909 GCA_035473835.1 Candidatus Dormiibacterota bacterium | reverse complement strand
GGGTGCATGGCGTCTACGAATGCGTGGGTGAAGACGTGGTGGGCGATGGCCTGGACCTGCTCCGGCAGGCCCAAGTTGGCGCCCGACTGGCCCGCGCCGACCTCAAATCCGTTGTGCGCGGCATTGGTGAAACCGCTCACGAAAGGAGCCCTGTATTGATTCGGCAGCCTGCCCGAGGCTGATACCGCCTGGTCGTGCAGGGAGATCGCAAGCCGGTTCTGCAAGAAGGCGCCGACGACCGCGCTGGCCACGACTCCCCCGAGCTCTTGGATCGTGTTGATGACCCCGGAAGCGACGCCGCCAAGGTGCGTGGGCAGGTCGCGGGTCGCAATGCTGAACACTGGCATCCAGATGAAGCCCATGCCCAGGCCGCTCAGGATGAGACCAGGCGCAAAGTCCCAACGTCCCGAGTTCGCGTGCGCGGCCCAGTCGATGTAGCCGCTCCCGGCAGCCAGCGCGAGCAGGCCGGGCACCAGCAGGTACTTGCCGTTGACCTTCTGGGCGAGGCCGCTCGCCAGGCCGGACGAGACGATCATCGCCAGCGGCTGCAGCGCGATGGTGAGCCCCGCGTCGATGGCACTGAGCCCAAGCACCGACTGCATGTAGATCGTGAGCGGAAGGTAGAGGCCGAGGATGGCAAAGCCCATCGATGCCATCACCAGGGTCATCAGCGTGAAGTTGCGGTCCTTGAAGACCGCGAAAGGCAGGAGCGGCTCGCCGCCTTGCCGGCGTGCCTGGTAGTAGAGAAACAGCGCGAGCATGACGACGCCGGCGCCGATGATCTCCGGGATGGTGATGAAACCGGCCACGGTCCCCCAGTCGTACCGCTGGCCTTCGATGAGTCCAAAGATCACGGCGAAAAGCCCCGCAGAGGCTGTTCCCACACCGACCAGGTCGAGGCGGTGGCGGCGGCCGGGTCGCAGGTCAGGGACGACGAGCAAAGCGAGGGCGAACGTGATCAAGCCGATCGGGATGTTCACGGCGAAGATCGAGCGCCAGCCGAAATGGGTGACGAGAAATCCCCCGAGGGTGGGGCCGGCGATGACGGCGAGGCCCGCCATCGATCCGTAGATCGCGAACACGCCGCCGCGCTTCTCAACCGGAAACAGGGACATCATCAAGGGCAGTCCCTGCGGCGCCAGCAGCGCGGCGCCGACGCCCTGAAGGGCGCGCGACACGATCAGTTGCGTCGGGTCCTGGGCTAGCCCGCTGAACGCCGACGCAGCGGTAAATATCACGACGCCGACCGCGAACAGGTTGCGCGGGCCGAAGATGTCGCCGAGCCGCGCTGACGTGATCAGGAGCACGGCATACAGAAGGCTGTAGGCGTTGAGCACCCACAGCACCTGGTCGAGGCTCGCGTGCAGCCCGTCGACGATGGACGGGATGGCGATGTTGACGATGGTCAGATCGAGAAGGGTCATGAACAGGCCGAGGACCAGCACACCTAGCGCGGCCATCGGGTGGTTGCGAATGTGACTCATCGAACTAGATCTCCTTTATCAGTTGAATGCGAGCCGAGTGTTTTGAGACGAGCGCCGGAAGGCGAGCCAGCCCAGTAGCGCGTAGGTGGCCTGGAGCTCGACGACGAGGATGCGTTCGGTCAATCCCGCGATGCCGATTTGCACGCCCTCGACGGTCGGGGTGAAAGTCAGGAAGTAGAGCGCCGCCAGCGCCAGGGTCACGGGCCCGGCGGCGATGAGCCACCTGCCGATTGCTCTCAATTGCGGAACGCGTCGGAGAGAGAACCCGAAGACCGGGAAGCCCACGATCGTCGACAGTGCGAGGATGAATCCGACGAAGTGCATGAGGAACGACTCGAGGGTGAAGATGCCGTCGAGGATGCTGCCGAAGCCTGGCAGCATGAGCAGGGCGCCAATCACCCAGCGACGGCGCACCTCGACCTCCGGGATCGCCCGGACGATGCCGGCGACGCCGGCGATGATCAACAGCCCGCTGAGGATGAATGCCGCGTTCATGTAAGGACCCGTCGGCCCCAGGCCCAGCCCGCTTAGCGGCTGGCTGATCGCCGAATAGGGCGCGATCTGGGTGCCCCACAGGCTGTAGCCGGGGCTGACGAAACCGAGCCCGAGCCAGGCGAGCGTCAGCAGGATGGGGCCGGCAACCGCCCCCAGAGGCAGCCACCTGAGGCCGGTGTGTGCCGTCATGGCTCTTTTGCCTCCTCGACTACTTGAAAGCGAGGCGGACCAGGTCCACCGCCGCCGCGATCAGGACAAAGAAGAGGCCCAGGCCAACGGGGGAGCCCCAGTTGTGCCAGGCGCCCATGACGAACGGGATCATCGGGTCCAGCTCTTGCTTCCTACGGTCTAGCTCAGTCATCGGTCGCTCCTTATCTAACGGTGTTAGGTGGGTTCTTGCGCTACAATACCCCTAACAGTGTTAGATATGCAAGTCCCACTACGAAAATAGAGGAGAATCACCGAATTGAGCCCTGACGAAGAGCGCCAGCAGACACTGACCAGGGAGCGGCTGGTCGCGGCAGCCCTCGAACTGATCAACCAGGAGGGCCTGGAGGGCCTGTCCATGCGGGCGCTGGCCGACACCCTCGAGGTCAAGGCCGCTTCGCTTTACTGGCACGTGCGCGATCGCCGGGAGCTGATCGAGCTGCTCGCGGAGTCGATCCTCGAGAGGGTCCCGGCGCCGACTGTTCGGAGAGACTGGCGTCAGGGCGTTATGGCCGCGGCGACCGCGCTGCGAGCCCGGGTCGCGGCGCAGCGCGATGCCGACCGGATCCTGCTCGAGGTGCCCGACGCCCTTTCGCGCAGCGACTCCTATGCGGAGTTAACCAAGCAACTGCAGGCGGCGGGGCTGCAGGCCGCGGAAGCTTCGGAGGTCGCCCTCATGATCATGGTCCCGGTCATCGCCGGCCGAACAACAGCGGAGCGCCAGGTGCTGGAGGCGGGTTCGGAGGCAACCATCGCCATCGATTCCGGCTCTCGGGGAGTCCTCCTCCGACCTGGCATGGAGATGGACGGGCTGATCAGGGCCGCCCACGACCGGACGTCTGCCGCGCCGGCCATCGTCCGTGGCGAAAAGGTGGTCGTCCGGCGGCT
The DNA here is from genome assembly GCA_035473835.1 of Candidatus Dormiibacterota bacterium. Lineage (GTDB taxonomy): Bacteria > Chloroflexota > Dormibacteria > Dormibacterales > Dormibacteraceae > UBA10449. Next base: position 835 of record DATINX010000153.1, on the reverse strand, counting down.
GCGCGGGGTCGGCTATGGAGAGATCGAGCTCAATCCACGCCACCCGTGGCGATTTCAGATCCAGGGGGCGACGTGGAACACGTTGCTCGAGGGTGGCGGCCTCGACGTCCGCGCGATCAAGCTCGACAGTGGCGCTGCGAAGGTCGAATGCTTCCTGCCGCGGCCTCGCGGCGTGGTGCCGATCGAGGTGTCGGGAGGCACTGTCGGGTTGACGCTGCACCGACCGCGTGGCGTGGCGGTCGCCGCCGACATCAGCACCGGCGCGGTGCAGCTGAAGCTGGACGATTACTCGCTCAGGGCGGCGGTGACCGATGTGCAGTGGGAAAGCGATGACGGAGCGTCTTCGGCGCCCGACCGATACCAATTGAGCATCAAAGGCGGCGCGTTCCAGGTGTCGCTCGACTCGGAGGCCAAGGCCGTCGAGTCGGCCGAAACCGCAAAGCCCATCGAGCCGTTGGCTGAGCAGACGTCGGCGCTCGAGATCCTGCTCGACGGTGTTGAAAGCCGGGTTCGCGACAGGGTTAACAGGCTGAGTTCCTAAAGATTTCGGCCGTGCGTAGCCTGCGGCGAAAAAGAGCAGGAGGCTTGCATGGTTTTTCTCGTCGCCGGACCCGACATCACGCCGATTCAGGACCTCATCGTCACCTGGACCCACATCGGCCAGGCGCTGGTCGGGTCGATCGGCGCCCTCGCATTCATCTTTGCGTTCCTCTGGAAGATCACCGCCGCTGAATCGAAGTCGGCGCTGGCCGCCAAGCAGTGGATCCAGCGCATCGTCGTCGGGACCATCGGCGTCGAGGTCGCCGGCTCGCTGGTCGACATCCTGACCAAATCG
>DATINX010000152.1:0-13859 GCA_035473835.1 Candidatus Dormiibacterota bacterium | reverse complement strand
GGCGAATGCCTGCTGCAGGGGATGCAGCACCGAACCGACGGCCATGCCCTCCACAGTCGTAATCCGGCGCCCTTCCAGCTGGATCGGTAGCAGCAGGCAGCTCAGCTCCGGCTTGCCATCGACGAGCACGGTGCACGTCCCGCACTCACCAAGCTCGCAGCCATGCTTGGTGCCCGTCAGCTGCATGTCCTCGCGCAGGACCTCGAGCAGCGTCTTGTGCACGGGCACCAGGACCTCGGCGCGCTCGCCGTTCACGTCCAGCGCGATCACCTGGCGGTCTACCGGGCGCTCGACCTCGTGCCTCAAATCGATTCGAGCATATCCCTGAGCGCGTGCGCGCATGACCAGAGGTCGGGGGCGATCGCATCGGCTCGGCTCGACACCGGCACCGGATCGTCCGGGTGCACCAGGATCGTGCGCATCCCGAGCGCAAGCGCGGGGAGGATGTCGTTGTCCTCCTTGTTGCCGATGACGACGCAGCGACCCGGCTCGGCGCCCGACGCCCGAATCGCCATCTCGAACACCGCGGGGTGTGGTTTGAGGTGACCCGCATCGTTCGAAGTGACGATGGCGTCGACGTGGTCCGCCATGCCGAGACCGCGAAAGTCCTCCCAATAGCTCTCGGCGTCGCGCCAGTAGGTGTTGCTCGCGATCACCGTGCGCAAGCCGAGTGCGTGCGCCGCTGCCAGCAGCTCCGCGGCGCCGGGCAGCGGCCGCATGCGGTCGTGGACCGGGAGCGCCATGGCGCGGCGAACGCGGGCCACCACGTCGGCGTCGGCCGGCAGCCCCTGGCGCGCGAGGCACCCGGTCACGAGCGTGACCGCGTCGATCGGAATCTCCACCTCGGTCGTCACCGCTCGCGCTTCGTCGCCAAACCGGCTGCGGTCGATGAGGTCGGCCACCAGCGCGTCGACAGTCGCGGGCGGCAGGGACGGCAGCGCCCGCGATACCCTTTTGTGCCTGCCCGCCCCGTCGGTGGCGCGAGAAGGCCACGAGTTCGGCCAGAGCGTCCCGCCGACGTCGAAGAGGGCGGCATCAAGGGCTCTGCGCCTCCCCACACCGTGGGGAGGTCTGGCGAAGCCAGGGTGGGGAGGTTCGACTACGTTGCTCAATCGGCCACCACTATCATCGGTCCATGCTCCGATGGCTCACGGCCGGGGAATCCCACGGCCCGCAACTGACGGTCGTGATCGAGGGCCTGCCGTCGGGGCTGGCGATCTCCGAAGACGACCTGAGGAAAGACCTGGCCCGCAGGCAGGGAGGGCACGGTCGCGGCGGGCGACAGAAGATCGAGACCGACTTCGCCCGCATCGTCAGCGGGGTGCGGGGAGGGTTCACCATCGGCAGCCCGGTCACGCTGGTACTGGAAAACAAGGACCACGTGAACTGGACGGCGGAGATGACCGCCTCGACGGAGGGATACGCGCCGAAGCCGGTGACGAGGCTGCGGCCCGGCCACGCCGACCTTGCGGGGGCGCTGAAGTACGGCCACACCGACGTGCGCAACGTCCTCGAACGCTCCTCGGCACGCGAGACCGCCACACGCGTTGCCGCCGGGGGAGTCGCGCGCAAGCTGCTCGGCCACTTCGGGGTCGAGATCTTGAGCTTCACACAGTCGATCGGCGGCACCGACATCGGTTTCGGCGGCGTCGACCCCAACCTCATCACCGTCGACGATATCGAGGCGTCGCCGGTGAGATGCCCCGACCCCGAAGCGTCGCGACGAATGGTCGCTGACATCGACGAGGTTGGGGAGAGGGGCGACACCCTGGGCGGGACGTTTCGCATCGTCGCGCGCGGCGTGCCGCTCGGACTGGGCAGCTACGTGCACTGGGACCGCAAGCTGGACGGCCGTCTGGCCCAGGCCGTGCTCTCGATCAACGCGATCAAGGGCGTGGAGTTCGGCGCGGGCTTCGAAGGTGCCGCGAGGCCAGGCTCCGAGTTTCATGACCAGATCGACTACGAGGACGGAAAGTTCCACCACCTCACCAACCGGGCCGGAGGCCTTACGGGCGGCGTGACCAACGGCGAGCCGATCGACCTGCGCGTCGCTATCAAGCCCATCTCGACCATGAAGAAGCCGATGCAGTCCATCGACCTCAAGACGAAAGAGAAGGTGGAGGCCCACTACGAGCGGAGCGATGTGTGTGTCGTGCCGGCGGCGGGCGTGATTGGCGAGGCGGTGGTGGCGCTGACGCTGGCGGACGCGTTCCTCGAAAAGTTCGGCGGGGATTCGATGGCCGAGCTGGAGCGAAACTACCGCTCTTACGTCGAGACGATAGGACTCTGAGTGACAAGCTGCTGACCATGGCCGACAACCCCTCGTCCGTCTATTTCTGACCGAGCAGCCGCTCGCGAACCTTGTTGTCGACGGAGATCTGCTTCCACTTGCGGCGCTCCTCCGCCCGCACGCGAGCGTCAGTGCGCGCGGCGATCGCCCGTGCCTCACGCTGCAGCTTGCGATAGCTCTCCAGCCGCGCGATATCGAGCGTGCCCGCCCCGATCGCGGCCTTGATCGCACAGCCGGGCTCGCTGCGATGCTCGCAATCGCTGAAGCGACAGTCCAGCGCCAGCCGCTCGACATCGTCGAACAGTGTCCCGATGGCCTCCTCGCCCTGCCAGAGCTGCGCCTCCCGCAGCCCAGGCGTATCGATGACCATGCCGCCGCCGGGCAGCTGGATCAGCTCGCGATGGCTCGTCATGTGACGACCTTCACCGGAACGATGGACGCTGCGTGTCTTCATCACATCGGTGCCCGCCATGCGATTGATGAGCGTCGATTTGCCGGCGCCGGACGGTCCGAGGATGACGCCGGTGCGCGCCGGGCGCAGCTGGGCGGCCACGACTGCGACTCCCACGCCGGTGACCGCGCTGGTGACCAGCACCGGGGTACCCATGGCGGCTGCCTCGAGCTCGGCTCGAAGGTCGTCGGGTGAAGGAGCGATGTCGGACTTGGTGAGCAGGACGACAGGCGTGGCCCCGCTCTGCCAGGCCATCGTCAGATACCGCTCGATTCGCCTGGCATTCACGTCCCCGGCAGACGCGACCACGAAGGCGACGTCGATGTTGGCGGCCAGCACCTGCTCTTTCGATTCCACCGACGCGACCTTGCGCGAGAACACCGTCTTGCGCTCGACCCAGCCGTGGATTGTTCCAACCGGCTCTCGATGGCGCAGCGCCACCCAGTCACCGACCGCGGGCTGCCCGCCTCCGTCGTTGCGCAGATGGCGGCCGGAAGCGGCTCGCAGCGATTCCTCGCCGTCGTGCACCAGGTATTCCGCGCCAAAGTCGGCGATGACCCGCGCCGGCGCATAGCCCTGGTGGGCGAAGAGCGCGAAACGTTCTTGAAACCAGTCATCCCAGCCCAACAACGACAGCTGGGAATCGAACTGAAGGGGCACTCGAAATCCTCCGGCAGAAAACGAATCGGCGGATATCGGTCCGCCGGACGGAGGACCAGTTAGAGGCTGGCTCCGGAGGCGGCCGACGGCCGGGCAACGTTCATTTCAGTTACCGACATCAGACGCCACCTCCCTGGTTTTGATACGAGGCAAAAAGCCTATCACGATTCTGGTCAGCTTTTCGGGGCCTCCCAAACGAGCTCGTTGACATCGATCACGAGCTGCACATCGATCGGCTTGACCTCTTCCGGTGGTTTGTCCGGCCAGCGCACTTCGCCCGCGAGCACGCAAATTGTGTCGTTGAGCCATCTGTACTTCTCGTGCTCGCTGAGGTGCCAGGCGGCGCCGACGATCTGGCGGCGTCCTGGGGGGTAGGCTCGGCCGTAGCCCTGGAAATCGAACATGATCGTTGCGCCGTCGTCCGTCTCGATCACGCCCTGGATGTCCGGCGTGAACGTGAGGTCGGTACGCCGTCGCGGGTGATTCGCGCCGCGAAAGCGACCAGACAGGCCTCCCGTGCAGCGGCCCTCGGCGAAGAAGAAGTGTTGCTCCTCTTTTCCGGCCGGGCCGTTCAGTGCTACCGCCCAGTCCTCCGGATAGTAAAAGCGCGCCGTGTAGAGCGGCCTGAGCTGCATGTGGCTACCGGCTCTTGAACTCCGGCTTGCGCTTCTCTTTGAACGCCGCTATTCCTTCCTCTGCGTCCTCGGACACGAAGATGCGCCCGATCGCTTCGCGCTCGATCGCAAGACCAAGGTCGAGCGGCGCACCGTAGCCCTGGGTGATCGCAAGCTTCGCGTGGCCGATCGCCACCCCAGGCCCGGAGGCGAGCTTCGATGCGTACTCGAGGGCGCCGGCTCGGCAGGCTGCGGCATCCGGAAACAGCTGATCGACGATGCCCAGGGTCTTCGCCTCGTCGGGCTTGAGGGTCGTGGCATTGGTGATCAGGTCGATTCCCTTCGAGATGCCGACCAGCCGTGGCAGTCTCTGCGTGCCCCCAGAGCCGGGGAACAGACCGAGGTTCACCTCAGGCAGGCCGATCTGGTAGGAGCCTTCGGCCGCAAACCGCAGGTCGCATGCAAGCGCCAGCTCGAGACCGCCGCCGAGACAGTGGCCGGCGATAGCGGCGATGAATACGAGCGGCGTGTTCTCCATCTTTCGAAAAGCCTCATGCGCCAACAGCGCGGTCATGAAGCGCGAGCGCGGGGAGCCCGCAGCGAACGCGCCCACGTCGGCGCCCGCGGAAAAAAATTTCTCCGACGCGCTCGTCACGACGACGGCCGACTTGATGCCCAGATCGATTCGGGCGTCGTCGATGGCGCCGGCGAACGCTCGCAGGAACTCGTAGTCGTAAGTGTTTGCCGGCGGCCGGTCCAGGACGATGACGCCGACGCCGCCTTCCTTCTCGAGCCTCACCGACATCAGCTGCCCTCCCGCTCCCGACTCCCGAATCCGCCGATCCTGATAATTGAAACACCGACTAATCCAACCGAAGAGGGGTGCCGTAAGAATGGCGACGATGATCATCGAAGGCGAGAGGACGCGGGCTGCGTCCGGCAAGACGTATGAAGTCCGCAACCCCGCTACCGGCGAGGTCGTCGACGAGGTGCCCGCCGGCGGCGCGGCCGACGTCGACAAAGCGGCGAAGGCGGCGGCGAAAGCATTCGGCACGTGGTCGAAGCTGCCGTCCAACCACCGTCGCGAGATCTTGCAAAAGGCCGCTCAGAACATGCTCGCGAAAGTCGAGGACATCGCGCAGCTCCTTACCAGGGAGCAAGGCAAGACTCTGCTCGAGTCGCGGCTCGAGGCCAGGCGATTTGGCGAAAACATCGGATGGTTCGCAGACCTCGCCGACAAGATCCACGGCCAGCACGTCAGGCTGCCAGACCTGACGACGTATGGCCTGGTGGTGCGGAGGCCGATCGGGGTCTGTGGCGCGATCGTGCCGTGGAACTTTCCCCTCACCCTTGCTGCCAACAAGGTCGCCCCTGCAATCGCCGCCGGCAACACCGTCGTCCTCAAACCCGCCAGCACGACACCCCTGGCGACGCTCGCCTGCATCGAGGCCCTGATCGAAGGTGGGCTGCCCGAGGGCGTGATCAACGTCGTCATCGGCACGGAGACGGGCGAAGCGATCGTCGAGCACCCGCTCATCCGCAAGATCGCCCTCACCGGCTCCACACCCACGGGGAAGAAGGTCATGGCCAGGGCCGCAGAGCAGTTGAAGAAGGTCACCCTCGAGCTGGGCGGCAGCGATCCGTGCATCGTGCTCGACGACGCGGACCTGGAGGGCGCCGCCAGGGCGATCTCGGTCGGAAGGTTCTTCAACTGCGGACAGCAGTGTCTTTCCACCAAGCGGCTGTATGTCCAGGAAGGCGCCTACGACTCGCTGATGGAGAAGCTCGTGGCACGGGCATCGAAGCTCAAGCCCGGCAACGGGCTCGACAAGGACACCCGTATGGGGCCGATGCACACCCAGACCCAGCGGGCAGAGGTCGAGGCGCAGATCAAAGACGCCATCGACCGCGGCGCCAGGGCGGTCTATGGCGGAGGCAGGCCGAAGGGCGGCGACTACGAGAAGGGTTGGTTCATCGAGCCCACGATCCTCGAGAACGTCCCCGACGGTGCGCGCATGTGGACCGAGGAGGTGTTTGGCCCGGCGCTGCCGGTGCGAAAGATCAAGGACCTCGACGAGGGTCTCCGGCTCGCCAACGACACGCAGTTCGGGCTTGGGTCTTCGATCTGGACCGGCAGCATGGCCGCGGCCAACCGGGCGGTGCAGGAGCTCGAGGCGGGTTACACGTGGGTCAACGCGCTCGTGATCGCTCACGACGAGCTGCCCTTCGGCGGCATCAAGCAATCAGGGTTTGGCAAAGAGCACGGCGTCGAGGCCTTCCAGCAGTACACCGAGGAGAAGTCGGTCGTCTACGGCGGAGTCTGAATAGTCCGTAACTGCGGGGAGTAATAGAACCTGTGAAGACAGGAGCGGCCGTCATCGGTGTGCTGGTCGTGCTTGTGGGCGCGGTGTTCGCCGGCCAGGGGCTCGGCTACATCCCGGGCAGCTTCATGACCGGTGACATGCATTGGTTCTGGATCGGCGGGGCGATGGTCGTTGTCGGGCTGGCCTTGCTGGCGTTTACCTTTCTCCGCCGGCCGCGACGAGCTTAGCGAGCGTCCCCACCGCCACGCGCGCTGGGCGCCTCGCCACGTTGTGGGAGGTCAAGCGGTTCGCCCGTTCAGGCGGTCCCAGTGGGCCTGGCACTCGACGCAGCGGGTGGCCGCCGGCTGGAACTTGAGGCGGTCCGTCGGGATCCGATGACCGCAGCTCTCGCAAACGCCGTAGGCACCTTCTCTCACGCGCTCGAGGGCCCGCTCGACCTGCTCGCGGTTCTGGTCCAGCAGATGGACCAGGATGTCGGTGGTCTCGCGGTCGGATAGAGCCTGGGCAAGGTCCGTGTCCTCGGGAATCGAGGTGATCACCCCGCCGACGACGTCGGCCAGAGGCTTGTGGAGGCCAGCCTCCTCGCCGCATGCGGTAGCCAGCTGGGCGAGCTGCTTCCGGCTAGCTTCGAGCGCTTCCTCGGGTGCGTAGTCGGGTCGCTTGCGAGTCCCCATATGCAATCTCCCTTCCTTCTGTATTACCGCACCCGGCTACGGCCGGATTCGTTCACACAACGCTGGGGTTGTTCGGCGTACCCGGTCGGGCACAATTAGTCGCCCGTGCCGACGACCAAGCAGAAACTCACGATTGCGCTCCTGGCGCTGGCACTCGGTGCATGCCAGCCAGGCCCGAACACTCACCCCGTCCCAAGCGTAGCTCAGATCGGGGCAGATCTTCATTGTGGAAATAGGGACCACGGGTTCGAGGATTCTCAGGTTGGCTGGGGCTTCTGCTATCCCGGGACGTGGAAATACAACGAGCGAGCGCAAGCCAGCACGAACCCGCCCGGGCTCGATCTGACCTTCGACGTCACGGACATCCCCTGCCAAAGCCCGGCGCCCGGCCAAGGAACCCCGTCCGCGCGCCCGGTGTGCGCGTCCAATGCCGGCCTGTTCGCGTTCATGATCGTCTCCACCTACGAGCGCGACACCTCGCCCGACCTCGCGTCATGGGTCAAAGCCCACATGGTGCCGGCGCCCACCCTGCAGCCGATCGATTGGGGAAACGCGACCGAGGCCGCCCTGCTGTCCGACGGGCGGCGGGTTGCGTTCACGCCTCACCACGTCGTGATCCTCGACCTTCGCTCGGGGCAGGGTCACCTCGATCTGGAAACCCAAATGTCCACGCGCCTGGGCACGTGGAAGTTTCTCTTCTGAACAAATCCCCTCTCCCCGCCGGGGAGAGGGTCAGGGAGAGGGGCTTAAGCCCGTCGCGGAGTCAGGGCCGCCTGAAGAGGGTCTGCATCTTTATCGCCAGGCCCATGTCGCCCTTGATCTTCAGCTTGCCCTGCATGAAGGCGGAGGTCCCATCCATGGCGCCCGTCATGATCTTCACCCAATCGCCGGAATCTGCCAGCAGGGTCAGCGTCGGCGCGTCGGGCGCGTCGCCTCTTCCGGATTCGGCGGTGCCGTCGTGGATCTTCACCCACCACTTGCCTGCGTTCTCGCCGCTCAGGTCGAACACGATGGTGGCCTTGGTCGTGCCAGCCTTTTCGGGAATCAAGTACTGGGGCAGAGCCTCGACGATCTGGTCGGGTGACAGCTGGACTTCAGACATGCGCTCCTCCTGAGCAAATCGCGACGGCCGACAAATTCAGTTTAGCCCGCCGGGGGCGGGCCGGTCGCCTGGTCGGCGACAATGCCGGAAGAGTGCTGCAGACGGGCCTGAATGAGGTGGCGGAGCGGGTTTTCGAGCTCCGCCTTCCGATCCCATTCGAAGACGGTCTCGTCAATGTGTTCCTCTTCGCGGACGGCGACGAAGTCGACCTTCTGGACTGCGGCATGAACTCCGACGAATCCGTGAGCGCGATCCGTGCCGCTTTGGCTCAGCTCGGCGGGAAGCGAATCCGGCGGCTCGTCGTCACCCACATCCACCCCGACCACTACGGCGCCGCCGGCACTTTGGCCGGCGATGGTGGGACCGACCTCTACCTGCACCGGCTCGAGGTGCCGCTCGTCAATCCTCGCTACGTGGAGCTCGAGCACCTCGTTGACGAGGTGCACGCCTACCTGCTCGTCAACGGTGTGCCTGCAAGCGAGGCCACAGTGCTGAGCAACTCGCAGCGCGCGCTGAGCCAGGTGGTCAAGCCGGCGGATGCCGCTGTGCAGCTCGACGGCGCCGAGACGATCGAGATGGGCCGGAGGCGTCTGCGAGTGGAATGGACGCCGGGTCATTCGCCGGGGCACATCTGCCTGTTCGAGCAAGGTGAGAAATTGCTTTTCGCGGGCGACCACATGCTGCCCGAGCTGTCACCGAACATCGGGCTTCACCCGCAGAGCACACCTGACCCGCTGCACGAGTACCTCGACGGGCTGGTGCGGATGGCGGCCTGTGAACCGCGCCTGATCCTGCCGGCGCACGGCCGGCCGTTCAAGGACGCCGCCGGCCGCGTCGAGGCGCTTGCCGCACACCACCGCCGAAGGCTCGACCAGATAGTCGCGATCGTTTCGGCCGGGGAGTGGAGCGCGTGGGAGGTGGCGCTGGAGCTGTGGGGGCCTCGCGACAACCTCTACGAGAAGCGGCTCGCCCTCCAGGAGGGGCTGGCGCACCTGCAGGCGCTCGCCGTCGAGGGCAGGCTTACAAAGGTGGTCAGTCCCGCCTCGGTGCGGTGGCTGCCCCCAGGAGCGAAGCCTTGATGCCGAGCGGGAACAGGTCGGCGGGGTAGCACCCGACCCCGACCACGCCGGGTCCCGCGTGAGCGCCGACGACAGGGCCGAGGGGCTGGATCATCAAGGTGTCGGCGATAGGCTCGAGCTCGCGTCCTACGCGCTCCGCATCCGATTGCGAGTCGGCGTGACCGACGATCACGCACACGCCCTTGCCGCGGTCGACAGCTCGCGTCAGCGCGACGACGCGATTCAGAGCGCGTTCGAACGTGCGCACGCGCTCAAGTGGCGTCACGAGTCCGTCGCGAATGCAGAGCACAGGCTTGACCTGCAGCACAGAGCCGAGGAGCGCGCTGGCCCTGCCGATGCGCCCGCCGCGTCGCAGGAACTCCAGGGTCGCGACCGAGAAGTAGGTCTGGAGGTGCGGCCTCATCGCGATAACACGTTTTTCGATGGAGTCGGCATCGAGGTCCTGCGCCGCCAGCTCGCTCGCCGCCAGGATGACCAGGCCCAGCGACATAGACACGACTTCGGAGTCGATGACATGCACCCGATGCGGGTCGGTCATGTCAGCAGCCTGGCGCGCCGACGCGACGGTGCCGCTGAGCTTCTCGGAGATGTGAATCGAAACCACAGACTCGTGTTCCTGCAGGAGCGCCGCATACGCCTCCGCGAAACGGCCGGGCGAAGGCTGTGATGTCGTGGGATGCGTGGTCGCCGACGGCAGCCTCCGATAGAACTCGTCGGGGGTGATGTCGACGCCGTCGAGCAGCGACTTGCCTTCGAAGTGAAGCGTCAGGGGCACGACGGTCACCGACCTCGCCGCGGCGAGCGCGGGCGGCAGGTCCGCGGTGGAATCCGTGACGATCGCGACCTGCTTCTTGCTCAACTGAACGGGTCCTCTTGTTTGCCTTCGCGGTGCTTGAACAGGCGGCGCTCGATCGGCCTGATGGCCACCAGCGTCGCGAAAACGAGGACGGTCGCGAAGATGGCGAGGGAGTAGAAGCCGAAGCCCAAGATCATCCCCATCGCCGCGACCGCCCAGATCGAAGCGGCCGTGGTGAGGCCTTTGACGACGGTGCCATGTCGCAGGATCGCGCCCGCGCCGAGAAATCCAATCCCGGTGACTATCTGCGCAGCGATGCGAGTCGGATCACTTCGGCCGACGAAGTACGGTTCGGTGCCAACGCCGGCAAACAGGCACGAGCCCACACCGACCAGCGCCATGGTGCGCATGCCGGCCGGATGACCCCGCCACTCGCGTTCCGCGCCGATGATGAGCGCGAGGATGAGGGTGACGATAATCCGGGCGGCGAAATCCAGATCGCCGCGTAGAGGCAGCGGCGTTAGCCCCGGCCCGGACGGCCGCCGGGTTCGTCCTTGGCCCTGGGCTCGTCGGGAAGCTCAGGTAGGTCAAGGCTGTTGACGAAGTCGCGAAACACAGCGAGGCGCTCGTCGTCGATTGGAGACTCCGTCTTGTCCTTGTCATCGGCGGATTCGTCGGCCTCCGGGATGATGCCCGCGGCCTCCATGACCTCCGTCGCGACGAAGATCGGACATTCCATTCGCACCGCGAGAGCGATGGCGTCCGAGGGCCGCGCATCGAAGTCGAGGTCGCGCCCGTTCTGCTTGACGTAGAGGCGCGCGTAGAACACCTGGTCGGCCAGGCGCGTCACGACGATGCGTTTCACGCTCACGCCAAGGTCGCCGAAGGCCGCGGCCATCAGATCGTGGGTGAGTGGACGCCCGAGCGGATTGCCCGAGATCTTGGTCGCGATGGCCTGGGCTTCGAACGACCCGATCCAGATGGGGAGGTAGCGGTCCGCCTCCTTCTCCTTGAGGATCACCAGGTGCTGCGCGGTCGGCATATGGATCCTGATGCTGTCGACGGAGACCTCGATGAGGTTTTTCATCCTCGGCCCCATTCTACCCCCGGGGCTTTCCGGTACCCCGTCTATGCAATCGAGACCCTAGACAGCCCGCAACCTGGGGCTACGTAGAATCCGAACGTGGCAAAGGGAAAGCGCGGGCGGCTGGTGCTGATCGACGCCCACAGCCTCATCTATAGGGCGTTCTTCGCGCTGCCTCCGATGAGCACATCGGACGGCCAGGTGACCAATGCCGTATATGGCTTCACGTCGATGCTGGCAATCGTCCTGGCCTCGCGACCCGAGTTCGCCATGGCCGCGTTCGACCTCGCGGCGCCCACGTTTCGCTCCAAGGAGTACGAGGAGTACAAGGCCGGGCGGCGGGCGATGCCGGACGATCTCCGTCCTCAGATCGAGAAGGTGCGCGAGGTCCTGGAGTCCTTTTCGATTCCGATCTACAGCCTCGCCGGCTTCGAGGCGGACGACGTCATCGGCACGCTGGCACGGATCGCCGAGGAGCGCGGCCACGCGGTGACGATCGTCTCCGGCGACCTCGACTGCCTGCAGCTGGTCACCGAATCCGTGGAGGCGCTGGTGCCGCGCCGTGGGATCACCGACACGTTCGTGTATGGGCCCGATCAGGTCCGCCAGCGCTACGGCTTCGAGCCGAGCCAGCTGATCGACTTCAAGGCGCTGCGCGGCGATACCTCGGACAACATCCCCGGCGTCCCAGGCGTCGGCGACAAGACGGCCGCGAAGCTCGTGCAGGATTTCGGTTCCGTCGAGGCCATCCTCGAGCGGGTTGATGAGCTGCCGGAGGGCCGCCTCAAGAAGTCGCTCAAGGAGAACGCCGACAAGGTTCGGCTCGGCAAGCGGATGGTGACGATCGTGCGCGACGTCCCGGTGGAGCTCGACCTCGAGAGCTCGCGCTGGACGCGATACGACTACGACAAGGTCCGCACAGTGTTCGACCGGTTCGAGTTCCGACAGCTGCTGAGCCGCTTCCCGCCGCCGGACCAGGTGCCCGTGCAGCCGACGCTGGCGTTCGAGGCGGCGCCGCGGACGGGCGGATTGAAGATCGTGGACGAGGCGGCCGAAGCCGCGAGCCTCGTCGCCGGCGCCACCAACGTCGGCGTGTTCACCTTCACCGAGACGGCCGGGCGCGGCGCGCGCACATGCGGCCTCGGCGTCGCGACCGCGAACGACACCTTTTATGTCGCCAGCGCCGACGCCATGGACGCGGTCGCCAGCGCGCTCACAGAGGGCAAGCCGATCAGCGGTCATGACGCAAAGGAGACAGAGCTCGCGCTGCGCGCGCTCGGAGGCGGAACGCGTGAGTGGGCGTTCAGCACCTTCCTGGCCGCCTACCTGCTTGGCGCGGGCTCTCGTGACCCGCGGCTCGAGGATCTCGCGCGCGAGTTTCTCGAAGTGACCCTGGTCAGCACCGAGCAGCTGCTCGGCACAGGGCGCAGCGCGCGCAAGCCCGCCGACGTTTCCGTCGAAGAGGCCGCGGAGTTCGCCGCGCGCCGGGCGGAGGCCATCCTCAACCTGCGGCCGCGGCTCGAGGCAGAGATGCGAAATCTGGGCGTCGACTACCTGTTCCACGAGATCGAGCTGCCGCTGGCAGGCGTGCTCGCGGACATGGAGTCGGAGGGCGTCGCCATCGATGTGCCCTACCTGAAGCAGATGCAGGATGAGCTGGGCAAGCAGCTCGCGGCGATCGAGTCCGGGGTCGAGGAGGTCGCGGAACAGAAGTTCAATCTCAACGCGCCTCAGCAGCTGGCGAAGGTCCTGTTCGAAGACCTGCGCCTGCCGGTGGGCAAGCGAACGAAGACCGGCTACTCGACGGACGCGGACACGCTCGAGGCTCTGCGCGAGAAGCACCCGATCGTCGGACTCATCCTCGAGCACAGGCAGCTGTCGAAGCTGAAGTCCACATACGTGGACGCGCTGCCGCAGCTGGTCGACCCGCTGACGGGTCGCGTGCACACGTCCTTCGGGCAGGCGAGCACCGCCACCGGGCGCCTTTCGTCGTCCAACCCCAACCTGATGAACATCCCCATCCGCACCGAGCTGGGCCAGCGCATCAGGCGGGCGTTCAAGGCGAGCCGGCCGGGCCACGTCATGGTGTCAGCGGACTACTCGCAGATCGAGCTTCGGATTGCTGCGCACCTCAGCGGCGACCCAGAGCTGCTCGGAGCCTTCAAGGCCGGGCAGGACATCCACACCGCCACGGCCGCCGCCGTGTTCAAGATCCCGATCGAGAACGTCGACCCGAACCAGCGGCGCCTTGCGAAGGTCGCCAACTTCGGGTCCATCTACGGCCAGGGCGAGTACGGGTTGTCGCAGCAGCTGGGCATCACCGGCGATGTGGCGCGAGAATTCCTCGCGCAGTACTGGGCGACCTACTCCCGTCTGCGTGAGTACCTCGACGATGTGCGGCGCAAAGCGCGCGAAGACGGGTTGGTCGTCAGCGCCACCGGCCGGCGCCGCGCGATCCCGGACCTCCGGTCACCGAACTATCAGCTGCGGAGCGCTGCCGAACGCATGGCCATTAACTTTCCGATGCAGTCGCTCGCGGCGGACATCATCAAGATCGCGATGGTGCGGCTGCAGCGTGAGATCGAGGCCGACCACATCGAGGGCCGCATGCTGCTGCAGGTTCACGACGAGCTGCTGTTCGAAGTTCCGGAAAGCGAGGTGGACCGTTTCCCCGAGACAGTCCCGCGCATCATGACCAGCCTCGGCCCCTGGTACGCAACAGCCACCTGGTGCCGGCAGCTTCGATGTGGATCCCCTCCAGCAGGAGCAGCGGAAGGAACAGGGA
>DATINX010000151.1:0-3619 GCA_035473835.1 Candidatus Dormiibacterota bacterium | reverse complement strand
TCGACCTGGGAATCAATTTCATCGACACCGCTGAACTCTACGGGCCTTACATCAACGAGGAGCTGGTCGGTCGCGCCATCGCCGGCCATCGCGATCAGGTGGTCCTGGCCACGAAGTTCGGCCTGATTTCCCATCGCCAGGGCGACCGGCCGAGGCTGGACAGCTCGCCGGAGAACATCAAGGTCGCCATCGACGGATCGCTCAGGCGCCTCGGCACCGACCACATCGACCTCTACTACCAGCACCGCGTCGATACAGCGATTCCCATCGAGCAGACGGTCGGCGCGGTTAGCGACCTCGTGAAAGAAGGCAAGGTGAGGTACATCGGCCTTTCCGAGCCCGCGCCCGAGACCCTTCGCCGCGCACATGCGGTGCACCCGATCACCGCCGTGCAAACCGAATACTCGTTGTGGACGCGTGATCCGGAGTCGGACGTACTTCCGCTGATGAGAGAGCTTGGCGTCGGCTTCGTCGCCTATTCGCCGCTTGGCCGCGGTTTTCTGACGGGCCAGATCCGGTCCATGGACCAGCTCGGCTCCGACGACTTTCGCGCCGACAATCCCCGGTTCACCAAGGGCAACTTCGAGCAGAACCTGCGGATCGTGGACGCGGTCGAGGCGGTTGCCAAGGAGGCCGGCGCCACGCCGGCGCAGGTGGCCCTGGCCTGGCTTCTCGCGCAGGGCGACGACATCGTGCCGATCCCCGGCACCAAGCGCGTCTCGCGCTTGGAGGAGAACGCCGGCGCGGTCGAGGTCAAGCTGACGGACGACCAGATTGAGCGCCTGAGCGCGATCCAGCCTCCGGCGGGGGACCGCTACGCGGACATGTCGAGGGTCGGCCGCTAGAGCTCAGAACCTGCGCAGGATAGGGATGCGAGGCGCGATCACGTAATTCAGCTGGATGAGCACGATCAGGACGATGCTCACCCACGTCGAAAAAACGATTGAGAGAGCGGTCGCAAAAGCGTAGAGGGCCTGGGCGATGTAAATGCGTCCGCGCATGAGGTGAACCAGCTCTCGCAGCTCCGCCTCCTGGAACAGGTGCGCCCGAAGCCCGTATTCGAGGCCCGCCAGCAACGTCGCGCCGAGCAGAACGATGTTGAGCCAGTATTCGACCAGGGCCAATCTCAAGGTCGGGAAGTGAGCCAGCAACGCCGTTGAAAATGGAACCAAGGTCACGGTGAACAAGAACGCAAGCTGCAGCCAGGCATAGTGCCTGTTGCTGCGCGCGAGCCGGCTCAACTGGGTGCCCTGGCCGACCCAGAAGATGCCCAGCGTCATGAAGCTCATCGTGTAGACGAGGACGTTGGGAGCGAGCTCCGTCAACTTCTGCCACAGCTGGCTGTCGGTGGTGCCCGCGCTGCTCAGAGCCGGCACCGTCAGGTTCAGCACGAGCAGCGTCATGCCCACCGAGAAGATTCCGTCCGAGATGCCCGCCAGCCGGTCGATGCTCGTGCCGGCGAACTCGCTGAAGATTCGACGCCGTTGAGGAGACTGACTCACGCCGGTAAGGATGCCAGGCCTAGCTCGCGGTAGAAGCGATGTCCTTTTCGAACCAGTGGTGCGCGTACGGCTCGGCGTTGAAGGGAGCTACCTCCAAGTAGCCGGCCGACCTGTACAGGCTGATGGCCTCGATGAGCGACTTGTTGGTTTCGAGTCGCACCTTCCGGGCGCCGTTGGCGGCAGCGTGCCGCTCGAGCTCTGCGAGCAGGCGGCGGCCGACACCAAGTCCTCGCGCGGCTTCCGCCACCCACATCCGCTTGAGCTCGGCCGGCGCGCTGCCGTGGAACTTCAGGGCCCCGCTGCCGATTGGCTCCTTATGAAGCGACGCGACGAGGAAGAGACCAGCCGGAGGCCGCAGCTCATCCTCATCCGCTGGAATGCTCCGGACAGGATCGAAGCCGGAGTCGAAACGGCGATCGAGCTCACTGAAATACTCGCGCAGGCAGTGCCGGGCATTAGGGTGAGCCGGGTCGATTGGAGCAATTTCGACCGTGGCGGCCGTGAGGAGCCGCTCGACATCGACCATCGCTGCGACCAGGCGGGTGCGCTGCTTTTGGCTCAGCGGGGCGAGGAGCGACGCCGCCAGCTCATCGCTCCGCCTGTCGAGCACGGCACGTTCGGCCAGGCCGGCGCCGGTCAGCCGCGCGCTTCGCACCCGCCGGTCTGACTCCTTCGGCCCGACCGTGACCAGCCCGGCGGCCTCGAGTGAGCGCATTAGTCGGCTCAGGTAGCCCGAGTCGAGCTCCAACGTGGCGCGCAGCGAGCGCAGATCGCGGCCTTGGGCGCCGATCTCCCACAGCACCCGCGCCTCGCCCAGCGAGCGATCTCGGGCGAGGAACCTGTCGTCGAGCGCCCCGACCCGCTGGGTGACGGTCCGGTTGAACCGGCGAACCGCCGCGATCATGGCCTCGTCCATCCTCTGACCTCAGTCAGAGAATATCGCGTTTGGACGCTCGGCGCCCTCGACCATACGATGGCGGCGAGCATGCCCCGACCCGCGCGGCCCGCCATCGCGGCGATCCCGCACCACACGAAAGGAGAACCCATGAGCGCCCCTGACGGAAAGCCACCGATTCACGTGCCACGCCTGATCCTGAGCCACCAGGTTCATGAGCTCGTCCATGGCACCGGGACGATGGCCCGATTCAACACCTGGCTGGCGGTGAAGATCACCAAAACGGTCGGCTCGATGTGGATGGCCTACATCTTTGCCGCCCTCACGCTCATCTCCCTACCGGCCGCCATAGCGAGCGGCCAGGTCATCATCATCGTCGCGTGGATCGCGCAGACCTTTCTCCAGCTGGTGCTGTTGCCGATCATCATCGTCGGCCAGAACGTGATCCAGGCTGCCAACGACGCGCGTGCCGAGGCGGACCACGAAACGTTGAGCGCGGTACATCAGCTGACCGTCGAGGTCCGCGCGATCAACGAGGTTCAGACGACGATCTTGAACCAGCTGCAGGCGGCGTCCGCGTAGCCGGATGATCGAGCCCAAAGATGTGGTTGTGGGCGCGCTCGGCGTGGCCGCGGCGCTCGCCGGCTTCGTGCTCGTGTTCCTGGGCATCATGATCGGCGCGTTCCAGTCCTACGCCGGCAACGCCCCGGCTGCCGTGGTGAGACCCTATCGAATGGCCGGCGCCGCGCTGTTCGGGACGTTCGCCCTGAGCCTGCTCACCGTCACTCTATGCATCGTCTGGCTGGCGCTGGGCGGCCCTTCGTGGTTGTACGGGTGGACCCTGGGGGTCTTCCTGCTGCAGCTCGCCGCGGTGTTCGCTGCCGCGGGCTGGACGACGCGTAAGGTTCTGTGGCCTTAGACATGGCGCTCACTCAGAAGAAGCTCCAGGACCTCAAAGACTCAAGTCTGGTCGACCTGCTCGAAAACGACCAGACGTTGTGGCGCGCAAAGGCCAAGCTCGCGTATAACGCAACTCGTGGCTTCATTCGCGAGATTCGACCCGACGACGTGGTGAGCCTGTTAGTGGCCGAGCTCGAGGTCGCACCGGAGCTCAGGACCTACCTGGCGAAGAAGAAGCTGACCCAGAAGTACTGGTACCCCTGGTTCGCGGAGCTGATCATCGATCGTTTCTGGACCGAGCTGACAGGAGGATAGACGTGGC
>DATINX010000150.1:0-6916 GCA_035473835.1 Candidatus Dormiibacterota bacterium | reverse complement strand
CTTCGCGTCGAGATCCTGCCGACAACTCCGTAACAACATCAGCAACTTTGTTCACGGGGAGGTGAGCTTGCCACGCGGTTGGTTCCATCGCCGCGGCGCCGCCGAGCTGCAGCACCCGCGCCTCCCAGTAGCCAAGCCGCTGCCGGAATCTCTCGGCCTGCGCGACCACGACTGGGATGTTGGTCAGCTCGACCTCGCGCCGCCCCTCCTTGGATTGCGTCGCCATCAGCTGGCGGATTCGGACCAGCACCTTCTCCTCCATGGCAAGAATCTCGAGGTAGATCTGCCGCCAGTAGAGCGCCTGCGCAAGCGTGGCGTCCCCCGGTGGTCCCTCACCATCCATACGCTGGTTCCAGTCGCCGCCGCGCACAGCCGCATCGACGTCCGGCCGCATCCGGAGTGGTTTGCCTTTCTTCACTCATATGACGTACGGGGCCAGGCGTAAGAAGATCAGCAATATTGGCAGCGAGATCGTCCTCGCCCTACCCTGGCGCTCAGCCGGTGCGGAAGACCAGCGAGTAGCCACGCCCTGGCTTGTTGACGAGGTCAACGGGGATTCCTAGATCGACGAGGATCCTTCTTAGTCTGCGCACGTAATTGCGCACCTCTTCGGGAAAGAGCGCGGGGTCGGACCATGCCTGGCCGAGGATCTGTGACGTTGTGAAGAACCGGTGCGGATGGTCGAGGAGAAACTCGAGCAACTGAAACTCTCTTTTGGTCAGCGCCACCTCGCGACCCTTATGCCGGACCATACGGCCAGAGGGATCCAGCCACAACCCCTGGAGCTCCCAGATCCGTCGGTACCAGAGATCGAGGCGCTCCTGGTAGCCCTGCATCTGGGCCTCGATGATCTCCAGGTCGGTCGCGGCGGCTTTCTGTGCCGGCGGCTGCAGATTGGCGATGTCGCGCCCAACCCGGGCGAGGATTCCACGCTTGAACTCGAGCAGGTCGGCATAGATGCTCATCCAGTGGCGAGCGTCTTCCCAACGGTCAGTCCCGAGGTCCTCACCTTCGAGCGGCCGAGACGGCCGGCGCCCTTCGCCGCTCGCCGGACCTTTGGGCTTTGCTTTCTTGTCGTCCACCAAGAAGATCTACCTCCTGCGTAAGAAAGCGACAGGCTATGGCGTCGCCGGTGGGAGGGTGATGCGGACCGTGGTGCCCGACCCGAGCGTGCTCTGAATGTCGACCGTGCCCCCGTGCGCCGTGATGATGTCGTGCGTGATGGCGAGCCCCAGGCCGGAACCGGTCGAACCGGGGCCTTTCACGAACCGCTGAAAGACCCGCGGCAGGATCTCCGGCGAGATGCCCTCGCCGGTGTCCTGCACGTTGATTCCGACCTGGTCGCCGACCCTCTGCACCTCGACGCGAATCGACCCGCCTGCCGGGGTGTGGCGGATCGCGTTCGAGACCACGTTCGCCAATGCGCTGCGTATGCGGGCGGGATCTACGTCAACCATGGGGACGGTCGAGTCGATGGCCGACGCCATGCTCACGCCGAACGCTTCGCCCTGGGTCTCAAACGAGGCCAGCACGTCCTGGACCAGTGCGCCCGGCTCCACGTGCTCCCGGTTGAGCACCAGGCTGCCGGCCTCGGTGAGAACGAGCGTGCGCAGGTCCTCTACGAGAACCTCCAGCGCTCGTGTCGAGTCGAGGATGGGCATGACGTGGTCGGAGTCGCCCGGGTAGACGCCATCAGCGATGGCCTCGGCCTGCCCGCGGATCACCGCCAGCGGCGTGCGCAGCTCGTGCGCCACGTCGGCCAGGAAGCTGCGGCGCTGCTCGTCATTGGCCTTGAGCCGCGCGGACATGGCATTGAAAGCTCGCGCGACCGATCGCAGCTCGGGCGGCCCGTTCTCCGGGAGCTGGGCCGAGTAGTCGCCCTTCTCGATCTTGCCGGCGGCGTCGATGAGGTTGTCCATCGGCTGCGAGAAGCGCCGGATCCCGCGCTGAGCCACGACGGCGAAGATGACCAGGAGCAGGGCCGTCATGGCCAGCACGACCTGCGCCGTACCCGGGCGGAAGGCCGTGGGGCCGAGGATCCACCCGAGCAGCGCCCCCACCAGCGCCGTGACGACCGCGCCCGCGACGGCCACCAGCGCGATGACCCCGAGGATCACGCAACCCATGCGCCAGAAGAAAGGCAGGCGTCCGCCCCGCCATCGTCGCGATGGCGGCCACGGCTGGTTCTCCGGCCACCACGGCGGCCTTCGGCGGGGCGGTGGTCCCCATTGGGCTCTCATCTTTCGGGCGGCTCGGCGAAACGGTAACCGACTCCGAACACGGTCAGCACGTATTGCGGCCTTCCCGGCTGCGGCTCGATCTTCCGCCTGATGTTTTTGATGTGAGCGTCGATCGCACGTTCGTAGGATTCAAAGGCCACGCCTTTGACGGCGTCCAGGAGGTGGGCGCGGGTGAAGATGCGTCCCGGCTGCCTGGCCATGGTGGCCAGGATCTGGAACTCGGTCTTGGTGAGGTCCACACGGCGGCCGCCGATCTTGACCTCCATGCGTGGAACGTCGAGTTCGACGTCCGAGCCGACCCGGATCACGTCAGCCGGCTGGCGCATCCCCTCCGCCCGCCTTAGGACTGCACGCACGCGCGCGACCAGCTCCTTGGGGCTGAAGGGCTTGGTCATGTAGTCGTCGGCCCCGAGCTCGAGGCCGACCAGCTTGTCCGACTCCTCGGTGCGTGCGGTCAGCATGATGATCGGGATCTCCCCGTTGCGCCGCAGCGCGCGGGTCACGTCGAGGCCGTCGAGGCCGGGCAGCGACAGGTCGAGGATGATGAGGTCGGGGCGTCCGGTCCTCGCGGTGCGCAGAGCGGAGGGGCCGTCGGAAGCGACGAGCACGGCGAACCCACCGTGCTCGAGATAGTCGCGGACGAGCTGGACGATTCGTGGCTCGTCGTCCACGACCAGGATGGTCGACACCGCGTCCATCGTAAAGATCGGAACCGGCACCGAGGGCTCAAGGCCCCCGGTGCCCGGTTTCCTGGAGTCAGACCGTCTTCGTGTCTGACGGCGGCGCCGGAGCCGCCTCGCCGTGCGCGCGCTTGTGCCACTCCTGCATCCGCTCGTCGATCGCGGGCGGGACGCCGCCCTGACCGCCGTAGAACCCACCTTTGCCCATTCCCCGATAACCCCATCCGCCGTAGCCCCAACCGCGACCGAAACGGGCGATGCGGAAGAGCACGAACAGCAGGAACAGGAAGAAGAGGAACCCGAAGATCCCGAAGCCGAAGAAGTGCGGTCCGTAGTAGTAATACGGAGCCGCCGAGGTCACTCCATCGGCGACGTGCGTCGCGGCGCCTTCGGACCAGCCTGCCTGGTAGGCGACGACACCGACGATGACGAGCAGAACGCTCGTCAGCGCCAACCACAGAAAACCGATACCGCGTCTCATTGCCGTTACTCCTTTGTGCCGAATGGTTTGATGTCACTCATCTTTCGGCGGAGTTGTGAATGGCTTGTGAATCGGCTGCGAGTGCCGGATGGAGGTTCTCCCTCCCCCATCGGGGGGAGGGTCAGGGGAGGGGCGGTGAGCACCAGGCGCGTTCAGAAACCCTCTTCGCCCAGCTCTACGAGCTCAGCCGAGCGCTTCCAGAGGTTGCGCTGGGCCTCTGGATCGAGGGTCGCCTTCGGCGCCTCGATGCGGCGGCCGCCTTTGAAGAACCAGCCGGTCGTGCTCGCGAACGCCGGGGAGGTGGCCAGATCCGCCACGTCTTCGGCGGCCCGGTCAGGCGACCGTGAGACCAACCGCGTGAGCAGCCGAATGGGACGCGCCGCTTCGCGCATGAGCTCGGATCGCACCAGCCCGGGGTGGAACGCGTATGCGCCGACGTCCCATCGCTTCGCGCGGCGCGCGAGCTCGAATGTGAACATGAGGGCCGCGGCCTTGGTGGCGCCGAACGTGCGCAAGGGCCGGAATTGGTCCTTGGCAAGGAGGTGGTCGATGTCGACGCGGGTCGATGCCGGCGCTGTGACTGTGATCACACGCCCGGCACCCGCAAGCCGGTCGCGAAGCATGTTGGTCAGCAGGAACGGACCCAGGTGGTTGGTCGCCAGCATCAGCTCGAAGCCTTCCTTCGTCAGCTGGTATTCAGAGGTGAACATCGCCGCCGCGTTCACGAGAGCGTCGACGTGCGCGACCGTGCGTGAGATCTGGCGCGCCGCCGAACGCACTGAGGCGAGCGACGCCAGGTCGACCTCGACGCTCGACACCCGGTTGTCTCTGTCGAGCCTCTCGACCAGCGCGTCCAGCCGAGCCGACGGCCTGGCGAGCAAGAGCAGGCGCGCTCCCCGCCGCGCGAGCAGTGCGGCAGTCGCAGCGCCGATGGCGCCGGTCGCGCCCGTGATCACGACTACCGGGTTGAGCCCTGGCATCAGATCAGTGTCGATGTATCAAGCTGGGCATGGCAAGCCACCATGCCAGCGCTGATCGATGCACACCGAGGCGAATGCGGAGTTCCGGGGCTGCCGGCCGCCGAGCGTTACAGCCGCGCCATTTCGATGGGTGTCGATTTCGTGGAGGTCGACGTCCGCCGCACGATGGATGGTGTCTACGTCAACTACCACGACGGCAGCACGCCATCCGGGCGTAAAGTGCGCGAGCTCACGTACGCCGCCTTGAAGGACGAGCTTCGCACCGAGCTGTTGACGATCGACGAGGTGATGCAGCTCGTCGACGGCAGGGTCGGGCTGCACGTCGACCTCAAGGATGAGGGCCAGGAGCTGGAAGTCGTCAAGTTCGTCGTGGCAGGCTGCGCAAAAAGCGATGCCGTATTCACCACCGGTGGCGATGTAGCGATTCGACAGATCAAGGAACGGTTTCCCACCACGCGCGCCGGGCTGACACTGGGCGAAGACCTCGAGGGCGCGCCTCCCTGGCGGTACGTGACGGTACGCCTCAGCGAGCTGTTTCCGGGAGTGCGGCTGCGCCGCTCAAAGGCAGATCTCGCGGCGGTCCACAAGCGCCTCGCGGAAATCAGCGTCCTCGACTACTGCTCTCGTGCGTACATGCCCGCCTGGGTGTGGACGGTCGACGATGACAAGGAGATCGCCCGATTCATGCGCGACCCGCGCGTGTCCGTGCTCATCACGAACCGTCCCGACGTTGCGCTGACGTTCAGGACAGCTTGATATCGGTCTGACAGCAGGTGAACCCGAAATCCGGCGACCAGCGGAGGACGAGTGGGGGCGAGGTCGCGCCAGCCCTGAAGCAGACGGTGATCGGTCCATACGTCGCCCCATGGTTGAACTCGTGGCGGGACCACGGCGTGCACCCTGGTGCGTCGAATGCCGGCCGCGAGACGTGGGCCTGCGAGTCGATCAGCTCGAGGTCAGCCGGAGCGGCATGGGTGGAATCGCTCGAGTTGCGGAAGGTGATCTGCATCGTGACGAGGTTGCTTTGCGCGTTCAGGCCCGTGACCCACAGCGTGTATCCCTGCAAGTTGGCGCACGGAGCGGGCGTGCATGCGAGCGCAGGGAGCGGGCTGCTGAGGGTGGGAGGCTGGAATCCAACCTGCAGAGACTGGTAGGCGAAGACGGCCACCGTACCGACCACGAGGATCGCGGCTCCGATCGCACCGTAGACCAGAAGGCGCGGGTAGGCGCGCGATTTCATGCGGCCGGTCGTGGGCGGGGCTATGGCACCGCCTCCGCCAGGAGTTCCACCTGCTCGACCGCGGGCGCCGTGACGAACAGGCCGATCTTCACGATCTGCCTTCAGGTTACCCGACCGCTGCCGCAACCCCTACACGGTCGTCGGACAGCACCTTGCCGTCCTTGAGCCGGATGTTGCGGCTGGTCTGCGACGCGACGTCGAGGTCGTGGGTCACGACGATGATCGTCACCTGGTCTTCTTTGTTAAGGCGCTTGAGCAGAGCAACCAGCTGCTCCGCGGTCTCGGTGTCGACCGCGCCGGTCGGTTCGTCGAGGAGGATGAGCGATGGTTGGTTGATCATCGAGCGAGCGATGGCGACGCGCTGCTGCTGCCCACCCGAGAGCTCCGACGACCTGTGCTTGATTCGGTCTGTGAGGTCAACGCGCTCCAGAAGCTCGAGCGCGCGAGCGCGGCCATCCGATCCCTTCTTTGCGTAGCGGAGGGGAAGCATCACGTTCTCGAGCACGTTGAGACCCGGCAGCAGGTTGTATTCCTGAAAAACGAAGCCGACCTTCTGCGCCCGCATGTGCGCGCGGTCGCGATCGCCGAGCTTGGCAGTGTCGATGTCATCGATAAGCAAACGGCCCGAGGTGGGGCGGAGGAGGAGACCGATCAGGTCGAGCATCGTCGTCTTGCCGCTGCCCGACCGGCCGACCACCGCCACGAACTCCCCGTCTCCGATATCGAGGGTCACGCCGTCGAGGGCGCGGACTTCGTTCTTGCCCACCCTGTAGTACTTGGTCAGGTTTTCCAGCTGAAGCTTGGCCATCTCTTTTTTACTGATTTCTCAATGCGGTGACGGGGTCCAGGCGCGCCGCTCGCCACGCGGGCAGGATGCCGGCCACCGCCCCCAACGCCGCTGCAAAACCCAGAGCGAACACCGTCAACGGGAGGGTGACCAGGAATAGGGTCGATTGGCCGGGCGGCGTCAGGGCGTTCGCGACCACGGTGATGAGCACCCCGAGTCCATAGCCGATCAGGCCACCGAGCACTCCGATAAAGACCGCCTCGAGCAAGAACTCGCCCATGATGTGCCGCGTCGTCGCGCCGACGGCCTTCTTGAGGCCGATCTCACGCACGCGCTCGGCCACTGCCATGAACATCGTGTTGACAACCGAGAGCCCGCCAATGACCAGCGCCAGCAGCGCAGCAGCAGTTGTGATGCTGGTGAAGATCGCGCCTCCCGACTTGAAGCTGTTGACGAGCACGCTCGTCTTGGTCGCTTTGACGCCACTCACCTGGGCATTGATGCGGTT
>DATINX010000149.1:0-8456 GCA_035473835.1 Candidatus Dormiibacterota bacterium | reverse complement strand
GATGGGAGGGGAGAGGTAGTCATGCCTGTCGGTGACGACGACGCCCTGCTGCCAACGCAGCGCTTCCATCTGCTTCTCGATGCCGGTGTGCAGGTAGCCGATCACGGGCTGGACCCGCTTGATCTGCTCGCCGTCGAGGTCGACGATCAACCGCAGAACGCCGTGCGTCGACGGGTGATGAGGGCCGAAGTTGACCGTCAGGATCTCGCCGCCGAAGGCCCCCTGCTCGCCGGTCCTGCTGATCGTTACGCCGGGCGACTCGATCACGCTTCCTCCGGGGCGGTCTGCCAGGTCTGGTGCTCCTCCGAGAATTCGACGACCTCGCCGCCGACCGGATAGTCGCGCCGCAGCGGGTGGCCGACCCAGTCGTCCGGCATGAGGATCCTTGTCAGGCCCGGGTGGCCGGCGAACACGATGCCGAAGAGGTCGTACGTCTCGCGTTCGTCCCAATTCGCGGGCGGGAAGATGTCGTGCACGGAGTCGATGCGCGGCGCATCCGCGCCCACGAATGCACGCACGCGAAGATCCGCGGGCTTGTCCAGGTCGCGCAGCTGATAAACGATCTCGTACCGCCCCGGAAATTCCCGCGCGGCGTCGACGAGGTGGTCGACGCAGGTCAGAAACACGAGCAGGCGGTAGCCGTCCGCTTTCAGCGCGGTCAGCGCGTCTCTGACCCGGTCGGCGGGCACGGTGATCCATTGGTCACGCGCGATGACCCCCTTGTCGACGACGAGCTCGTCCGCGATCACGAGAGGTGGACGATTCCCTGCGCCTTGATCCGCTCCTGCAGGATCATCAGTGCGTTCAGCAGGTCCTCGGGCCTGGGTGGGCAGCCGGGGATGTAGACGTCGACGGGGACGATCTTGTCGACGCCCTGGAGCAGGGCGTAATTGTTGAAGACTCCTCCGGTGGACGCGCAGGCGCCCATCGAGATCACCCACTTCGGCTCGGGCATCTGGTCGTACACGGTGCGGAGCACCGGGGCCATTTTCTGCGACACGCGGCCCGACACGATCATCAGGTCGGATTGGCGAGGAGAGGCTCGGAACGCCTCGGAGCCGAAGCGTGCGATGTCCACCCCCGCGGTCGCGGTCGCGATCATCTCGATGGCGCAGCACGCGAGGCCGAACTGCGCGGGCCACACCGAGTTCCCCCTACCCCAACCGATGAGCTTCCCGACGGTGGTGGTCAGGATGTTGTCGCCGAGCGACGCTACGAGCTCCTCTACTCCCAATCCAGCCCTCCTTTGCGCCAGA
Organism: Candidatus Dormiibacterota bacterium; assembly: GCA_035473835.1. Lineage (GTDB taxonomy): Bacteria > Chloroflexota > Dormibacteria > Dormibacterales > Dormibacteraceae > UBA10449. The sequence continues at coordinate 7,200 of DATINX010000149.1, read as the reverse complement.
TGTGGGCCAGAGCGACGAGCAGGATGCCCATGAACACCAGCATCTCGATCAAACCGAACCACTTCAGCTGCCGCAGGAGCACGGCCCACGGATAGAAGAAGATCGCTTCGACGTCGAAGATGATGAACAGCATCGCCGTCAGGTAGAAGCGCACCGAAAGGCGGCGGTGTGCGGGCGTGTCGGGGATGATCCCGGACTCGTAAGGCGCCAGCTTGCGCTTCGATGGTCGTGACGGACCGAGCACGAAGCTCAGGGTGACTAGCGCTCCAACGAGACCGAGAACAATCAGTACGTAGATGAGAAGCGGGACGTAGCTCTCGAGCAAGTTTCCGAAGCGGCCTCAGGTGTTGGGGCTTTTGGGAACAGACTTAATTCTATAGGCACCTTGAGAAAAGACGCGGGGCCGTTAGGCTCCACTCGGTTTATTCAACTTAGTGCGCGTCCTTGTGGTGGTGCTCGATTTTGGTGCCGTGGGACAGGGTCGCGTGGATGGGGCAGTAGCGGTTGCAGGCCATGTCGAGCGCTTCTTCCACCATCTTCTTGTCGTACTTGCCGTCCCATCCGGTCACGAACGTGATCTCGATCTTCTGGAATGCACGCGGCCAGTCCTTGGCCTGCTCGCCATCGACCTCGACCGCAAGCGACTTGAGGGGCTGCTTGAACTTCTTGAGCAGAAGCACGGCGTTGATCCCGGTGCAGCTGCCCAAGGAGGCCAGCAGCATCTCGGTCGGACGCATCGCCTCGTCGTCGCCGAAGACCGGAGCCTCGTCGACCGCGGCCGAATGACCCGACGCAGACTCGATGTCGAACTTCACCTTGTGACCCGACCACCGTGCCGTCGCCTTTGCCATGACGCGAACGATAGCTGCAAGTCCTCGAAATCGAGCCGATAGGTGACCGATATACTCGTGGTGATTCGTAGAGGGGAGTAGCCACTCCCGCTGGTCCCGTCAAGACGGTGGCAACACCCGGGACGGCAGCGGACCGGGGTCCGCGGCGAGACCTCTACTCGGAGGGTTTCGAGTGGAGTCAGCAATGACAAAAGGAATCGTCGTATCGATCTTGCTCATCGCGTTCACAGATGTGGCATTACAGCTGGACAATGCCCTCGCGATCTCGTCTGTGGCGAGCGGCGTTCCCGCCTCATACCGCCTGCCGGTGCTCGCCGGAGGGGTGCTCCTTGCAGCTTGCTGCCTGCTTCTGTTCACACTCATCGGTTCGAACCTCATCGACCGCATCGGCTGGCTGAAGCCCGTGGCCGGGCTCGCTCTGATGGTCATCGGAGCCAAGCTGGTGTATGACTTCGTCCGCTGATGACTGAGGCCACCGAGCCGAAGGGGGGCATCCCGACCGTCTGGCGCATCGTCGGCGGCGCCCTTCTCGTCATCTTCGTGATCGTGGCGATGGGCCTCCTGGTCCAGCACGACCTGTCCGGCGAGGGGCTGGATGCCGACGCCTCGGTGGGCGAGCTCCTGCAGCGGTATGGCTACCTTGGCGGCTTTGGCCTGATCTACATCGAGGAGTCAGGGGTGCCGCTGTTCATACCCGGCGATGCCTTCCTTGTTTATGTCGGCGACCGCCTGCCTCACAACGTGCCAGTCCTGATGGCGGCGTGGATAGGTTTCGTCCTTGCCGTCATCTTCGGGTCGACGAACCTGTACCTGCTGTCGCGTCGCTTCGGGCGGCGCCTGCTCGAGCACCGGCTGGCCAGATTCCTCGACCTGACCCCCGCCCGCATCGACAGCGCCGAGCGCTGGTTTCGCCGCTATGGCCCCTGGGCGCTTATCTTCGGCCGCCACATCCCAGGGTTTCGCGTTCCGCTGACAGTGGCGGCCGGCATCCTCGAGCTTCCCTATCGCATCTTCGTGATCAGCGTCGCCGTCTCGAGCTCCGCCTGGGCCGGGACCTTCTTGCTGTTGGGCGTCGTGTTTGGCCGGAGCATCGAGCGGTCGATCCGTTCGAGCCCGTTTATCTATGTGGGTGCGGTCGGCGCGGTCATCGTCGTCGTCGCGGTGGCGGTGGTCGCCCGCCTCAGGCAGCGCGCGCCGGAAACCCGTCGAAACTAGACTCACTGAGTGGCTGACGACCCGCGCGCGAGCTTTGGGCCGGTAGCCGCCAACTACTCACGTTCGACCTTCCACACCTCCTCCGACCGCCTGCAGGAGGTGGTCGACCTGGTGCGGCCTCAGCCAGGAGACCTCGCACTGGACGTCGCCACCGGTACCGGCAACACAGCCTTCGCGCTGGCGCCTCTGGTGCGGCGGGTCGTGGGCCTCGACCTGACTCGCGAGATGCTCGACGTCGCGGGCCGGCTCACGGGGGAGCGGGGCATCGATAACGTGAACTGGGTGCTTGGCGACGCTTCGGCTCTCCCGTTTGCCGATGAGACCTTCGACATATATGTAGTGAGAGCCGCGCCACATCACTTCCCGCGGTTCGATGCCTTTGTCCAGGAGGCCTTTCGCGTCCTGAGGGCCGGCCGTCACGCGGCGTTCGTCGACTGCGCGCCTCCCGCGCCGGCGCGAGACGTGCTGCACGAGGTCGAGAAACGCAGGGATCCGTCGCATGTCCTGTCACTGACGCTCGATGAGTGGCGCGCCCGGCTGGAAGCCGCGGGCTTCGAGGTGGAGATGGCGCGGGCGCGAGAGCTCGACTGGGAGTACGACGAGTGGATGCGGACGATGGCCGTCAAGCCCGCGCTCGCCGCAGAGCTCGAGGCAGTTATCGAGTCGGCGCAGGGTGAGTCGAGAGCGCAGCTGCACCCGGAGCGAAGGGCCGGCAGGCTGTGGCATGCGTACTGGCACTGCCTGATCCGCGCCCGCAAGCCTGGCCTCCCCACCTAGTGGAGAGGTCCGGCGCAGCCGGGGAGGGGAGTCGCACTCTTGCGGAGGGCGAGCGAATCGTCTTGATCGACAAGGCCGGACGCAGGCACCGGGTCCGGCTCAAGGCAGGCGAGAGACATTCGCTTCACTCGGGCGTCATCGACCACGACGAACTCATCGGCCGGCAGGAGGGCGTCGTGGTGACCACCCAGTTGGGCGCGCGGCTGCTGGCGGTGCGGCCGACCTTCGCGGAGCAGGTAACCGGCCGACAGCGCCAGGCGCAACCGATCTATCCGAAAGATCTCGGCGCCATTCTCATAGCGGCCGACGTCTACCCGGGCGCCCGAGTGCTGGAGGCTGGGACCGGCACAGGCGGGCTGACGCTGGTCCTGCTGCGGGCAGTCGGACCGGACGGCCAGGTCGTGTCATACGAGCAGCGCGAGGAGTTTCTGGAGGCGGCCGCGCGGGTCATCGGCGAAACACTGGGTGGGCTGCCTCCGAACCTGCAGCTGAAGCTGGGCGATGCGTACTCGGGCATCGATGAAAAGGACATGGACCGGGTCATGCTCGACCTGCCCGAACCCTGGCAGGCGGTGCCCGCAGCCAAGATTGCCCTGCGGCCGGGCGGGATCATCTTCGCTCACTGCCCGAATGTCAGCCAGGTGCAGAGGTTCTTCGATTGCCTGCGCGAGACAAGAGGGTTCGGGATGCTCGAGGTCTTCGAGGTCCTGCAGCGCGGCTGGACTGTGCGCGGGCGCAGCATGCGACCCTCACATCGAATGGTCGCTCACACGGGCTTTCTCTGTTTCGCGCGCCGACTTGCCGAGGACGACCTGTTCGAGCCCGAGGGCGAAGGGTTTCGCTAGGGCGGAACCGTCCGGGCTCGAATCACGTTTTCGATTCGGTGAGGCTGACGGTTCCGGCGGTCTTCGTGTTGGTCGAGGTAGCTGCCGTCCTCATCGTCGGCTCGCTGACCGCGATCTATCACCACCACCTCGCCGTTTGGCTCGGCACGGGCTCGTCCAGCTGCGGAGGGGGCTAGGAACCGGCGCTGCGAACCCGCCGCGGGCTAGCATTTGGTGGCCATGAGCTCAATTCACGACGGTTCGCGCAAGCCGATCCAGGTCACCGTCACCGGGGCCGCCGGGCAGATCGGCTATGCGCTGGTCTTCCGCATCGCCTCCGGCCAGCTCCTGGGGCCAGACCAGCCGATCGTCCTGCGCATGCTCGAGATCGAGCCGGCGATGAAGTCGCTCGAGGGCGTGGCAATGGAGCTCGACGACTGCGCGTTCCCCCTCCTCACCGACATGGTGATCACGAGCAAGGCGGGTGAGGCGTTCGAAGGCACGTCATGGGCGCTGCTCGTCGGCTCTGTGCCGCGCAAGGCGGGGATGGAGCGCGGCGACCTGCTCTCGGTCAACGGCGGCATCTTCGGACCGCAGGGCAAGGCGATCGCCGATCACGCCGCCAGCGACGTGCGCATCCTTGTCGTCGGCAATCCGTGCAACACGAACTGCCTCATCGCGCGCAGCAACGCGCCGGACATCGCGGACGACCGTTGGTTCGCGATGATGCGGCTCGACGAGAACCGCGCCAAGACGCAACTGGCCAAGAAAGCGGGCGTCCCGGTCGCGGCGGTCTCGAACATGGCGATCTGGGGCAACCACTCGGCGACCCAATACCCGGATGCGCGCAACGCGCGGATCGCGGGCCTGTCCCCGTTCGATGTGATCAACGACCACGGTTGGCTGAAAGGCAAGTTCATCGAGACCGTGCAGAAGCGTGGCGCGGCCGTCATCGAGGCCCGAGGTTCGTCTTCGGCCGCCTCCGCCGCCAACGCCGTCCTCGACTCGGTCAACAGCATTCGCAACCCGACGCCGTGGGGTGACTGGCACTCGCTGGCGGTGGTCAGCCACGGCGAGTACGACATTCCCGAAGGCCTTCAGTTCGGTTTCCCGGTCAAATCGGACGGCACTCACTGGGAGGTGGTGCCCGGCCTGCAGCACGACGACGACGCGAAGAACAAGATCCGGAAGACGACTGAGGAGCTGCTCCAGGAGCGCGACCTCGTCAAGAGTCTTCTCCCGACTTCCTGAGGGCCTAAATCCAGCGGCGGGAAGGCCTGTCGAGCCTGCGCTCGTCGTCCATCACCACCCGTGAATCGGCGCCCCAGTACCAAGCCGCGACGTCGAACAGGATCAACACGACCAAGAAGGCCAGGATCTCCATGGCTCCTACAACCCATTGTGACCTCGTTTGGTTGGAGAGTCCCGTGATTCTGAACCCTACCTATCCTTGACAAGGTGAGTTCTGTGTCCCTCGACCGCCACGTCTTTCCGTTCACGGCGATCGTGGGCCAGGACTCGATGAAGCTGGCCCTCATCCTCAACGCCGTCGTGCCCACCATCGGGGGCGTCCTGATCCGCGGGGAGAAAGGCACGGGCAAGTCGACCGCCGTGCGTGCGCTGGCTCGACTGCTGCCCGAGCACAACGTGGTCGAGGGCTGCCACTTCGGCTGCGATCCCGATGACCGCGAGGCCATCTGCGCGGACTGCCGGAGCCGGCTCGATGCCGCGGGTGTGCTGCCCACGTACAGGCGGCGGATGCGAGTCGTCGAGCTGCCGATCAACGCCTCCGAGGACCGCGTCGTGGGCACCATCGACATCGAGGCGGCCCTGCGCGCCGGGGCGAGGCGGTTCGAGCCCGGCGTCCTCGCGGAAGCCAACCGCAACATCCTGTACGTCGACGAGGTCAACCTCCTCGACGACCACATCGTCGACGTGCTGCTCGACGCGGCCGCCATGGGCGTCAACGTGGTGGAGAGGGAAGGGGTTTCCTTCGCCCATCCGGCCCGGTTCATCCTCGTCGGCACCATGAACCCCGAAGAAGGCGAGCTGCGCCCGCAGCTGCTCGACCGCTTCGGGTTGTGCGTCGACGTCGAGGGCATTCGCGACCCCGATGAGCGAGTCCTCATCTCCGAGCGCGACGCGGCCTTCAAGCGCGGCGACCACGAGTTTGCCAACGAGTTCGCCGCGGCCGATCACAATCTCTCGCGCGCGCTTGCGGAGGCGATCGCCGCCGTGAAGCAGGTGCACACGAGCCCCGGCCATGCGCGGCTGATCTCATCCATCTGTGTCGAGGCCGACGTCCTCGGACATCGGGCCGACGTGGTGATCGACCACGCCGCTCGCGCGCTGGCGGCGTATCGACGGCACGCGTCGCCGAGCCGTGATGACATCTACGACGCGGCCACACTGGCGCTTGCCCATCGCGCCCGCCAGCCGCTCAAGCGCGACCAGGACGAGAGCACGTCGCCGCAGAGCGGGGAGGAGCAGGAGGGTTCCAAACCCACCGATTCGCAGGCGGGTGATCCCCAACCGTCCGGCAGCGAGTCCACGGCCGAAACGACCGCGGAAGAGAGCGCGAGCGCGTCCGATGGGGGCCAGCAGTCGGCGGGCAGCGACCAGGGCATGACCACCGGCGGCCCGAGCGGGCACGAATCCGCGCCTGAGGCGACCGAGATGTTCAACCTGCGGCGCATCGACCTGCCGCGCCAGCGGAGGGTGCGCAAGCAAGGCGGCAAGAGGTCGGCGAGCCAGACCCCTGACCGGCGTGGGCGATATGTGCGTGCGGAACCGAAAGCGAAGGTCAACGACCTGGCGATCGACGCCACCGTGCGCGCCGCCGCACCGATGCAGAAGGACCGCGGCCGCCTGCCCGGTGAGCGTCTCAAGCTCGAGCGCGACGACCTGCGCCAGAAGGTACGTGAGCGAAAGATCGGGAACCTCATCGTGTTCGTCGTCGACGCCTCGGCGTCGATGGATGCGGAGCAGCGCATGGCGGCGACGAAGGGCGCGATCCTCTCGCTGCTGCAAGACGCTTATGTGCGCCGCGACCGGGTGGCTGTCGTCATCTTCAAGAACCGGACAGCTGAGGTCGTGCTGCGCCCGACGTCAAGCGTTTCGCTGGCACGCCGGCGGCTGGAAAAGCTTTCGGTTGGCGGCACGACCCCGCTTACACACGGCTTGATGGCGGGCTACAAGGTCGTCAAGACCGAGCTGCTGCGCGACCCGACCATCCGGCCTCTGCTCGTTCTCATCAGCGACGGCCGCGGCAATATCTCCATGTTCAAGGAGGAGCCGCTGGTCGAGGCGCAGAAGGTGGCCGGCTTGATCGAAGCAGAGGAGATCGATGCGCTCGTCATCGACTCAGCACGCGACTACAGCCACCTGCCATCGGTGCAGCACCTCGCGCGCGTGGCGCCGATGTACCAGACCTACGCCATCAACGCGTGTGCGGACCTGGCGGAGAGGATGGGCGCGCGCTACTACGGCCTGTACGACCTATCGCGCGACGAGATCGCGTCGGCGGTGGAAAG
>DATINX010000148.1:0-2847 GCA_035473835.1 Candidatus Dormiibacterota bacterium | reverse complement strand
CGGCGATCAACCTGGCCGCCTTGGCCAGCTCCCCATCCTTATCTATTTCCGGGTCCCCGCCGCGATTCAGGCCCACCGCTGCTTTCATCCGGCCCTTGACCAGGTAGAACCCGACGAAGCGCTTGCTGCCGAGATGCCCTCGAATAACGAGGTCATCCCACTTTTTTACGTGTCCGACATACTCGAGCTTCTCCGCGAACTGGTCCGACCAGAAAGAATGGATGTAGTCGTACGGCTTGCGGTCGCCGAGCATTGATCGTGCAGCGGCCGCGGGCATCTTCTCGCTGTTGTTGTAGTGCTCCACCCGGATCCGCCCGAAAACTGGGTGAAAATGATTGGCCACGTCACCTGCGGCGAATATTCCTGGGACAGAGGTCTGACAGCGGGCGTTCACCAAAACCCCGTTGTCAGTGGCCACCGCAGCACCGGCCAGCAGATCGATATTCGGCTCGATGCCGACCGCGGCGACCACGAAGTCGCAAGGGATCGAGCGGCCCCCCTTCGTGATCACCTTCCTTACCCTCGTTGGTCCTTCGAACCGGACCACCTGGTCGTTGGGGACGAGCTCGACGCCTGCATCGCGGTGAAAATCTCCGATCACCCGTCCCACCTCGGGACCGAGCACTTTGACCAAAGGAGCCGGACCGTCGAGCACGGCCGTCACGTCCAGGCCAAGTTGGCGGAGCGATGCGGCGACCTCGCAGCCGATGAAACCCATTCCCACAACGACGACCCGAGCGCCTGGGCGGCACCGCTTCTTTATCGCGTCGCACTCGGCGACGGTCCTCAGTTGGTGGACTCCGTCGAGTCGCACTCCACGAACCGTCAACCGGCGGTTGCGGCCGCCGGTCGCAATCAGAAGCTTCGCGAACTGGATTGCTTTGCCCTTGCTGAGCAGGACGCGCCGTCCCTCAACATCAAGCCGGACCGCCCTGGCTCGCACGATCTCGACGTCATTGTCCTCGTACCAACCTGCCGGCTTCACCTCCCAGCTCTTGAGGTCTCCCTCTCCCCTCAAGTACTCCTTTGTTAACGGCGGACGGCCAAACGGCAGGCCAGGCTCATCGCCGATCAGAACCAGGCGTCCGTCAAATCCCTCCTTCCTCAGGGTGACCGCCGCGATACCGCCGGCCATTCCGGCGCCGAGTATCGCGATGTCGCCGTCATCTCTCACGGAGAACTCACTGGACCCTTCAGTAACAGCATGCGCGCCGGACACATGGTTGGACTGGATTCGGAAACCCCAAACTGCACGAAACGGCGAAGTCTGCAGGGGCTATTTAGCTATCTGATCGGCCTCGGCGCAGACCCGGCAGTGCGCGTGCATGTGTGCGTGCCTCTCTCGCATTCGTCGCCGCAGATCTTCAATCCAGACCAACTTGACGGGCGTGTCGGCCCTCAGCCGCGCGCCGGTCTCTTCCTTGGCTGCTCTGCGGCTCGGCGCTCGAAGACCAGCTCGCCGAAGGTGACGGTCGGCTCCTCGGGTTGAAACTCATCAGCCCGGTGGTTGTAGTCCTTGAAGCCAGGGTCCTCGTCGTGCTCGTGATGCGCGTGCTCGTCGGCGGTCACCACATGCAGCACATAGTCCTGGATGCCGTCTGATTGCAGCGCGCTGTACCGGCAGCGGATCAGGCGCGCCTCGAGAAACCTGCCGCGCGCCGTGTAGTCGTCCCAACGCTTCAGCTCGTCGCGCTCGAACAGCGCCTCGAACTCCTTGGCCCGGTCGGCGGCGATGTGCAGGACGATCGTCGTGTATTCGCGAGCCATGTCTGGAGTGTAGCCACGCCGAAACGGCCTGGGGGTTGACTTTGTGCTGCAAAGCCTGTTAGTTTGTGGCGCAAAGGAGAGCTAGATGACGTGGTAGGCGACACCAACGAGGCCGCATCCTCCGGCGAAGTGGCCGGCCTGGACCCCAGGGAGGCGGCGAGGATCCTCGAGCAAACCAAGAGGCAGGCTCGGCGTCAGTTCGACCCACAGTCGGTGCTGGCCGCGGTGGTGGGAGCGGGGGTCTTCCTGTTCGGCTACGGCGCGGTCTGGTGGTCGATGCACGATCAGCACGTTTACAGCGGTCCGGCCGGCTGGTCGCTTGCGGTGTTGTACGGGCTCATCGCCGTCTCGGCGATCGTCGGCGGCGTGGCCTTAAGCCGTGCGAATGCCGGGATCAGCGGCAGGGCTCGGCGCCAGCGGCAGGCCCAGGCCGCCGCGGTTGCGGCCGCGGGGGTCGGCGCATGGGTCGTCGAGGGCGCGTTGCGCTACCACGGTGTGAGCTTCGAGATCGTGTACGGGGTGTACGGGCCGACAGTGCCGCTGATCGCGTTGGCCGCAGCGGCAGCAGGCATCAATGCGATGAGGGAGAGCTGGCTCCAGCTCAGCCTGTGCATCGCGATCATCGCCGTCGCCTCCGTAAGCACGTTCTTCGGACCGCTCGGGGCGTGGGGACTCACCGGCCTGGGCTGCTGCCTGGTGCTGCTGGCTTACGCCGCCGCCCTGGTGGTCCAGCAGCGGCGCGCATGAGAGGCTCACCAATGACCACCACCACGCTTGAGCCGCTCGACCCGCTGATCCACGTCCCGGCGCGGTTACGGATCCTCGTCACGTTGGCCGCGCTGAATCAGGGCGATACGCTGTCCTTCACCCGCCTTCAGAACATGCTCAACTTGACGCCAGGCAACCTGATCACGCATCTTCGAAAGCTCGAGGACGCAGGCTATCTCACGAGCGAGAAGAATGGAGATGGGGCCGGGTCGACGACCACGGTGGCTCTAACTACACGGGGTCGCGCGGCGCTGGACGCGTATACCGAGGCGCTGCGCAGTCTGCTCGGCGGGCTGGCATCGTGAGCGCGGC
>DATINX010000147.1:0-3790 GCA_035473835.1 Candidatus Dormiibacterota bacterium | reverse complement strand
GTCGACGACAAAGGCAGCAGCGCGACATGGGGCGACCACGTCAGCGACGCTGAGTACGCGGCGGCCCCATCGACCAGTGGGGCTGCGATGGACAAGGGGGAGTCACGCTGATGACCGCCTGGACAGGGGACGAGCTCGCCAGCATCGGAGCGGCGGAGGAAGTTCAGATCGCGCCACTTCGACGCGATGGCGCGCTCGGAAGAGGTGTGACCGTCTGGGCCGTCCGCCACGGCGACAGCCTCTACGTTCGATCCGTCAAGGGTCGGGATGGGGCCTGGTTCCGCGGCATCCAGCAGACCCACGAAGGTCGGATCCGGGCCGGCCGCGTAGAAAAGGACGTCACTTTCGCGGAGGCCGACCACGAGGTCAATGACGAAATCGACGCTGCCTACCGAGCCAAGTACCGCCGATACGCGGGGCCGATCCTTGACAGCGTGCTGACTCCCGAGGCGCGATCCACGGCGCTCAAAGTCGAACCGCGCTGACTCGGGGATGCCTACTAACCAGGCACGACAGTCCGTCGCGTGATTTCAAATCCGGGAACTTGCAAGAGGTACGCGGCCGGACCCGAAGGCCAAAGGGGATCAAGAAGGAGCGCAGAGCTACAGGGGCCCCGCGCCAGGGTCGCGTACCGAGTCAGGACGGGCGCCCTTCCTTCACGACCGGCTTCAGATCGCCCTTCAGCGCATCCTCATACGCGGCCCACAGCACCCCGTACGCGGCTACCAGGCCTTCGGGCCGGGGCTGCCTCAGTGCCATTTCGAAGCGCTTCGTATACGCATGGTCGCCCAGCTCATCTCGCAGCAAGGCCTGCGTCTGCGCCTCCCATTTCGACGCCGACGCAAGGTCCTTGCGCTTCTCAATCATCAGACGCCATCGGTTCATCAGCTCCTCCAGGCGCGTGACGAAACCGTGCCTGTCGAATCCCTTCGGCGCGCGGGCCGGGCCCTCGCGGCTGACCGTCTTCCATTGGACCGGGCGGCCGTATGACGGGGCCGACGCGGAGGGGCGCCAGCCAGCGGCTGCCCGCTGCCGGTCGTATGCCGCGCGCTTGGTGCTGTTCGTCAAAACGTCATGCGCCAAGTTGATCAACTTCGCGTGCTCGAGTGCGTCCGGATGGTTGCCGCGGTCAGGGTGCCAGTACTTGAGCTGCCGCCGCCAGGCGGCGTGCAATTCCGTCTCCGTTGCGTCAGGCGGGACGCCGAGCACGAAATAGTAGTCGGCTAAGGGACGGCGGTCGTCAGGCGAGGCCGCACCTCCTTCGTCTCACACGCAGAACCGGGTTGTGGAAGCGCAGTCTCGCACGGCGGCCAGGGCTTGTGGCAAGCCGCCCGCCATGGGGATAGATGTGTTCCTCTCGAGTACTTGTGCGCGCCAACCCGCGACTTTGCGAACTCGACCAACACCTCCTCACCCCACATTAGTGCCGGTCTTGAGGGAGAAACACGCTACCGCCTCCTCCCCGAAAGGCTTATCGGAGACTGCTGACCACTCCCGCCAACGACGCGTCCGGATGCTCGAGCAGGGCATCCTCAACGTCGCGCGAGAATCCAGATCGCCCCAGGGCATCTAACAATTCCAAGCGGGTATCGACTGAGCGTGGATCTCCACGGGTTCGATCTTCAGCCGCACTCGTCCCAACTGTGTGCAGGTTCGAGCCGGCGCTTTCGAGGTGCCACTAACAGACGGTCAGGACCACGTTCCCGGTCTTGCGCTCCGTCTCGACGTACCTGGTCGCCTCGACCACGTCCTCCAAGGGATAGCACCGATCGATGACTGGGCGGAATTTCCCGGCCTCGACGAGCTCTTTGAGGAAGAGGACGTCCTGCTTCGTCTGCCGAGGTGGTATTTGGAACACCACCCTCTTGTCTCCGGCCCTAGAGGGCCACAACGCCAGGACCAGATTCTCGACCCCGTCGGTTGGCAGATAGACACCGCCCGGCTCCAGCGAGTCGCGGCTTCGCTTGAACGAGTGCTTTCCGACCGCGTCGAAGATGACGTGGTACGTCTGTCCGTTCTTCGTGAAATCCTCCTTCGTGTAGTCGATCACCCTGTCCGCTCCAAGCGACTTCACGAGTTCGAGGTTCCTTGTGCTGCACACCGCCGTTACGTCGGCGTCGTAGTACCTGGCCAGTTGCACGCCTGCGGTGCCGATGGCTCCGGACGCGCCATAGATGAGGATCCTGCGTCCCTTCCGGAGATCTGCTTGTTTCAAACACATAAGTGCGTTGAGCGCCCCATCGCAGATCGGCGCCGCCTGTTCGAAGCTCATGCCGGCCGGCATGTGGGCGATTCGGCGGCTCTCCCGAACGCACACGAACTCTGCATGTGCTCCGAATCGGAGCCCGGTCGAGCCGAAGACACGGTCACCGATCGCGAACTCCTTGACTGCAACGCCGGCTGCTACGACGTTTCCTGCAAATTCGCTGCCGAGGATCGGCTGCCTCGGCCGGCGGAGGCCCGAGACCATGCGGCTCAGAAACGTCACGGCCAGGCCGCCGCGTCGGTTGGCCTCGCGGATGTGAACGTCCGACCGGTTGACCGTCGTGGCGTGCACCTGGACCAGCACCTCGTCCTCTTTCGGTACCGGTCGGTCGACCTCCTCCAGTCGCAGGACATCCGGAGGCCCGTACGTGTCGTAGACAACAGCTCTCATTGGTTCCCCGTTCCTGTGTCGCGCGATTGCGGGTGCCGAATTGGTCCGCCGCGCCGCCACATCCGGCCCGCTCGATAGAGTTCCGCCGGCTTGCCGCCGGTCGATCCAGGCTTCGCACGGTGCCCGGTCGGGATAACCCAGCCGTCCTGAGCGACGACGCTTCGCCGGAAGTTGGCGCCATCAAGGTGTACGCCCCAAACAGCCTCGTACACGACTCTGAGCTCGGCCAGGGTGAACGCTGGTCCGACGAACGCCGTCGCGATGCCCGTGAGCTCGAGGTCGATGCGAACACGCTCGACCGCATCACGCAGGATCTGCGCGTGATCGAACGCCAGCTCGAGCTTTCCATTCAGCGCCTCGGACACCGGTAATAGAGCGGCAGCTGCGGCGTCCGTTCCGGCGGCGACCGAGCCAACGTCGCGAAGCACCGCCAGATAGGCGACCGTCACGACGTTCATCCGAGGGTCTCGACCTGGATTACCGTATGCGCCGAACTGGGTCAGCAAGCTTGCGCTGTCGACGCCCGTCTCCTGCGCAAGCTCTCGTTTGGCCGCCTCGTACAGCGACTCGGTGGGACGTTTGAAGCCTCCAGGGATCGCCCACATGCCCTTGAACGGCGCCACTCCACGGCGCACGAGCAGGACATGGAGCCGGCTGTCGGACATGGTCAGGATCACCATGTCCACCGTCACCGCGAAGGCCGGGAACCGCGATGGGTCGTACTGCGGCGGCACTCCTGGATCAGTGGTTTTGGTCGTCACGACTCTTATCCTAGCGCAAGTTATGGTCCAATCGACCAGAACCGGGCGATGGTCGTCTGCCTACAAGTGATCTTCGGGAGGAGCCCCCCAGCCTGTGCTCCGTAGGCTGCAAGCGCGTCTCATGCAGCCCTCAGGGACACGAGGCCCCATGCCAACACAAGGTCGTGATATCGCTCGATGATGTGGCGGACACTGGCGGGCGTCGACTTCAGTTTGCCGCAGGCCGTGTTGTTGTCGCGGTCAGCTCGTTGAGCTTTCGCATCGTGTTCGCGCTGCGGATGGTGATCTTCTTGTACATGGGCGTGCCGACGATTCTGTTCATCTGGCTCCTACCCACGTTCTCGCGATCGACGCGCCAGACGACAGCCCCAGG
>DATINX010000146.1:0-1955 GCA_035473835.1 Candidatus Dormiibacterota bacterium | reverse complement strand
ACGGTTCGTCCGGTTGGGGTTCCTCGAGCTCGGCGAACTGACTGTCGAGCAGGCTCGAGGGCATGAAATGCGCTCGCCGAGCCGCCAGGCGAGGCGCGATGGTCTCCTTGGAAGCGGCCAGAAACACAAACAAGACACCCGAACCGCGTCGATTGATCACGTCGCGATAGGAGCGCTTGAGTGCCGAACATGTGATCACGCCGTTTTCTCCGGCTTCTAGACGGCTGTCTACCCAGTCAGCGACCGTCGCGAGCCACCGCTCGCGGTCTGCATCGTTGAGGGATTGCCCGGCCCTCATCTTGTCGATGTTGGACGTCGGGTGCAGCTTGTCGCCTTCCGCGAACGGCCAACCCAGGCGGCCGGCCAGGATGCGTGCCACCGTCGTCTTCCCACTGCCGGACACGCCCATGAACACCAGCACCACAGGTTTTTCCGTTTTATCGAAACCCATTCACGTTCGCTCGGCCCTCTGCATCTGCGGCATCGCGCCATCTGAATGGGCGAACGCCAGATGCTCGTGTACGGAGCGCACCGCCGCCGAGCCTTCCCCTACCGCTGCCGCGACTCGCTTGATCGATCCGGCTCGCAGGTCGCCAACGGCAAACAATCCGGGGTAGCTGGTCTCGAACGGGAGGGGCAAGCGGCCCAGTGGCCCCCATCGCGAGTCCAGGCGCTCTGCGTCAAGAGACCGGTCGGTAAGCACAAACCCGCCGGCATCGAGGGCGGCGCAACCCGACAACCATCCCGAAGCCGGTTCCGCTCCTATGAACGAGAACAGGGCGGTGCACTGCAACACGAAATCGCCGCCTGCGTTCCGGAGCCGCACCGCCGTCAGCGTCTGGTCGCCTTCAAGGCCTGCGATCTCGGTGTTGATTCGCACGGTGATACCGGCATCGGCCTCGATGCGGTCGACGAGATACCGTGACATGCTCTTGCCCAGGTCGGCGCCACGGATGACGATGGAGACCTCGCTGCAAGCTTCAGCGAGGAAAAGTGCGGCTTGACCAGCGGAGTTGCCGCCACCCACGACGATGACCGGCGATGCGGCGCAGAGACGCGCTTCCATCTCGGTTGCCGCGTAGTACACGCCGTTGCCCTCGAAATCTTCCAGGTGCGCCGCGTCGAGCCGGCGATAGCGGGCGCCGCTGGCCGCGATCAACGCGCGGCCGGTGACCTCTGTCCCGTCGGAGAGGCTCACAACGAGGTAGCCGGCTGCCTCGCGCAGCCCGGTCGCCGCGCAAGGACTGGTCAGCTGGGCGCCGAACTTCTCGGCTTGCGCTACAGCGCGCTGGGTCAGATCGGCGCCGGAGATTCCGGTCGGAAACCCGAGGTAGTTTTCTATCCGCGAACTGGTTCCGGCCTGGCCTCCGGGGGCGACCATGTCCAGGATCAGCGTGTCAAGACCCTCGGAGGCGCCGTAGACTCCCGCCGCCAGGCCGGCCGGCCCCCCGCCGATGACGACGAGGTCGAAGCTGCGTTCGCTCCCGGCATCTAGAGTCAGCCCCAGGTACGCCGCAAGCTCTCCGGGTGTTGGATGGCGCAGGACCGACCCAGCCGCAATCACGACTGGTAGGTCAGCAGGCTCAACGGCGAAATCCCTTAGAAGCCCTTCGACGCGTGTGTCGCCATCGGCATCCATGAACTCGTGCGGGATGCGGCTGCGCGCCAAGAACTCTCTGAGTCGGAGCGAGTCAGGCGAGAACCTAGACCCGACCACCCGGATAGCCGTCGTGGCGTCGCTCAAAAGTCTGGCCCGCCGCGCGAGGAAAGCGGCGAGGATGGCGTTGGCGAGCCTCGGCCTCGCGGCGAAAAGGGTCCGCAGGGCCGTGCGTGGCACGACGATCACCTCGCCTGGCTCGACGGCGCGGGCCGAGACATACGCCCTTTGACCCGAAAGCAGGTTCAGCTCACCGAGGAAATTACCTGGCCCGTGGCGTGCGACGATCCGTTCTTCG
>DATINX010000145.1:0-5214 GCA_035473835.1 Candidatus Dormiibacterota bacterium | reverse complement strand
CAGAGTCTTATAGTTGGTCGGCGTCCGGTATCACAGCGGGAGGCTGACGAATGGCAGTTCGGATCCCCGGAATCAATATCGATGAGTATTACCAGCAGCTCGGGCCGATCGAGCCGCTGATTCGTGACGACCGTGTCACTGAGATCATGGTCAACGGCAGCGACCACGTCTACGTTGAAATGGGCGGCAAAGTCGTCCTCACCAACATCAAGTTCGTGGATGAGGACCAGCTGCTGAACGTCATCCAGTTCATCGTGCGCACGGTCGGCCGGCGCATCGATGAGAGAACGCCGCTCTGCGACGCCCGCCTCGCCGACGGTTCCCGTGTCAACGCGGTCATTCGCCCGCTCGCGCTGAACGGTCCGCTGCTCACCGTCCGCAAATTCTCGCGCGACCCATACCAGGTCGATGACCTGATCCGGTTCGGCAGCTGCAACGAAGCCGGCTTCGGCTTCATGAAAGCGGCCGTGCTCGCAAAGGCAAACATCATCATCTCGGGCGGAACCGGCACCGGGAAGACGACTTTCCTCAACGTCCTCTCGGGGTTCATCCCGGTCGAGGACCGCATCGTGACCATCGAAGACGCGGCCGAACTGCAGCTGCACCAGGAGCACGTCTGCCGCATGGAGACGCGACCAAAAGACATCAACGGCGAGGGTGAGATCTCGATCCAGCGCCTCGTCATCAACGCGCTGCGCATGCGGCCCGAGCGAATCGTCGTCGGCGAGTGCCGTGGCGGTGAGGCGCTCGACATGCTCCAGGCGATGAACACCGGCCACGACGGCTCGATGACGACTCTGCACGCCAACACTCCGAGAGATGCGCTCGCGCGCCTCGAGACGCTGGTGCTGATGGCCGGCGTCGACTTGCCGGTGCGCGCCATCCGTCAGCAGATCGGCGCCGCCATCAACCTGTTCGTCCAGCTCGGCCGCCTGCGTGACGGTTCTCGAAAGGTGACCGCGATCACTGAAGTCGTCGGCATGGAGCAGGACATCATCACGATGCAGGACATCTTCGTGCTCGAGCAAAAGGGCGCGACCCCGGAGGGCAAGGTGATCGCGGAATTCAAGCCCACAGGGCTGCGGCCCAAAATCCTGGATCGAATTTTCATCCAGGGCATCCCGCTGCCGAAAGAAATTACATCGCTTTTCCCGCCGCCTCCCGGATACAAGCCCTCAGGGCGCTAGCGACTCGGCGACAGCGGGGCGGGCGCGCGCGGGGCGCATTTCCAGTCATATACTCAGCTTCGTGAAGGTCGTCCTGAACGACCGCACGGGCGGCCTCAAGCCTGAGCTGAAGGCCTATGCGGAGCGCAAGCTGGCCCGCCTCGAGCGCCATTTCGGCAAGGTCGCAGACGCCGAGGTGGATTTCTCCGAAGAGCGCAAGCGATTCGGGCTCGGGACCGTGGTCTGCCGCATCAACGTTCACGTCAGCGGGCGCCGCACGCCGGTGCTGTCAGCCCACGAGCGGGGAGTGGACGCCCAGTCGGCCCTCGACCTCGCCCTGGACAAGATCGACCGTCAGGTGGTCAAGCTCAAGGAGATCCGCACCCACCGCCACCTGGAGGTCTCACCCCTCCGGGTACCGGTTGAGGAGGAGCCGGCGCAGCCGCGCGCCGACGAGCCCGAGCGGATCCGGATGAAGCTGGTCCCGGAATCGATCGAACAGGCGGTCGCCGAGCTCGACTCCGACGGCCAGGCGTTCCACGTGTTCCTGGACGAGTTCTCAGGGAGCATCCAGATCGCCTTCAGGCGCGCCGACGGCTCGGTCGCGATCATCGAGCCCGTCGTTCCTTGAGCTCCCCCGCGGGGGGAGCTCCGGCCGCGCCTGCAGGGCGCAGCCGGTGAGGGGAGGCCGGATTAACCCTATCCGGGTCCGGGTACCCTCTATCTAGCCCCCATGCTGAACCTGACCAAGCTCCTGGACCCCAACGAGAGGGAAGTCAAGCGCCACCTGGCGGTGGCAGCGGCCGTCAACGAGCTCGAACCCGAGCTCAAGGCGCTGGACGACGCCGGCCTGCGGGCACGCTCCGACGAGCTGCGCCAGCAGGCTCGAGACGGCCATGACCTGGACGAACTGCTGATCGAGGCTTTCGCCATCTGCCGCGAAGCCAGCCGGCGCACGATCGGCCTGCGGCACTTCGACGTCCAGCTCGTGGGCGGCATCGTTCTGCACCAGGGCAAGATCGCCGAGATGAAGACCGGTGAAGGCAAGACCCTGGTCGCCAGCCTGGCCCTGTACCTCAACGCCCTCGCGGGCAAGGGCGTGCACCTGGTCACCGTGAACGACTACCTGGCACGCCGCGACGCGGGCTGGATGGGTCCGATCTTCCACCTCCTCGGCCTGAGCGTCGGCGTCAACGTGGGCACCGTGGGCACGTTCGTGTACGACCCGGAGTTCCTTGACGAGACGCATCCCGACAGCCGCTTGCAGCACCTGCGACCGGCGACCAAGAAAGACGCGTATCTCGCCGACATCACATACGCGACCAACTCCGAGCTGGCATTCGACTACCTGCGCGACAACATGGCCCTGGACCTCAACCAGTGCAGCCAGCGGCCGCTGCATTACGGGATCGTCGACGAGGTCGACTCCATTCTCATCGACGAGGCTCGCACACCGCACATCATCTCGGGCCAATCAGAAGAGTCGACCGAGAAGTACTACGAGTACGCGCGGTGGGCTGGGCGCCTGGTCGAGGAAGAGGACTACGAGGTCGACCTCAAGCACAAGTCCGCGTCGCTCACAGAGCAGGGCATCGCGAAGATGGAGCGCTGGACCGGCATCCGCAACATCTACGACCTCGAGAACGTGATCGAGGCGCACCAGATCAACCAGGCTTTGAAGGCAAAGACACTTTTCGGGCGCGACCAGGAATACCTGGTCAAGGACGGCGAGGTGATCATCGTGGACGAGTTCACGGGCCGCACGATGCCCGGCCGGCGCTGGTCAGACGGTCTCCATCAGGCGGTCGAAGCCAAGGAGGGCGTCAAGGTCCAGCAGGAGCAGAAGACAATCGCCACGATCACTGTCCAGAACTATTTCAGACAGTACGAAAAACTGGCGGGCATGACCGGCACGGCACTCACCGAGGCCGAAGAGTTCCACAAGATCTATGGCCTCGACGTGGTTGCCATCCCGACCAATCAGCGGATGGTCCGAATCGACAGCCCCGATGTCATCTACAAGACCGAGAAGTCGAAGTTCGAAGCGGTCATCGAAGAGATCCTGGAGATGTACCAGCAGAACCGGCCGGTCCTCGTGGGCACCGTCTCGGTGGAGAAGTCCGAACGCCTGGCCAATATGCTCGAGAGGCGAGGCGTGAAGCACAACGTCCTCAACGCCAAACAGCACGAGCGTGAAGCCGCGATCGTGGCTGCAGCGGGTCAGCCGGCGGCGGTGACCATCGCCACCAACATGGCCGGCCGCGGAACCGACATCGTCCTCGGGCCCGGCGTGACTGACGTCGGTGGCCTGCACATCATCGGCACCGAGCGTCACGAGAGCCGGCGCATCGACAACCAGCTTCGTGGGCGCGCGGGTCGTCAGGGTGACCCTGGCTCGAGCAAGTTCTTCATCTCGCTCGAGGACGACCTGATGAAGATCTTCGGACCGGCCGCGGACCGCATCGGACGCCTGATGGACAGCCTCGAGGTGGAGCCGATCGAGCATCCATGGGTGGCGCGATCGATCGCAGGTGCGCAGAAGAAGGTCGAAGGCATGCATTTCGATGCCCGCAAACATGTGGTCGAATACGACGACGTGATGAACAAGCAGCGCCAGATCGTTTACGAGGAGAGGCGCAAGGTGCTCGAGGGCGCGGACGCGCGCGGCAACATCCTCGAGTACGTCAAGGAGATCGTCGACAAGGGCATCGAGGTCCATTGCGAGAGCCGCCATCCCGAGAACTGGGACATGGACGCGCTCGTCCGATACCTCTCCGCGTACCTGCCGATCGCGCCGGGGTCTCAGATCCCCGAAGAGGTGGTGTCGCAAGGTCGCACCGCCCTCGCGGATCACCTGAACGCCGCGGCCGCCGACGCGTACGACAAGAAGGTCGAGGAGATCGGCCCCGAGTTGATGCCGCTGGTGGAGAAGGACGTGATGCTGCGGACCATCGACTGGCAGTGGATGGAGTACCTCACGCAGATGGAGCACTTCCGCGAGGGCGTCGGACTGCGCGCCTACGGGCAGCGCGACCCGCTCGTCGAGTACAAGAACGAAGCCCTGGAGATGTTCAACGAACTCCGTGACCGCATTCAGGGCTCGATCGTCGCGCGGATATTCCGCGTGCAAATCCAGCAGAACGCGCCGCCGCCGAAGGCGCCCCCGATCGTGCGCCAGATATTGGAATCTGGTCCTGGAGACCCGGATGGTGCGGCCGGCGCAGGAAGCAACGGCGCGCCCAAGAAGCAGCGCGCGGCGGCTCCGGCCGGCGCGGCTGCAGGTGCGGGTGGTGCGGCGGCCGCTAAGCTGGGCCGCAACGATCCGTGCTGGTGCGGTTCAGGTAAGAAGTACAAGAGGTGCCACGGGAAGTAAATGGACGTTCAGCTGAGTCCCAGGGAGCTGTTGGATCGGATTCTTCAGCTGAAGGAGCATCTTTGAGAGAAGCGCGGGATCAGGATCCCGCGCTTGGTTACTCCTCGCCACATTGGTGTCGATAGTGGCGGGCGGTGATTTGGCCCGGCGTAGCCGGGCCAACCTTGCGACGCGTGGACAGGAGATTTAATGGACGTTCAATTGAGTCCGAAAGAGCTGTTGGATCGGATTCTTCAGCTAAAGGAGCATCTTTGACCTGCCTGCGAAGCTCAAGCGAGCTGAAGAGCTAGACCACCTCTTAACCCAGCCCGGGATCTGGGACGACCCTCGCCGAGCGGGCGCGCTGGCGCGCGAGGGGGCTGAGGACCGCGAGCTGATCAAGACCTGGGACCAGCTCGAAAAGCGCGCGCGCGACCTGATCGAGCTCGACCAACTTGCATCCGGCGACTCTGAGCTGACCAAGCAGGTGGCCGGCGAGGAGGCCGCGATCTTGTCCGAGCTGCGCTCGCGTGAGTTCGACCTACTCTTCACCGACCCATACGCGAACCACAACGCCGTGGTCACGATCTCCGTCGGCCAGGGTGGGGTGGAGGCTCAGGACTGGGTCGAGATGCTGATGCGGATGTATCTGAAGTGGGCCGAGCGCCATCGCTTCGAGACCGAGATCATCGATAC
>DATINX010000144.1:0-3630 GCA_035473835.1 Candidatus Dormiibacterota bacterium | reverse complement strand
GCGCGAGGTGGAACGGCGGGTCCGCGAGGTGAGCCAGTACATCGACCCCGTCGCGACGTCGACGTTCGCCCTCGCCGTCATCCCGGATGCGGCCTACGACGTGTGCCGCGGCGCCATCATCGCCGCCCACCGCCGGCATGTGATGGTCGTCGGCTACGCGATGGCCCTCCCATACCTGCTCACCCTGTATCAGCTGCACCTGCAGTTCGCCCGCACCGTCGACATGGAGCGGCTCCAGTCGGCCCTGATCGACGTCGAACGGCACCTGGACACGCTGGAGGGGATCCTCGACAACAAGCTCCAGCGGGCGCTGACCATGCTCCAGAACACGTACACCGAGGGCAAGCAGGTGTCGGCCAAGATCCGGTCGGCGGCCCAGAGCGTCCAGACTTCCGAAAACGGCGCCACGGAGGTTTCCACAGAACCCCTCAGCCTCGCCCTCCTCGACTCGGTTCAATAGCCCGGGTTATGCCAGGTTTTCCACAGGCAATTCCCACCGTGTGCCCAAGTCCTCACCAGGGATATCCACAGGTAATCCACCCATATGTGGTACTCGGCCGCACATCGACACCAGATATCTTGTGTTTGGGCCTTGACAAGCCGAAAGCCGCCTCGTATATTCAGGGTCGTTAGATCGAGGCCCTGGGGCATAAGTGGCGGGCATGCTCCGGGGCCTCTTCCATCCCCAAACGAACAAGTTCAACGACCCACCCCACGTCTTACCAAAGAGCTTTGAAACCACCCTCACCCGGGGATGATTGAAGGAGGCGTTCTGTAGAAATGGCCAAAAACGCAGCTGACCTCGCCACGGGAGCCCGCAAGAACGGGAACCACAAGAACGGAACCGCCAAGCCGGGACTCCGGTTTGGCCGCTACTTCACGCCCGAGGGCAGCCACGCGTACGACCTGATCGAGTGGGAGCGCCGCACCGCCTCCATCGTCGGCGAGAAGGGCCAGCTCATCTTCGAGCAGAAGGACGTCGAGGTCCCCCGCTCGTGGTCGCAGCTGGCCATCAACGTGGTCGCGCAGAAGTACTTCCGCGGCAGCCCCGGCAGCCCCGAGCGGGAGACCAGCGTCCGCCAGATCATCGACCGGGTGGTCGAGACGCTGAAGGCATGGGGTCTCGAGGGCGCCTACTTCGCCGGCGACCAGGACGCCGAGAACTGGGCGGAGGAGCTCCGCTACCTGCTGGTCACCCAGCACGCGTCCTTCAACAGCCCGGTGTGGTTCAACCTCGGCGTGCCCAACCGCGCCCAACAGGGCTCGGCTTGCTTCATCAACTCGGTCCAGGACTCGATGGAGTCCATCCTCGAGCTGGTCAAGACCGAAGGCATGCTGTTCAAGTTCGGCAGCGGCACCGGCACCAACCTCTCGGTGCTGCGGTCATCGAAAGAGCAGCTCTCAGGCGGCGGCACGGCTTCGGGCCCCGTCTCTTTCATGAAGGGCTACGACTCGTTCGCGGGTTCCATCAAGTCGGGCGGCACCACAAGGCGCGCGGCGAAGATGGTCATCCTCAACGCCGACCACCCCGACATCCTCGACTTCATCCGCTGCAAGGCCGACGAAGAGAAGAAGGCGTGGGCGCTCATCGATGCCGGCTACAACGTCGGGTTCAACGTGCCCGGCGGCGCCTACGACTCGGTCCAGTTCCAGAACGCCAACCACTCGGTCCGCGTCACCGACGAGTTCATGCGGGCCGTCGTCGACGACAAGCAGTGGACGACCAAGGCGGTGGTCGACGGCAGGGTCATCGACACGTACAAGGCCCGCGACCTCTGGAAGGATATCGCCGAGGCCGCCTGGGTCTGCGGCGACCCTGGCCTGCAGTTCGACTCCACCATCCAGGACTGGAATGTCGTTCCGAACACCGGCCGCATCAACGCCACCAACCCCTGCTCGGAGTTCGTCTTCCTCGACGACACCGCCTGCAACCTGCTGTCGCTGAACCTCATGAAGTTCCAGTCCGAGGCCGGGACCTTCGACGTCGATCGGTTCCGCCGTGCAGTCGACATCTGCTTCACCGGCCAGGAGATCATCGTCTCCAACGCCTCATACCCCACGCCGGCGATCGCGAAGAACTCGGAAGCGCTGCGCCCGCTCGGGCTCGGGTACGCCAACCTGGGCGCACTGCTCATGTCGATGGGCCTGGCCTACGACTCCGACGAAGGACGCCGCTTCGCCGGCGCCATCACCTCGATCATGACCGGCCGCGCTTTCGCGCAGTCGGCGCGGATGGCGCAGGTCAGGGGTCCGTTCTCCGAGTACCCCAAGAACCGCGAGCAGATGCTGCGCGTGATGGAGAAGCACCGCCAGGCGGCGCACCAGCTGCCCACCTCGCCGGAATCGGCCGAGGTGGTCGACGCCGCCCGCGAGACGTGGGATGACGCCGTCAAGCTCGGTCGCCAGCATGGCTACCGCAACGCCCAGGCCACGGTCCTCGCCCCGACCGGCACGATCGGCCTGATGATGGACTGTGACACCACCGGCATCGAGCCCGACCTCGCCCTGGTCAAGTACAAGAAGCTGGTTGGCGGCGGCCTGTTGAAGATCGTCAACGGCACCGTGCCCGCCGCCCTGCGCAAGCTGGGGTACGACAGCAAAGAGGTCAAGGACATCGTCGAGTACATCGACGACAACGACACCATCGAGGGCGCTCCCCAGCTGCTGGAGGAGCACCTGAAGGTGTTCGACTGCGCGTTCAAGCCGGTCAAGGGCATGCGATCGATCGCGCCGATGGGCCACGTGCGGATGATGGCGGCGGTCCAGCCGTTCATCTCCGGGTCAATGTCGAAGACTGTGAACCTCCCCACCGACGCCACCGTCGAGGACATCCAGCAGACATACCTCGAGTCATGGAAGCTCGGCCTCAAGTGCATCGCCATCTACCGCGATGGCTGCAAGCGCTCGCAGCCGCTTTCGACCTCGCTCGAGAAAGACAAGAAGGCTGTCGACCCGGCCGGACCCGACTACCGCGCGGTCCGCCGCCGCCTGCCCGACGAGCGCAAGTCGATCACGCACAAGTTCGACATCCAGGGCCACGAGGGTTACCTGACGGTCGGGATGTTCGAGGACGGCCAGCCTGGCGAGCTGTTCGTGACCATGGCCAAGGAGGGCTCGACCATCTCAGGCCTGATGGACGCGTTCGCGACGCAGACTTCGTACGCGCTGCAGTTCGGAGTGCCGCTCAAGTTCATGGTCGACAAGTTCAGCCATATGCGGTTCGAGCCGTCTGGGTTCACGAAGAACAAGGAGATCCCGATCGCGAAGTCGATCGTGGACTACATCTTCCGCTGGATGGCCAGCCACTTCATGCCGCTGGACGAGCAGGACGAGGCGGGCGTGGTTCGCCGCGAAGTGCCGGCAGCGGGCTCGGCGCCACCGGCCACCGCCGCCCCATCGTCCGGCGTTGCGCCGGCGAGCGAGCTCAAGGTGATCGCGACCCCCGCCAACGGGATTCAGAAGATCACGTTCATCAACACGGATGCGCCTGCGTGCCCGGACTGCGGCGCGATCACCGTGCGCTCAGGCTCGTGCTACAAGTGCCTGAACTGCGGGGCTACGACCGGCTGTAGCTGACCGGCGCCCGCTTCAAGCGGTCACGCAGCTCGGAGAGGATCGGGTGCAGCTCGT
>DATINX010000143.1:0-2462 GCA_035473835.1 Candidatus Dormiibacterota bacterium | reverse complement strand
CATGAAACGGATGAGCTCGAAGCCCGCGCCGGCGATGATAGGGATGGCGAGGACGCGGCTCATGATCAGCCAGAACCAGTTCGGGTGGAAAAGCGCCACGACCGAGAAGACGTTCACGCTGACGACGAGGACCACGAGCAGGAAGCCGGTGCCGCAGCGCGGGTGCAGAAGGCTCGCGCGGCGAACCGACGGAACCTCGAGCGGCCAGCCGGACTCGAACGCGTTGATGGTCTTGTGCTCGGCGCCGTGGTACTGGAAGACCCTGCGCACGTCGGGAATGAGCGCGATCGCGGAGAGGTAGCCCAGTACGAGCCCCACCCGGATGATGCCTTCGACGACCACGAAGACAAAGCTCCCGCTGCGATGCACCGCGAGGCTCGCCAGCAGCAGGGGAAGTCCGATGAAGAGGAGAAGGGCGAACACGCCGGCGACCGCCACCGAGCTGCGGATCTCCTTCTTGCCGATCTCGACCCCCTGGCTTCCCGCGTTCATGTTCACCGACCACATGAGCGACTTCATGCCGAGGTGGAGCTGCTCGCCGATGAGCGCAAGCCCGCGCAGCAGTGGGAGCTTCCAGACCGGATTGACGTAGATGGCCGCCTTGAGCTCACCGCGGTCGACCACGATCTCTTTCGTGTTCGGCAGGCGAACGGCGACCGCGTAGTGGCGCTTGCCGCGCATCATCACGCCCTCGATGACCGCCTGGCCTCCGTAGAAGAAAGGCTCCTTGCCTCCCCTGGGCTCCCCACCTGTGGGGAGCTGCCCGCTGCGCAGCGCCGGGCTGTGGGGGCGAGTCTCACTCTCCGTCACCGGAAGCGCCTGCTCCGGCTCCGACATCTAGTTGCTGCGGGTCTTAGCCGCCCGCTTGCGGAAGCGCTCGACCTGGCCGCCCGTGTCCACGATCCTCTGCGTCCCGGTGAAGAACGGATGGCAGACCGAGCAGATCTCGGTCTTGAGCTCCTTGCGAGTTGACCCGGTCGTGAACGTGTTCCCGCACACGCAGGTGACGACCGCGTCTTCGTAATAGGTGGGATGGATCTGTGCTTTCAAAGTCGTGCCTCCAGGCAGATGAATAGTTTAACCAGCGAGTGGCGTCAGCAAGGCCGAGGCCTGCAGAAAGGCGACGCCCAGATAGATGACGAGGGCCAGCCAGGCCACGCCGAGGGCCCAACGGGCCCGGACCGGAACTGAGGTGTAGTACGGGTTCTTGGCGTCGCGGAAACGCTGCATCACAGTCGAGATCCCGAGCACGGCCACGATGACCAGCAGGATGCTGACGAAGTGGAGGAACAGTGCAGCGGCCACGATCATCGCGAAGCCGGAGACCATGAACCACGGCGAGACCGGGGCGAGGACCCAGGCGCCGTCGAGCTGCCACACCGGGATCATGTTGAAAAGGTTGATCAGGAAGCCGAGCAGCGCGGCGAGCAGGAAGAAATCGTTGTGCGTGGAGAGGTACAGCACGAACGCGACCGTCGCGCCGATCGTCCCCGCGATGGGGCCGGCGATGCCGATCTGAGCCTGCTTGAGAGCGTTGGTCGGGTGCGACCGCTGGAAGATGGCCGCTCCTAAAAACGGGATGAATATAGGCGCGGTGGCCTGCATACCCTGACGCCGGATCTCGACCACGTGTCCCATCTCGTGGACGAAGATCATCACGACCAGGGCGCCCGCGAACTGGGGGCCGCGCAGAAGCGCGTAGCCGCCGAAGCTGATGACCAGCGAGATCAGGGTGGCCGCGGCCGGGATCTTGACCAGGAGCGCCAGGAGGTAGCCGCCCTTGGTGACGATGGCCAGCAAGACGGCTCCGAGCCCCCCGAGCAGGCCACGGTTGGTCCCCCGCGGGGGCGCCGGCGCGTAGTGGTACGGCGAGCCCGGCGGAATGTCCGCCGTGACCGGGTAGTAAGGCGGCGGTGGCGGCAGCTGTTCCCCGCTCGCCGGCGGCGGGTTCGGCTGGTTCCTTTCTTCCATCTCGTCTATCTCGTCTATGTGATACCCCGGCTGGTAATGGCCTAATCCGCTCTACACGGGCTGCCGGTCAGCTGGATTCGCCCACTGTGTGGTGGCGGGTGGTCAGGCGACGAACGATCGCCTGGCGACTCGACATGACGAGCGAGGAAGACTCTGCGTAGCCGCTTCCGAACAGGACCCCCGGCAGGAGCTGGCCGCCGGTGATCCCCGTGATGGCGACCGCCACCTCGGTGGCCGGGACGAGGTCGGCCACTCCGTACAGGCGCGAGGCCCCCTCGCCCAGGAGCGCCCGTTCCTCCTCGTTCCGGGGCCACAGCCTGGCCTGGAGCGCCCCGCCCAGGCAGCGCACGGCGCAAGCGGCCACGAGCGTGGCGTGCAGCCCGCCGATCCCGATCGCGGCGTCGATCCCGCTGCCCGGCATCGCTGCCATCACGGCGCCGGCGACGTCGCCTTCCTCCAGGCTCATGACCCTGGCCCCTGCCGCGGCCACC